>CAVPUU010000051.1:0-93281 GCA_963709015.1 uncultured Alphaproteobacteria bacterium | reverse complement strand
CATGGAGATCACGCTCGAAGAGGCTTTCAGCGGCAAGACCGCGCAAATCCGCATCCCGACCTCGGTGATTTGCGAAGCCTGCTCGGGCACCGGCGCCAAAGCCGGCAGCAAGCCGAAGGCCTGCGCGACCTGCGGCGGCGCCGGCAAGATCCGCCACGCGCAAGGCTTCTTCACCCTCGAGCGCACCTGCCCGGCCTGTCAGGGCCGCGGCCAGGTGATCGAAAATCCCTGTCCGTCTTGCGCGGGCGCCGGGCGCGTTACGCGCGAGCGCAATTTATCGGTCAATATTCCGGCCGGCGTCGAGGACGGCACCCGTATCCGGCTCGCCGGCGAAGGCGAGGCGGGCCTGCGCGGGGGACCGGCCGGCGATCTCTATATTTTCCTGTCGCTCACCCCGCACGAGTTCTTCCAGCGCGACGGCGCCGACCTGCACTGCCGGGTGCCCGTCTCCATGGTGACCGTGGCCTTGGGCGGGGAGTTCGAGGTGCCGGCCATCGATGGCAGCCAGGCGCGGGTCAAGGTGCCCGCCGGCACCCAGGCCGGCCGGCGCTTCCGCCTGTCCGGCAAGGGCATGCCGGTGCTGCGCTCGAAACAGACCGGCGACATGTACGTTCAAGTTTCGGTGGAAACGCCGCAAAACCTGACCAAGCGCCAGCGCGAACTGCTGACGGAGTTCGAAAAGCTCTCGTCCGAGGCGACCCAGCCGGAATCGGCCGGATTCTTCAGCCGGGTCAAGGATTTTCTCGATGGGCTCGGCAATCGGAGCAGCCATACCGACTAGCCATCTTGACCCCCCGCCCGGCGCCCTATACCCGTGAAGTCCCTAGACTAAAGTCCTTTCCCCGTACGCGTGACCCGCAGCAATGCCCTCACATACAGTAGTCCGCGTCGCAAGAAGGCCCTGCGTCTCGATGACGAGATGCAATTCATCCGTTCCTGGATCGAGAAGCCGATCTCCACCGGCGCGGTGATGCCGTCGAGCAAGGCGCTGGCGCGCACCATGGCGCGCTATGTCGATCCGCACGCGAGCGGCCCCGTGATCGAGCTCGGGCCCGGCACCGGTCCGGTGACGCAGGCGCTGGTCGAGCGTGGCGTCAATCCTGAACGTCTGATCCTGGTCGAATTCAATCCTGACTTCTGCCGGCTTGTTGCGCACGCGCTATCCGGCGGCGACCGTCGTGCAGGGCGACGCCTATCGGCTGCGCCGCCTGCTGGAGACTTTCGTGCGCGAGCCGGCCGCGGCTGTGGTGTCGGGACTGCCGCTGGTCACCAAGCCGCTGCGCACGCGGTTGCGCCTGATTTCGGATGCCATGGGCTTGCTGGCGACGGGCGCGCCCTTCATCCAGTTCACTTACGCCATGGTACCGCCGATCCCCAAGGTGCTGTCGGGAATCAGGGCCGAGCCCTCCGAGCTGATCTGGCTGAACCTGCCGCCGGCGCGCGTGTGGGTTTATCGCGGGCACTAAGCCGAGCGTTTCATAAATTTTCTTTGTCGTTCCTGCTGCGTGCGTCATGCGCGCGAAGCCGAGTGCCACGGACATCAGACCGGGGTCATGGATTCGGGGTCCGTCCCTTCGAACTCTCTCGGAATGACGACGGAAAGTGTGGCGTGCTATGGGCGGGTCGATACGGAGCCGCCGATGGCCACGCCGAAAATCCTCGTCCTGCCCGGCTCGAACCGCACCGGCTCGCACAACGTCAAGCTGGCGGCGCTAGCGGCAAAAGAATTGGCTCTTGATCGACATCGACGTCACGCGCATCTCGCTCGAGGACTATCCATTGCCGCTCTATGAGGGCGATCTAGAAGCTAATGCCGGTCCGCCCGCCAACGCGCTCAAGCTCAAGCAGATGATCATGGCGCACCACGGCGTGTTCATCGCCAGCCCCGAATACAGCGCCTCGGTAACGCCGATGCTCAAGAACGCCATCGACTGGGTTTCGCGCGTGCGCGAGCGCGGCGATCCGACCTATGCCGCCTTCAAGCATCGCGTGTTCGCGATCTCATCGGCCTCGCCCGGCCGCTCCGGCGGCTTGCGTTCGCTCATGGCGCTGCGGCAAATTCTCGAGCTCGGCTGCGGCGCGCTGGTGATCCCCGAACAGGTGGCAATCCCGCAGGCCGATCAGGCCTTCGACGACATGGGCAGCATCGCCGATATCGGCACTGCCAATCTGTTTCGCGCGCAACTCGCCCGGCTGGTGGATCTGGCACGATTGATGATGTGAGGACATTGCTTTGACGCTGGACGCACGCGAACGCCTGATTGTCGCTCTCGACCTGCCATCGGTGCAGGATGCCGAGGCCATGGTGTCGCGCCTGAGCGAGACAGTGTGCTTCTACAAAATCGGCTATCAGCTCGCTTTCGCCGGCGGGCTGCCGTTCGCGGCCGGCTTGATCGCTGCCGGCAAACAGGTGTTCCTCGATCTCAAGCTGCACGACATCGGCAATACGGTCGCCAAGGGTGTCGAGAGCGTGGCGCAGCTCGGCGCCACCTTCCTCACCGTGCACGCCTATCCGCAGACCATGAAGGCGGCGGTGGACGGCAAGCACGGCTCGCCGCTGCGCATTCTGGCGGTGACCGTGCTCACCTCTTATGACGACGCCGATCTTGCCGCCGCCGGCTACGGCCTTGGCGTCGGCGAGCTGACCGCCGCGCGCGCGTCGCAAGCGCGCGACATCGGCATCGACGGCCTGGTGTGTTCGGCGGAGGAGGTGGCCAATCTGCGCGGCATCGTCGGCCGAGGCATGACGCTGGTGACGCCGGGCATCCGCCCCGCCGGCGCCGCCGCGGGCGACCAGAAGCGCATCATGACGCCGGCAAAGGCAATCGAGGCCGGCGCCGATTATCTAGTGGTGGGCCGGCCGGTGGTGGAAGCGCGCGATCCGAAGGCGGCTGCCGATGCCATCGTCGCCGAAATCGAACAGGCAAAAGGCTAAGGGAGACGAAAATGCCGAAGGGCTACTGGATCGGACGCGTCGACGTGAACAGCGACGAGGGCTACAAGCCCTACGCCGCCGCCAATGCCGCGATCTTCAAGAAATTCGGCGGGCGCTACGTTATTCGCGCGGGCAAATTTGAATGCGTTGAAGGCGCGGCCCGCTCGCGCAATGTGGTGATCGAATTTCCGGACTATGCCGCGGCGCTCGCCTGCTACCGCTCGCCGGAATACCAGGCCAACATCAAGGTGCGGCAGCCGCATGCGACCGCGGATATCGTGGTCATCGAGGGCTACGACGGGCCGCAGCCGTGACCACTTCTCCCTCCCCCGCTTGCGGGGGAGGGTTGGGGAGGGGCGCCGGAAAGAATGGCGTCTCCAGCGTCCCCCTCCCGCCGCGCTTCGCGCGTCGACCTCCCCCGCAAGCGGGGGAGGTGACCTGCGGCTTCGCCCCCGCTATACCCACGCCGCACGTTCCGGGAGTTGGACCGATGGCCGAGATGCGGCTCGTGGTCGCCGGCGCAGGCGGGCGGATGGGCCGCACGCTGGTCAAGGCGATCGCCGATGCTAAGGGTTTTGCGCTGAGCGGTGCGCTGGAAGACGCGCGCTCGCCGCTGATCGGCTGGGATGCCGGCACGCTTGCCGGCACGTCGGAAAATGGCGTCAAGCTTGCCGCCGACGCGGCGGCGTTGCTGGATAAGGCCGACGGCATTATCGATTTCACCGCTCCGGTTGCGACCGTGTCCTTCGCCGCGCTGGCGGCCAAGGGCCGCAAGGTCCATATCATCGGCACCACGGGTCTGAGCGCGGCCGACGAGGCCAAGATCAAGGACGCCGCCAGGAGTGCGGTGATCGTGAAATCCGGCAATATGAGCCTCGGCGTCAATCTGCTGGCGGCGCTCACCCGGCGCGTCGCCAAGACGCTCGACACGTCCTTCGACATTGAAATCCTCGAGATGCATCACAATCAGAAGGTTGATGCGCCGTCCGGCACCGCGCTGATGCTCGGCCGCGCGGCGGCGGCAGGCCGCGGCATCGACCTCGACCGAAACTCGGTGCGTAGCCGCGACGGCAACACTGGCGCGCGCCATGCCGGCGATATCGGTTTTGCGAATTTGCGCGGCGGCAGCGTGGTCGGCGAGCACAGCGTGATCTTTGCAGGGCCCGCCGAGCGCGTCGAACTGACGCACAAGGCCGAGGACCGCATGATCTTCGCGCGCGGCGCATTGCATGCCGCATTGTGGGCGCGCGACCAGAAGCCGGGACTTTACTCGATGGCGGATGTACTGGGGCTAAAGGATTTTTAGTCCGGTTCGAAGGCAGAAAAAATGGGAAGCAAGGAATGACTGATCGCCTGCTTGTCCTCGTCCGTCACGGTGAGAGCGATTGGAACAAGAAAAACCTGTTTACTGGCTGGCGCGATATCGACCTGACCGACAAGGGCGTCACCGAGGCGCGCGAGGCCGGCCGCAAGTTGAAAGCGCAAGGCATCGAGTTCGACGTCGCCTTCACCTCCGCGCTGATCCGCGCGCAGCGCACGCTCGACCTGATGCTGGCCGAGCTCGGCCAGAAAAATATCCCGGTGTTCAAGGACCAGGCGCTGAACGAGCGCGACTACGGCGATCTTTCCGGGCTCAATAAAGACGACGCGCGCAGGAAATGGGGCGAGGAGCAGGTGCACATCTGGCGCCGCTCGTACGACGTGGCGCCGCCCGGCGGCGAATCTTTGCGCGACACCGCCGCGCGTGTGCTGCCTTATTACATCCGGGAAATTCTGCCGCGCGTGCTGCGCGGCGAACGCGTGCTGGTGTCGGCGCATGGCAATTCATTGCGCGCGCTGGTGATGGTGCTCGACAAACATACGCCCGAGAGCATCGCCAAATTGAATATCGATACCGGTGCGCCGACGATCTACCGGCTCAATGCGGATTCGACGGTGGCGTCGAAGTTGGATCTGGCGGCGTAGGCTTTAAGCGGCCGCCATGCCCGCTTCCCAGCCCAGCATCGCGCGCTTACGGGTGAGACCCCAGTGATAGCCGGTGAGGTCGCCGTTCTTGCCGACGACGCGATGGCATGGCACCACGAAGCAGATCGGGTTCTTGCCGACCGCGGCGCCGACCGCACGCGCGGCCTTCGGTTCGCCGACCTTGGCAGCGACGCTGGAATAAGTGTCGAGCTTGCCCATCGGAATGGTCAGCAGCTTTTCCCACACGCGCACCTCGAAATCGGTTCCGATCAGCACCACGCGCAGCGGCTGGTCCGGGCGCCAGAGCGCCGGATCGAAGATGCGCCGGGCGGTCGGCGCGGTCGCCGCGAAGTCCTCGACGTAGCGCGCCTTCGGCCAGCGCGAGCGCATGTCGCGCAGCGCGGAACGCTCCTTGCCGGCGTCGGCGAGCGCAAGGCCGGCGAGGCCGCGCGGCGTGTTCATCACGAGCGCCGTCCCGAACGGGCAGGGATGGAAGCCGTATGAAATGGTAAGCCCTTCGCCGCCGGCCTTCCACTCGCCCGGCGACATCGCCTCGTGGGTAACGAACAAATCGTGCAGCCGGCCGGGTCCGGACAGGCCGACCTCGTAGGCGGTGTCCAGCACGCTGGCCGACGCGCGCAGCAAGTCGCGCGCGCTACTGAGCGTCAGCGCCTGCAGGAACGCCTTCGGCGTCAGCCCGCACCAGCGGCGGAACAAATGATGCAGGTCGGTCGGAGTAACGCCGGCGGCATCGGCGATGGTCTCGATTTCGGGCTGCGAACGCCAATTGCCGCGGATATGCGTTATGGCGCGGCGCACGATGTCGTAATCCGCCGCCGCCGTGGGGAGCGGGGCGAATTCAGAAAAACGGTCGATCACGGCGGTTTTCTGGGTCATGTTCATCATGTGACGTATCTAGGCCTGGTCAGGCATTCCGGCCACCCGATTCCTGCCTAACCGAACGTCGTCCTCGTCACCCCGCGCTTGACTTCGCCCAGCGCGCGGCCGAGTTCCCGCGCAAAGCTTGCTTTCTCGTCGGGGCCGAGGAAATTCCCGATCACGAGCTGCTTGCCGCGCGCGACCAGAAACAGCCGCTCGATGCCGAATTCCTCATGCGCCACTTTGTCGAGCTTGACCCAGAGCGGGTTGAGCACCCATTCGCGCGACGCCCCGCGGTGGCTGACCTTGCGCACCCTCAGCGCGGTCGGCGTCACCGTGACCTGCTCGTAAGCGGCAGCGTGGCGGTAGTTGATGCGGAACGCCCAATACAGCAGCAGTACATCGAGACCGAAAAAGCCGAACACCGGCCAGGCGCCCATCAGCAGGAACGCCATGCCGGAAATAAAGCTCGCGCCGCCGAACACGACCATCAGCACCAGGAAGCCAACGCTGCCGAGCGAGCGGTGCGGGGTGAGCACGGCGGAGAAGATCGTGGGTTCGAGGTCGTTGTCGGCGGTCATATTGTCCCAGCTTTGGCGCTCAGTATACCGGAATGATGGCGAAAAAGTCGGTCCGAAAATCTTTGGCGAAGGCCCGCAAGGGCAAGGCGGCGAAGCTCAAGCCGCCGCGCAAGCAAGCTAAGGCCGACGCGAAGGCTTTGCATGGCATGACCAAGCCTTTGACCAAGGCGCAAATCGAGGAGGTGTTCCGCCGCTTCAAGGCCGCCGATCCGGAGCCCAAGACCGAGCTCAGATACGTCAATCCGTTCACGCTGCTGGTGGCGGTGGTGTTGTCGGCGCAGGCGACCGATGCCGGCGTTAACAAGGCGACGCCGGCATTATTCGCCGCCGCCGACACACCGGAAAAAATGGCGGCATTGGGCGAGGACCGCGTGCGCGAGCTGATCAAGACCATCGGCCTCTATCGCACCAAGGCCAAGAACGTGACGGCGTTGTCGCGTATCCTGGTCGAACAACATGGCGGCAAGGTGCCGCGCACGCGCGAAGCGCTGGAGGCGCTGCCCGGCGTTGGCCGCAAGACCGCCAACGTCGTGCTCAACGTCGCCTACGGCGAGCCGACCATGGCGGTAGACACGCATATTTTCCGCGTCGGCAACCGCACCGGCATGGCGACCGGCAAGAATCCGCTCGAGGTCGAGGAGAAACTCATGAAAGTGGTGCCCGGCAAATACATGTCGCACGCGCACCATTGGCTTATTCTGCACGGGCGCTACACTTGCCTGGCGCGCAAGCCGTTGTGCGAGAAGTGCATCATCGCGGACTTGTGCCAATGGCCGGGAAAATCGTTCTTGTAAGAATAGATGAGGGAGTTGCGTATGGAAGGCAGCGGCAAGATCATGCCCGTTGACCAAGCCGATCCGAAAGTAATTTTCGGCAATGCCGGCCTGCCGGCCAAGGCGGGCGCCGCCTGGATGAATACGCGGCTCCGCTTTGGCGCCAATTTCAAACGCGATGCCGCGGCCGCGACGAAATATTGGCGCGCCGGCGCCGATTTTCTATCCAAGCTGCCCAAAAAGCCGCAGCGGACGAAAGAACAACAAATCGCGGCGGGTCTTATTCAGTTGAAAACGCGCACCGCGCGCGAAGATTTTCTCGCGCAGCATGCCGGCGCGGTCTATCGCAAGCTGACCAAAAACCTCGACCATTTTCCGCGGGTCGATGAACTCGCCTACGACGCGGCCAAACTGGTGCCGGGCCTGACGCCGACGCGAAAGCAGGTCGATGCCGAGGCCGAACATCCGCAAGGCGAGAAAGACGGCGTCGAGGTCGACCAGGGAATCTTCCTCGCGCATGTCCTCGCCAACGAACAGACCGGTATGCATCTTTGTCACGCGATGCTGCGTCCAAAGATGCAAGCTATCGGGCTGATGCCTGAGTTCATTAGGAAGGGCGTCGTCGATTTCGGCCCGGCCAAAGTCGAGCGGCAGGGCAACGCCGCGGTGGTAACCGTCCACAATCCACGGTTTCTCAATGCCGAGGACGACGACACGCTCGACGACACCGAAACCGCGACGGATATCGCAATTTTCGATCCTATCGAGCGAGATTTGCGTGCTGCGCGGCGGCTATGTCGATCATCCGAAATACAAAGGCCGCAAGATCTTCTCCGCCGGCATCAATCTTACTCATCTCTATCGAGGAAAAATCCCGTTCCTCTGGTACATCCGCCGCGACATGGGCGTGGTGAACAAGATGTTTCGCGGCGTGGCATCCGGGACTGGCGGACCCGATGAGATGCAGGGCGGCACGCATGAGAAACCGTGGATCGCCGGGCTCGATGCTTTCGCCATTGGCGGCGGCTGCCAGTATCTGCTGGCGATGGATTACGTGGTGGCCGGCAGCGACGCCTACATGACGTTGCCGGCGCGCAAGGAGGGCATCATTCCCGGCGCGGCGAACCTGCGGCTGACCCGCTTCGTCGGCGCGCGTATCGCGCGGCAACTGGTCATGATGGACCGCCGGCTCGATTGCGACTCGCCGGAAGGACGCATGATTTGCGACATAGTGGTGCCGCCGAACGAGATGGATGCCGCGATCAAACGCGTGGTTGACGACTTCACCGGCTCCGGCGTCGTCAGCGCGGCGGGCAACCGGCGCGCCTTCCGGGTGAGCGAAGAGCCGCTCGATATGTTCCGCCGCTACATGGCGGTCTATTGCCGCGAACAGGCCTATTGCCATTTCAGCCCGGCGCTGATCGCCAACCTCGAAAAGCACTGGAACACGGCGCAGCGCAGGATTTAGCGCAGGCAAAATTAGCGTGGCGGCTCGATCAATTCCGCGCGCGGGCCGCTCATGCGCTTGTGGATATGCACCATATAGGCCATGGCGAAGATCGGTGTCGCCAGGTTGACCAGCGGGATCGACACGAACACCGCGATCGCCATGCCGGCGAGAAAGATATAGGCCGCGTTGGCTTTGCGCATCGCTTTGGCTTCATGCGGCGGGCGGAAACGCATGGCGGCGAGCTCGAAATATTCGCGACTGAGCAGGTAGGCATTCGCCAGGAACAAAACGATCACGCCGAGCCCGGCGAAAAATATGAACGGCAGGGCGCAGAGGTAAACGGCGAGCGCCAGCAAGGCGAACTTCACGCCCTCGATCAGCGCGCGCAGCAGCGGCAGCGCGTTGCCCGGTGGCTCGGCCGGATAGCTGTCGCGCTCCACTGCGCCGGCCACCTCGTCGACGAAGAAGCTGCCGACGAAGGCCGTCACCGCCGGCATCAGGAACAGCGCGCCGGTGACGATTCCCAGGCTCGCCATGATCGACAGTATCCAGGCGAGCGTCGCCCAGGCCGCGTGGGGCGCTACGCCGGATGCCTGCTCAGCCCAAGTCGCGCCGCTCGCCGCCAGCGCGCCGAAGATGCGGCTGAGCACGATGCCGATGATGACGATCAGCAGGAGAGAAAGGCCGATGGCCTTCATCAGCACGGTGCGCAGCGGCCGCGTGAATAATTGCGCCAGGGCTTTGAAGGCCGCCTCGATCATGGAGGCAAGAGGTAAGGCGGCGGAAGCAAACGGGCAAGAGCCGCTATGGCCGCGTTTACACGGGCGACAGCGTCTCGCCGGCGGCTGCGCCGCCTTGCGCCGGCACGAGTGTGTCGGCGTCGATGGCCGGCAAATCGGCCCAGGCCATCGCCTTGTAGTCGAAGCCTTTCACCAAGGTCGGCTTGACCACCTCGAAATAAGGCGAGATGTCGAAATCGCGCGGGGCAAACAGCGAGGAGTGACGAATTTCCAGAATTTCCTGGCGCGCCGCTTCGCTCTCGACCGCCGTCACTTTCGGCAGGATCGGATAGCGCACGTTCTCGAAGGCCTGCGCGATCAGCGCCGAGCAGATGATGCGGGTCGGGTGGCCGGAGCCGAGCGCCATCAGGCGGCGGCGCCAACGCTGCGGCACCGGCAGCGGGAACAGATAGCGCATCAAGTCGATGATATTCTTCAGATCGTAGTCGAAGCCGATACGCTCGGCGGCGTAGGCGCACACGCGCGCGCGATCGTCGGCGGTGAGCTGGGTCGGCCGGCAGATGCGGGTGTGGCAGTGGATATATTTCGACAGCGGCGCCGCCACCACGCCTTGGCCGATATTGGCTTCGACCAGCACCAGCGGTTCGCCCTCGGCGGTGACGCGGTCGCCGATCGGCCCGACATAAAGCGCGGCATGCGACCAGGTTGACTGCGTGAGATACTTGATGACGCCGGAAATATGGTTGTGGCCTTCGATCAGCAACACGTCGCCGGGCTGGAGCGTCGCGCGCAACGCTTCGGCGTCGCTCGGCGTGAAAGGCTCGTAGCCCTGCGCCGGCTTTTCCAGATAGTGGGCGAGAAAGCGCCCGATCCCGTCGGCCATCCAACTCATAACGCTTAAAGCCCCTGGCGCCAGTACCGACGCCGCATACCCGACGTGTCCTGTTGTCGCCAAATTTAATGAAGACTCATTGCAATTTGGTTCATCCTTAGCGCGCCGCAAGTTACGATTTGTTAGCCATGAAATTTACCGCGCCGGGCGAATTCGGGTACCCTGCCGGCCCGCCCGGAAAGAATTCGGACATCATGTCAAGGCTTAGCCACCACCGGCTCTCCGGCCCCAACAAGGCGGCACCCTGATGGCCGCCCGCCCGAAAGCGCTGATCGCCTGGTCGAGCGGCAAGGACAGCGCCTGGGCGCTGCACGAGACGCGCCGTTCCGGCGAATTCGACGTCGTCGGCGCCGTGACAACGGTGACCGACAGCTTCGCCCGCGTCAGCATGCATGGCGTGCGCGAGGAATTGCTGATGGCGCAGCTCGATGCCGCCGGTCTGCCGGCGATTGTCGTGCGCATTCCCTATCCGTGCCCGAACCAGATCTACGAGCGGGAAATGGCAGCGGCGATGGCTGACGCAAAGGCGCGCGGCGTCACGCATATCATCTTCGGCGATCTCTATCTGGAGGACGTGCGCGCCTATCGCGAAAAAAATCTCGCCGGCACCGGCATCGCGCCGGTGTTTCCATTGTGGCTGCGGCCGACAGGGCGACTGGCGCGCGACATGATCGACGGCGGCGTCGAAGCGCATCTTGCCGTTGTCGACCTGAAGAAATTGCCGACATCGTTCGCCGGCAGACGTTTCGATACCGCGTTGCTATCGGAGTTTCCGGCCGGCATCGATCCTTGCGGCGAGAACGGCGAATTTCATACTTTCGTGTCGGCCGGACCGATGCTGGCGCGCAAGATTTTGGTGCGTGTCGGCCAGACGGTCGAGCGCGATGGATTTGCGTTTGCGGATTTCGTCCCGTCATCCTGAGGTGCGAGCGCGAAGCGCGAGCCTCGAAGGATGAACGGCCCAGGTGGCCGTCGCCCACCGATCTCGGGTTTACCCGAGATCGGATTGTTAAGTGCGCAAGTCGGCTATAGCCGACTTGCGGTGGCCCGCCTGCGCGCGGCCACCTCAGGGTGACGGATCAAGGCCTAACCCCGCAGCACGCCGCCGGTCTTCTTGGCAACTTCGGCAACGATCTTCTGCCCGAGCGCGTCGATCTCTGCATCGGTCATGGTCTTCTCGCGCGGCTGCATGGTGACCGCGATGGCAACCGACTTCTTCCCCGGCTCGATGCCTTTGCCTTCATAGACGTCGAACACCGTCACGCCCACGATCAGTTTCTTGTCGACGTTCTGCGCCGCGCGAACGATATCGGCGGCCTTCACGCCGCTTTCCACGACGAAGGCAAAATCGCGCTCGACCGGCTGGAACGGCGACAGTTCGAGCGCGGACTTCGCCCGCGTCGGTCTCGCCTTCGGCTCGGGGATTTTTTCCAGGATCACTTCGAACGCCGCCAGCGGGCCTTCCGCCTTGAGCGCGGCCAGCGCGCGCGGATGCAATTCGCCGAAGGCGCCGAGCACATTCTGCGGCCCGATCTGGATGGTGCCCGAACGCCCGGAGTGGAACCACGCCGGCCCCCCCGGTACGACCTGCAGGGCCTGCATCGGCGCGCCGGCCGCCGCCAGCACGGCGAAAGCGTCGGCCTTGGCGTCGAAAGCGTCGACCGGGGCCGCCTTGCTCGACCAATGCCGGCCGATACCGGCGGCCTTGGCGAGCGCGCGGCGCAAGCCGGCAGCGGCGGTGAACTGGTCTTGCGGCCGGTCGCCCTTGAAAATCTGCCCGACCTCGAACAGCGCAACGTCGGCGTTGCCGCGATCGGCGTTGCGCTGCGCCGCCATCGCCAGCCCGGGAAGGAGACTCGGCCGCATGTCGGAAAGCTCGGCCGCGATCGGATTAGCCAGCGCCAAAGCCGGGCTGCCGCCGCCGAACAATTCGGCCTCGCGCTTCGAGACGAACGACCAGGTGACGGCCTCGACCAAGGCGCGCGCGGCGAGCGCGCGTTTGGCCATGCGGCTGCGGTTCTGGATCGGCGTGAGCACGGCCTTGCGCGCGTGTTCGCCGCGCGGGAACGGCGCCGACGGCACCTGGTCGACGCCGACGATGCGCACCAATTCCTCGACGATATCGGCGCGGCCATGCACGTCCGGCCGCCACGACGGCACCGCGACTTTCACGCGCTCGTCCTGGCCGACCGCGAAGAACCCGAGCTTCTGCAACACGCGGCGCACGTCGGCGAGCGGCAGCTTCAGGCCGGCGAGCCGCGGCAATTCGCTCAACGGGAAATCGATCACTTTCTCTTTCGGGCTCGGGTCGCCGGCGACCACGATCTCCGATGGCGTGCCGCCGCAGAGATCGAGCACCATTTGGGTGGCAAGTTCGAGGCCCGGCAGCATGAAATTCGGATCGACGCCGCGCTCGAAGCGGTAGCGCGCGTCGGAATTGATGCCGAGCTTGCGCCCGGTTTGCGCGATGTTGAGTTCGTCCCACAGCGCCGATTCGATCAGCACGTCGGTGGTGGTCTCCGAGCAGCCGGTGGCCTCCCCGCCCATGATGCCGGAGAGCGACTCGACGCCCTTCTCGTCGGCGATCACGCACATGGCCTGGTCGAGCGTGTAGGTCTTGCCGTCGAGCGCCAGCAGCGTCTCGCCGTTCTTGGCGCGCCGCACGGTGAGATTGCCGTGGACTTTCGCGGCGTCGAACACATGCAGCGGGCGGCCGCGGTCGAAGGTGATGAAATTGGTGATGTCGACCAGCGCGTTGATCGGGCGCAGGCCGATGGCCGTGAGCCGCTTTTGCAGCCAGTCGGGCGAAGGCCCGTTCTTGACGCCCTTGACCAGCCGCAGGCCGAAGGCCGGGCACAGCGAATGGATGGCGCCGAAATCGAGTGTGACCTTGACCGGGCAGGGGAACGTGCCCTTGACCTGCTTGGGCGGGCGGTCCTTGAAGTCGCCGATGGTCGTGGCGCCGAGATCGCGGGCGATGCCGTTGACGCCGGTGCAATCGGGCCGATTGGGGGTGAGGTTGATCTCGATCACCGGATCGCCGAGCGCCGCATATTCGGCATAGCTTTTGCCGACCGGCGCCTCGGCTGGCAAATCGATAATGCCGTCGTGGTCGTCCGACAGCATCAGTTCGGCTTCCGACATCAACATGCCGCGGCTTTCCACGCCGCGGATGGTGCCCACGTTGAGCGTGATGTTCTTGCCGGGAATAAAGGTGCCGGGCGCCGAGAACACGCCTTTCATGCCGGCGCGCGCATTGGGCGCGCCGCACACGACTTGAATGGGCTTCCCATCGCCGATGTCGACCATGCACACTTTGAGACGATCCGCATTCGGATGTTTCTCGGTGGAGATGACCGAGGCGATCACAAAAGGCTTGAGGAGCGCGGCCTTGTCCTCGACGCGCTCGACCTCAAGCCCGATCATGGTGAGCTTGTCCACGATCGCGGCCAGTGGCTCGTCGGTGTCGAGATGCTCTTTCAGCCAAGGCAAGGTGAATTTCACGACGCGGAACCTCCGCTCGCGCTGGTTTTCTCCCTCCCCCGCTTGCGGGGGAGGGTTGGGGAGGGGGAATGGCCAATTGCAGCGGCAATCGTTTCCAGCACGCCGTCCCTATTCTTCACGACATCATGATTGTCGAATCGAAGAACGCGATAACCTTTCATAGCGAGAAACGAATCTCTTCGCGCATCGCGCTTCATTTGTTCAGATTCAAATTGCTGGCCGCCGTCGAGCTCAATGATCAACATTGAGCCTTGGCGCACGAAGTCCGCTACATAAGGACCGATCGGCTTTTGGCGACGAAAGCCAGCGCCGTTCAATCGGTGCGCGCGTAATGCACTCCAGATGATCCGCTCCGCGTCGGTGGAATCGCGACGCAATGATCGCGCGCGCGCGCGCATTTTCCGCGTGACCTGCCACTCAGGGTTCTTATGTGTTTCCGTCATTGGCACGATTTCGGGTTCCCCCTCCCTGACCCTCCCCCGCAAGCGGGGGAGGGAAAAGGAAGCGCACTCGCCATTATGCTCAGCATTGAAGGCTTCACGGGCTCAATCCCCCCGCCAGAGTCGGGAAGTCGAGCGGCCGGAAGCCGTAATGCGCGAGCCAGCGCGCGTCGGCCTCGAAGAACGCGCGCAGGTCGTTCATGCCGTATTTCAGCATGGCGATGCGGTCGATCCCCATGCCCCAGGCGAAGCCCTGATATTCCGCCGGGTCGAGCCCGCAGTTACGCAGCACGTTGGGATGCACCATGCCGCAGCCGAGAATCTCCAGCCAATCCTCGCCCTCGCCGAAACGGATCTCGCCTTTGTCGCGCTTGCACTGGATGTCGACTTCGAGCGAGGGCTCGGTGAACGGAAAGAACGACGGCCGGAAGCGCATCTTCACGCTGTCGACCTCGAAGAAGGCCTTGCAGAACTCCTCGAGAATCCATTTCAGGTGGCCGAGATGCGAGCCCTTGTCGATGACCAGGCCCTCGACCTGGTGGAACATCGGCGTGTGCGTCTGGTCGCTATCGCTTCGATAGGTGCGGCCGGGAATGATGACGCGGATCGGCGGCTTCTGACTCAACATGGTGCGCACCTGCACCGGCGAAGTGTGAGTGCGCAGCAACAGCCGCGAGCCATCGGGCTTGGGCGGAAAATAGAAAGTGTCGTGCATGTCCCGCGCCGGATGGCCTTCGGGAAAATTCAGCTTGGTGAAGTTGTAGTCGTCGGTCTCGATGTCTGGACCTTCCGCCACCGCGAAGCCCATGTCGGCGAAGATGGCGGTGAGTTCGTCGGTCACCTGGCTGATCGGATGCAGGCGGCCGGTCTCGGCCGGCGCCTGGCGCACCGGCAGCGTGACGTCGACCGTCTCGGTGCTAAGTCTTGCGTCGAGCGCGGCGGCGCCAAGCGCGTCCTTGGCTGCCGCGATAGCGGCGGTGACGCGGTCCTTCAAGCCGTTGATCGCCGGGCCCTGCACCTTGCGCTCATCCGGCGTCATCGAGCCGAGCGTCTTGAGCAGCGCCGAGACCGAGCCGCTCTTGCCGAGCGCGGCCACGCGCACGGCTTCCAGCGCCGCTTCGTCCTTGGCCGCAGCGATGGCGGCGAGCAGGTTTTTTTCCAAATCTGCGATGTCGGTCATGGCAAGGGCTATCCTATGCCACGTCATGGCCGGGCTCGTCCCGGCCATCCACGTCTTGATTTACAAAGTAGACGTGGATGCCCGGCACAAGGCCGGGCATGACGACCTCAAAACTTTAGGCCGGCAACGCGGCCTTGGCCTTTTCCACGATCGCCTGGAACGCCGCCGGCTCGCGGATGGCAAGATCGGACAGCACCTTGCGGTCGACCGTGATGCCGGATTTCGCCAGTCCGGCGATGAAACGGCTGTAGTTGAGGCCGAACGGCCGCACCGCGGCGTTCAAGCGCTGAATCCACAGCGCGCGGAAGGTGCGCTTGCGCCGCTTGCGGTCGCGGAAGGCGTATTGGCCGGCCTTCTCGACCGCCTGCTTGGCGATGCGGATCGTGTTCTTGCGGCGGCCGTAATAGCCCTTGGCGGCCTTGAGGACTTTCTTGTGCTTGGCGTGCGAGGTGACGCCACGTTTGACGCGGGCCATGACAAATCTCCTTGCGGTTCATCGCGATGCTTGACGGGGACGTAAGACCGCGCGCGGGCGGCCTTAGAATACGATTAGCCGTTGGGCAAAAAGTATTTCTTGATGTTGTCGCCGTCGGTCTTGAACAGCACCTTGGTACCGCGATGCTCGCGGATTTGCTTGGTGGTCCGCTTTATCATGCCGTGGCGCTTGCCGGATTGCTGGAATTTCACCTTGCCGGTCGCGGTGATCTTGAAGCGCTTTTTAGCGCCCGATTTGGTCTTCAGCTTGGGCATTTTGCTCTCCTCATCGGCGCAACATGGGGCGCGAGGCCGCACTTGGCCGGGATGTGCTCTTAAGAACCTAAGTCTTTGAGCGGACGCTCGGAATTGAGCTTTTTATCGCCGCCACGGCAGCCCTGACTGGCCGGGCGGCGAGAGGGCGGCGTTATGGCAGAGGCGGCCCGGCCTTGCAACCAATGCCGTTAACGTTGTGTTTCAGGCCCTTTGCTATGGCTCTTTTTAAATCAGCACCATTCAGGGGGTCGTTATATGCGTCGCGCAATGAATTTCGTTGTCTTGTCGGCGCTGCTGGCCGGTGCGGCCTTCGTCAGCCCGCCGCGGGCCGCTCTGGCCGCTGTCCAGGACGGCGACTGGAGCGTGCTGATCATCACCGAAAAAGGCGATTGCGATCGCGGCTATCGCTACGGCTTGAAGGTCGCGAACGGCCGCGTCAGCTATCGGGGCGACGGGTCGGTGAACCTCGCCGGCACGATCGCCAGCAACGGCGCTGTCAATGTCAGCATCAAGGTCGGCGACAAAGGCGCGAGCGGCACCGGCCGCCTGTCGGCAAGCTCCGGCACCGGCACCTGGCACGGCATCGGTTCGAGCGGGAGCTGCGCCGGACGTTGGGAAGCCGAGCGCAAATAGACGGCTGAGCAGCGCTCAGCTCGATCTGTCATTCCGGGGCGCGGGGCGTTAGCCCGCGAACCCGGAATGACAACCACGAAATTATCGCGGTGCCAGCAGCATCACCATCTGCCGGCCTTCGAATCGCGGCTCCGATTCGATCTTGGCGAGCGGCGCGGTGTCTTCCTTGACGCGATTGAGCAGCTTGTAGCCGAGCTCCTGGTGCGCCATTTCGCGGCCGCGGAAGCGCAGGGTGATTTTGACTTTGTCGCCCTCTTCGAAGAAGCGCTTCATCGAACGCATCTTCACGTCGTAATCGTGATCGTCGATCATCGGCCGGAGCTTGATCTCCTTGATCTCGACGACTTTTTGTTTTTTGCGAGCTTCGGCGGCTTTTTTTTGCGCCTGGAATTTGTATTTGCCGAAATCCAGGATTTTGACTACAGGCGGGGTCGTGTTGGGAGAGATCTCCACCAGGTCGAGCCCCGCTGCTTCCGCCATGCTCATGGCGGTTTGAAAATCGACGACACCTTTGTTGTCGCCGGTACTATCGATCAGCTGAACCTCTCGGGCGCGGATCTCCTCGTTGATGCGCGGGCCGTCCTTTTGGGCGGGCAGCGCGGACTTCATCGGACGACGAATGGCTTTTTTCTCCTCATGCTGTTGCGACGAGCCGGGGCCTACAGGGGCGCCTCGGGAGATGAAAGATTGGTAGAAACGGCGAATAAGTCAACGTAGTTTCGTCAATAGTATCGAGCGAAACGACGGGAATTACGGTCAAATCATTCAAATACCTCTAATTTTGTCGCAATGGCGGGGCGAGCGCCGGCGTTTTTCCGCGTCCGGCGATTTCGTCATAAAGCTGCAGCATCTGTTCGGCGACCGCCTGTGCGTTGAAATGGCCGAGTATCCAATCGCGGCCGCGCGCGCCCATGGCGCGGCGGGCCGGCTCGGGCAAAGCGAATAGCCGCAGCAAAGTCGTTGCCAGGGCGGCGTCGTCGCCGGCGTGAAAGCGCAAACCGGTGATGCGGTTCTCCGGCACCGCGGGGGGTGTGAGCACGACGTCTGGGCCGGTGCCGAGGTCGGAGACGATCACAGGTCGCGCCATCGCCTGCGCCTCCAGGATCGAGCGTTGCACGCCTTCCGGCTGTACTGCCGCCGAGACCACGACCGCGGCCGCGGCATAGGCGGCCGGCATGTCGGCGACCGGCGCCGCCATGCGGATCGCGTCCATGGTGCCCGTCGCCAACACCAGATCCCAAAGCTCGCCGGTGTAGTGCGTGCGACCGCGGTCCTCGCCGACGAAGACGCACAGGAAATCCTTGAAACCCATCTCTTTCAGCCGCTTCGCTGCCTTTACCACGATATGATGGCCTTTGCGGCGCACGATGCGGCCGACGATCAGGATCACTTTGGTTTCGGGCTTGATGCCCCACGCCTGACGCGTCGCCTCGACACGCCCGTGCGTTATCGCGGCCGGATCGAAACGTCCGGCGTCGACGCTCGACGGCACTACCGCGATGCGCTCCCACGGCATGCCGTAGCGGTCGTTGATCAATTGCGCGATCTGCTCGCTCACCGCCACGACACGGACGCCGCGCGCCATCACGCCGTTGTAAAGGTGTTTGAAGACGTTCTGGTCGCGAAAGCCCTTGTACCAGCTGGTCAGGAACGGGATGCCGCGCCGCCGCGCCGCGAGATAGGCGCTCCACGCCGCGGAGCGGCCGAGCGCGTGAATCGCGTCGCATTTGCGTTCGCGCGCGATGCGGTTCAGCGCGGCGGCCCCACGCAGGATGCGGAAAGGATTGTTGCTGGCGAGATTGAGCGGGATGAATTCC
Organism: uncultured Alphaproteobacteria bacterium; assembly: GCA_963709015.1. Taxonomy (GTDB): domain Bacteria; phylum Pseudomonadota; class Alphaproteobacteria; order Rhizobiales; family Xanthobacteraceae; genus Pseudolabrys. The sequence continues at coordinate 74,742 of CAVPUU010000051.1, read as the reverse complement.
CCGCCCGCCGCCGTCACGTCGGCGACCAGCCGTCCGGCCTGCGAGGCCACGACGGCGCGGTGGCCCGCAGATGCAAGAATGCGCACCAGTCCGACCGCGCCGATATCGGCCGCGCCGCCGTCGAGCGTGGGTACAGCGATGAGAACGGCGATCGGGTCGCGCGCCGCGCGCACGCGCGCCTTGGTCCCGGAACCGGGTTCGAAAGTATCGCCGCGCGCTGCCGGGGCGCGGTCCTTGACGGCCGGTATTGCGGGCGCGGGCACACTCGACATTGCGTTTACGACCTCGGAGCCATCGGCGTCAGACGCCGCGAGCCTGGAGCGAGATATAAATGCCCCAAATGGCTTCGGCAACGCTTTGGCCCCTTGCATGAAGGGCCGGCTTGCGGCGAGAAGGTGCGACGACGGAAAATCGCGATAATCCATTTAAGTGCAGCCCGAGGCACATGAGTGAAGCTCGCCTGACATCCCAGACCATCGAATCGCCGGCGCGGACCGTTGCCGTGCGCGCGCGCGAAGGCAAGAGTCCCGGGCTGTTCTGGCTCGGCGGCTTCAAGTCCGACATGAAGGGAACCAAGGCCGAAGCGATAGACCGCTGGGCGGAAACGCAAGGCCGCGCCTGCGTACGGTTCGACTATTCCGGCCACGGCGAATTGGGCGGTGAATTCACCGAAGGCTGCATCAGCCGCTGGCTGGAAGAGAGCATCGCGGTCTATGCGCGGTTCGTGCAAGGCCCGCAGGTGGTCGTCGGCTCATCCATGGGCGGCTGGCTGGCGCTGCTGCTGGCGCGAGAGCTGCGCAGGCAAAAAAGCGCCGCGCCGATCGCCGGCATGGTGCTGATCGCGCCGGCGGTGGATTTCACCGAAGAGCTGATGTGGAAGCACTTTTCAGACGCGGCCAGGCGCGAGATCGAGGAGAAGGGTTTTTGGATGCGGCCGTCGCAATATTCCGAAGCGCCCTATCCGGTCACGCGCGGCCTGATCGAGGACGGCCGTAGGCATCTGCTGCTGGGCGGCCTCATCGAAACCGGTTGCCCGGTGCATGTTCTGCAAGGCGTGCAGGATGCGGACGTGCCGTGGCGGCATGCGGTGGAAGTGGTGGCGCGCTTTGCGCGCGACGACGTAGTGCTGACGTTGATCAAGGACGGCGATCATCGGCTGTCGCGGCCGGAGGACATTGAGCGGCTCATCGCGGCGGTCAAAGAATTCGCTTAAGCGGCGGTTTTCTCCCGCTCGTCCCCGCGACCCGTCCACGCGAAGGCGAGAGCGCAGAGCGCGAAGGCGAAAAGCGGGGACCCAGGAGCCAAAATTACGACCTGACGCAGGTGCCCTGGATTCCCGCTTTCGCGGGAATGAACGGAGTATTTCGCATCGCCTCACAAAGTCGATAGGGCCAACGTCCATTCTTCGTTGACCGACGTGTCAGGATCGCTCTTCTTCAACCCAGCGAACTCTTCCCTCGGCAGCAGACGCGACAGCGCCCACACCGCGGCGCCGCGCACCAACGGCGAGACGTCATCGAGCAAACGTTCGGCCTCGCGCGCGAGCGAGGCGTCACCTGAATTGCCGATGGCGATGAGAACATTGCGCACGAAACGGTCGCGGCCGGTGCGTTTGATCGAGGTCTTGGCAAACAGCGCACGGAATTGCGCATCGTCGAGACGCGCAAGCTCCTTAAGTTCGGGCGCGCGTAGGGTCTCGTGTGCGGCGAGTTTGGCCTCGCGGCCTTGGCTCGCGAACTTGTTCCACGGACAAACCGCCAGGCAATCGTCGCAGCCATAAATGCGGTTGCCCATCGCGGCGCGGAATTCGCGCGGGATCGGTCCCTTGTGCTCGATGGTGAGATACGAAATGCAGCGCCGTGCGTCGAGGCGGTAAGGCGCAGGAAAGGCCGCGGTTGGACAGACGTTGAGACAAGCACGACAGGTGCCGCAGTTATCCGGCTCGGCGTTGTCGGCGGGCAGCTCAAGCGTGGTGAATATCGAACCGAGGAAGAGCCAAGACCCAAATTGACGTGACACCAAATTCGTGTGCTTGCCCTGCCAGCCGAGACCGGCGTTTGCCGCCAGCGGTTTTTCCATCACCGCCGCGGTGTCGACGAACACCTTCACCTCGCCGCCGGCAGTCTCGACGAGCCAGCGCGCGATGTCTTTCAGCCGCGATTTGATCAACTCGTGATAGTCGTCGCCTTTGGCATAGGTCGAAATGGCGGCGCGGTCCTTGCACGCAAGGATCGCCAGCGGATCCGTGTCCGGTCCATAGTTCATGCCCAGCATGATCAGCGAGCGCACGTCGGGCCATAGCGCGCTCGGCGAGCCGCGCCGTTCGGCGGTCGCCTCCATCCACACCATGTCGCCATGCGCGCCGTCGGCGAGAAATCGTTGCAGCCGCGCCTTGGCTTCCGGCACCGCATCGGGACGCGTGATGCCGGCCACGCCGAAGCCGCGCGCCTTCGCGTGCTCGATCAGCGCGGCCTTGATCTTGTCAGGATCGGTCAGAAGTCGAGATTGGCGTAGCTTTCCGCCGGCGGCAGTCCGGCCAGCGTGTCGGCCAGGATCGCCCGGAACGCGGGCCGCGATTTCACGCGCGCGTACCAGTTCTTGGCGGCTTCGTCTGCGTTCCACGGCACATCGCCCAAATAATCGGCGGCGGAAAGATGCGCCGCCGCGGCAAGGTCGGCCAGGCTCAGCCTGTCGCCGGCGAGCCAATCGCGCGTGCGCACCAGCCAGCCGATATAGGCCAGATGATAGCGGATATTGTGGCGGGCGGCGCGCATCGATGCCGTATCGGGCGCGCCGCCCCCCTGATCCTCCGTCATATGCCGCTTGAACACGCGTTCGTTGACCAATGGGCCGCTGACCTCGGCATGGAATTTGTCGTTGAACCAGCTCGCCAGCCGGCGCACTTCGACCCGCTTCGCTGGCGCCGCCGGCAGCAGGCGGTCCCCGCTATGCTCCGGCGGCAGCGTCTCCTCGATATATTCGGCGATGATCGCCGCGCCGGGGATCGCCGGCTGGCCCTCGGCCACCAGCACGGGGACTTCGCCCGCTGGATTGAGCAGCAGGAATTCTTCCCGCCGTTCCCAGAACCGTTCCTCCAGCAGGCGCGTTTGGATGCCATATTCGCCGAGTATCAGGCGCACATAGCGCGAATGCGGGCAAAGCGGTTGGTGGAACAGCGTCAGCATGGTTTTCCGGCTAGGGTCGCGGCGGCGGGAATTGGTCGACGCACTATAGAAAGCCGACACGTTGGAGCAACGAAAGCGGAGCAAATTAATGGCGGTTACGCCGTTTTTCGTTGCCCCAGGGATGGCATTGCGCCAAAAGCGCTGGCCTTTAGCGATTTCCCCTTGAACGAGCCGATCTTTTCGGAATACGCCCCATGACCCTGAATGCCATGCAAGTGGCCGGTCCGATCGCGGCGAATATCGATCTGGTCAAAGCCGCCGTGCTTGGCTTCGTCGAGGGGCTCACCGAATACCTGCCGGTGTCCTCGACCGGCCATCTGCTGCTGATGGAACGCATCCTCGGCTGGGGCGACGATGCCTTCGGCAAGTCGTTCGCTATTCTGATTCAGCTCGGCGCCATCCTGGCGTTGCTCAGTATTTATTTCGGCCGTCTCTGGAATCTGGCGCGCAACATGTTCACCGACTGGGCGGCGGCGCGCTTTGTCATCGGCGTGCTGCTGGCGTTTTTGCCGGCCGCCGTAATAGGCGCGCTGGCCTATCCGATCATCAAGACTTATCTGTTCGACGTCCGCATCGTCTGCGTCGCACTCATCGTCGGCGGATTCATTTTGCTCGGCGTCGACCGGCTCGATCTGAAGCCGCGCTATCACGAAGCGACCGGCTTTACGCTACCGATGTATTTCGGCATCGGCGTGTGCCAATGCTTCTCCATGATTCCCGGCGTGTCGCGCGCCGGCGCCACCATCGTCAGCGCCATGCTGTTCGGCGCCGATCGCCGCTCGGCGGCGGAATTCTCGTTCTGGCTGGCGATGCCGACCATGGTCGGCGCCTTTGCCTACGAGGCGTTTAAGGATCGCGCCGAGCTTGCCCACGCCAACCTCACCTTGATCGCCGTCGGCTTCGTCTGCTCATTCATCTTCGGCTGGATCGTGGTGAAAACGTTTCTCGGCTACGTACAGCGCCACACGTTCTCGCTGTTCGCCTGGTGGCGAATCGTAGTCGGCGCCGCCGGTCTCGTGACAATTTATTTTGCGTGAGAATTAGCGCGGCGGCCGCTACGCGATACGGCTGCGGAATTGGCCGGTCTTGCGAAAGCGCCAGAGATAAGACGGCACTATCGCCTCGATCGGCTCCGGTTCGATGCCGAGCCCTTGGAGGGTGCGGCCTTCCGCCTTCGCTGCTTCGGAGACCACATTATCCACACGTAGCAGTTCGACCTGATCCGGCGTGAGCATCGGCGTCGGCATGTATTGCAGAAAGGTTGCTTGCAGCTTGGCGGCAAAGAACGGAATCGGCACCAGCAGCCGTTTGCGCTCGATGGTCGTCAACACATATTGCATGAGCTGCTTGAACGTCCGCACCTCCAGCCCGCCCAATTCATAGATCGTGCCGCCCTTGGCGTTACCGTCCACCGCGTCCGCGATCGCCGCGGCGACGTCGCCGACAAAAACCGGCTGGAAGCGGGTGCTGCCGCCGCCGATCAGCGGCAACGCCGGCGAGATTCGCGCCAGCGCGGCGAAGCGATTGAAGAAATCGTCCTCCGGCCCGAACAGGATCGACGGCCGCATGATGACCGCCTGCGGCTGCGCCGTCAGCACAAGACGTTCCGCCGCGGCTTTGGAGCGCGCGTAGGCAGCGCGCGAATGCGCGGCGGCGCCGATCGCCGACACATGCACCAGGCGCGCGCCGTGGGCGCTTGCCGCCAACGCCACCTGCTCGGCGCCGTAGGTGTGGATCAAGTCGAAGCGTTGCCGTCCGCGCTCGAACAGGAGACCGACCAGATTGATCAGTACACTCGCGTCGCGCGCTGCGGCTTCTACGGATGGTGCGTGGCGCAGATTGGCCTGCACCGCATGGATCTGGCCGACACGGCCGAGCGGCTGCAGATGATTGGCGAGATCGGGCCGGCGCACCGCCACGCGGATCCGGTAGTGCCGTTTGGCCAGGGCGCGCACAACATGGCGACCGAGGAACCCAGACCCACCGTAGACGGTGATGAGCGTGTCGAAATTGCTCTTGGCGGTCATTTCCGCGCTCATGGAAAGGGATCGACGGTTGCGGGGAATACAGGATCGGCGGCAGGCTGTACAGACCCGGAACGGGGGCAGGGCCGGCTCCGAAAAGTGCTTCATTTGACAAGCCGAAAACGGCTCCGTACCTAGTCGCGAAGAGCCCAGGTGGCGGAATTGGTAGACGCACTAGTTTCAGGTACTAGCGCCGCGAGGCGTGGAGGTTCGAGTCCTCTCCTGGGCACCAGTTTGCCGAACCGGGTAAGAAAATGACCATCCGCCTGCATCGCGGCGATATGCCCAACCTCTCCGCCTACAAGGGCGCGGTGGCGGTCGACACCGAGACCATGGGCCTCGACCCCCACCGCGACCGGCTCTGCGTGGTTCAGCTCTCGCCCGGCGACGGCTCGGCCGATGTGGTGCAGATCGCCGCCGGGCAGACCAAGGCGCCCAATATCGAGCGGCTACTCGCCGACAAGTCGATCCTCAAGATCTTCCACTACGCGCGCTTCGATCTCGGCATGCTGGCGAAGACCTTCGGCGTGATGGCCGAGCCGGTCTACTGCACCAAGATCGCTTCGCGGCTGGCGCGCACTTATACCGACAAGCACGGCCTCAAGGATCTGGCGCGCGAAGTGCTCGGTGTCGACCTCTCGAAACAGCAGCAATTGTCCGACTGGGGCGCCGACGCGCTCAGCGATGCGCAAGTCGCCTATGCGGCGACCGATGTGCTGCATTTGCATGCGCTCAAGGAGAAGCTCGACGCCATGCTGGCGCGCGAGAACCGCACGGCACTTGCGGCCGCCTGCTTCCACTTTTTGCCCGACCGCGGGCGCCTCGACCTCGCCGGCTGGGCGGCCGAAGATATCTTCTCCCACTCTGCGTAAATTATTGTATTAAAGACTGTATTCTTGACTGTCGGCTGCCGCGCGGGGGCCATATTCGCGCGCCAAGTTGCGCGACGGGGCGTAAGATGATTTCCGACATCGAGATCGAACGGAGCCGATTGCCGATCTGGGCACGAACCGCATGACCACAGCGCAAACCGATCGGGCGGCCGCGCATGCTTATTGGACCATGGGCCGGGGCGACAGCGAACGCGCTTTTCGCGCCGCGCGCCGGCACAGCCGCGTGGTTCGCGTCCTGCGCGTCGCCGTTCCGCTCGTGGTGATGCTGGGTTTCACCGGCGTTTTTCTGATCACCTATTTCAATCCGTTGCGTATGCTTTCGAAGCTGCCGATTGATATCGGCAATCTGGTCGTCTCCGGCACCAAAATCACCATGGAGCATCCGCGTCTGTCGGGTTTCACGCACGATGCGCGCGGCTATGAGATTTCCGCCGACGCTGCGAAGCAGGACGTGACCAAACCGGACTTGATCGAGTTGCGCAATATCCGCGCCAAGGTGCAGATGCAGGATAAAAGCACGATGGAATTGACCGCGGCGGCCGGCGTCTATGACAGTAAAGGCGAGATCATCAAGCTCGACCAGAAAATCGTGCTCAGTTCGTCCACCGGCTATCGCGGGCGGCTGAGCCAGGCGACGATCGATATCCGCAAGGGCCACGTGCTGTCCGAGCAGCCGGTCACGGTCGAGATGCTGCGGGGCACGCTCGACGCCAAGCGGCTGGAGATCGTCGATTCCGGCGATCTGGTGAAGTTCGACGGCGTGAACATGACCCTGATGCTCGGCGATACCGCGGCGTCGCCAACCAAAGCCAAAGTGCAATGACCGTGCTGCGTCGCCCGCTTCTGGTCGCCGTTGCGTTGCTGGCCGCGGCCGGCGCGCAGGCGCAGCCGTCGAAGGGCCCGCCCAATGCGCTGCAAGGGTTTTCGCAGAATCGCGATCAGCCGGTGCATATCGAGGCGGCGACGCTGGAAGTGCGCGACAAGGATAAGGTGGCGACCTTCAGCGGCGACGTGCGCGTGACGCAGGGCGACACCAATTTGCGCTGCAAATCGCTGGTGGTGTTCTACGAACAAGACGATGCCGCCGACAAGGACAAGAGCCTGAAAGCGGCGAGCCCCGGCCCGGGCGGCCAGCAGCGGATCAAGCGGCTGGAAGCGCGCGGCGGCGTGGTGGTGACGCAGAAGGAGCAAACCGCGACCGGCGCGACCGGCGTGTTTGACATGAAGACCAACACCGTCACGCTCAACGGCAAAGTGGTGATGACGCAGGGGCAGAACGTGTTGCGCGGCGATCGCCTGGTGGTCGATTTGACCAGCGGCGTCTCGCGGGTCGAATCCGGCAAGAACGGCGGAGACCGCGTGCAAGGCCTGTTCCTGCCCGGCAGCGGGGCGCCCGACCTCAAGTCGGGCGTGCAGGGCGGGTCTGCGCCCCGCCCGGCGCCGGCGCACAATTGACCCGAAACGCTCTCGCATCAGGCCGGACGCCCGTGATGGCGAGGAATCAGCTAAAGTGGCCTGCCCGGCAGTGCTGGATGAGCAGCCGGTGCGCAACGTGCGCCGCGAGGTAGCCCGGTGAACATCCTTTCGCTGTTTCGACGCCGGTCCCAGCCCGCCCGCCGTGCGGTCCCGCAGCCGGCCGGGCCGGTGATCCGCCAGGTCGGTGCAGCGGCGACTGCGAATTCGCAGTCGGCGCGCCAGTCCAACGGCAATGCGCAACCGGCGGCCAGCCGCCCGCGCCGCGACGGGAATGGCCGCCAAGCCGCGCGCCCCGCCTATCTCGCGGTCCACGGCGTGGAGAAAAGCTTCGGCGGGCGCACGGTGGTCAAGGGTGTCACGCTCTATGTGCGGCGGGGGGAGGCGGTAGGCCTGCTGGGGCCGAACGGCGCCGGCAAGACCACGGTGTTCTACATGATCACCGGCCTGATCAAAGCCGACCGCGGCCGCATCGAGCTAGACGGCTATGATGTCACCGTGCTGCCGATGTATCAGCGCGCGCGGCTCGGCATCGGCTACCTGCCGCAGGAGGCCTCGATCTTCCGCGGCCTCAATGTCGAGGACAATATCCGCTCGGTGCTCGAAATGGTGGAGCCGGACCGCCGCCGCCGCGAAGCCGACCTCAACGCGCTGCTGGAAGAATTCAATATTGCGCGTTTGCGCAAGACGCCAACGATCGCGCTCTCCGGCGGCGAGCGCCGCCGTGTCGAAATCGCTCGCGCGCTGGCGACGCGACCGAGCTATATGCTGCTGGACGAGCCGTTCGCCGGCATCGACCCGATTGCGGTCGGCGACATCCAGGCACTGGTGCGCCACCTGACCAATCGCGGCATCGGGGTGCTGATCACCGACCACAATGTGCGCGAGACGCTGGGCCTGACCGACCGCGCCTACATCATCTATTCCGGCTCGGTATTGATGGAGGGCCGGGCCGACGACATCGTCAACAATCCCGACGTGCGCCGGCTCTATCTGGGCGAGGAATTCAAGCTCTAAGTCACCGCACAAAATTTGTGCAATATCGCAGTGCGGAATCGCATACCGCGGGCGGCAAACTCCTGCTATAAAAGAAAGAAGCAAGAATCGGACCAGTTTCCGCCGGGAAACCGCTATGGCGCTGTCGCAAAGACTTGAGTTCCGCCAGACGCAAGCACTGGTGATGACGCCGCAGCTGATGCAAGCCATCAAGCTGCTGCAACTCTCCAGCCTCGATCTCGCGGCTTATGTCGAAGGCGAGCTTGAGCGCAACCCGCTGCTTGAGCGCGCCAATGACGACGACGAAGCACCGGTCGCCGCCGCGGAGGCGGAAGGCTCCGCCTCCGAAGACGGCGAGGGCGGCGAAGAAACCGCAGCCACTTCGGATTGGATCGGCGAGGACATGGAGACCAGCCGCACCTCCATGGAGGAAGGGCTCGGCACCGAACTCGACAATGTCTTCCCCGACGATGGGGCTGAGAAAAATCCGGCGCCGGAAAATCCGCCGCCGGCCTATTCGGAATGGTCGGGCGCCGGCACACGCGGCGGCGAGGACAGCGCCTACAATCTGGAAGCCTTCGTCACCGCCGAAATCACGCTCTCGGCGCACTTGGCCGAGCAAATGGCGCTGGCGATTTTCGATCCGGCCGGCCGCATGATCGGGCAATATCTGATCGATATGGTGGACGAGGCCGGCTACCTCACCGGCGATCTCGACGCCGTCGCCGACAAGCTCGGCGCGCCGCGCGCCAATGTGGAGACTGTGCTCGCCGTCCTGCAGACGCTCGATCCGCCCGGCGTCTGCGCGCGCAATCTCACCGACTGTCTCGCCATTCAGCTCAAGGACCGCGACCGTTTTGATCCGGCGATGCGGACGCTGGTCGAGCACCTTGATCTCCTGGCCAAGCGCGATCTCGCCGCTTTGCGAAAGCTATGTGGCGTCAGCGAGGAAGATCTCGCCGACATGATTGCGGAGATACGCAATCTCAATCCCAAACCAGGACTCGCCTTCGGCTCGACCTTGGTGCAGCCGATCGTGCCGGATGTGTATGTGCGGGCGGCCTCCGACGGCACCTGGCAGGTTGAGCTCAATTCCGACACGCTGCCGAAAGTCCTCATCAGCCAAAGATATTATGCGCAAGTGTCGAAGACCACGCGCACCGACAAGGACAAGACCTATCTCGCCGATTGTCTGCAGACCGCGACCTGGCTGGTGCGCGCGCTCGACCAGCGCGCCAAGACCATTCTCAAAGTATCGAGCGAAATCGTGCGTCAACAGGACGCTTTCTTCGCCCAAGGCGTGCAGCATCTGCGGCCGCTCAATCTCAAGATCGTCGCCGACGCCATCGGTATGCACGAGTTGACCGTGTCGCGCGTCACCGCCAATAAATACATGGCGACCACGCGCGGCATTTTCGAATTGAAATATTTCTTCACCTCATCGATCGCGTCCGCCGACGGCGGTGAAGCACATTCCGCCGAAGCCGTGCGCCACCGCATCCGCCACTTGATCGACGCCGAGGCCGCGACCGACGTGCTTTCGGACGACACGATCGTCGACAGACTACGCGAAGCCGGCATCGACATCGCGCGCCGCACCGTCGCCAAGTACCGCGAGGCGATGCGCATTCCATCCTCGGTGCAACGGCGGCGCGAGAAGCAGGCGGCGGCATCGTAAACAGCCGGCGCACTGCCGGCCGGCGCATTGACCTTTGGCGGAACATTCCTTAGCTGAAATAATTAGCCGGGCGGAAAATGGAGGCAGGCCGATGCCTTTGCGCGTTTCGGGTAAGAACCTCAATATCGGCGTGGCGCTGCGGCAGCGGATTGTCGATCGGGTCGAAGAGGCGATGGCGAAATACTTCCGCGGCGGCTATTCCGGGCATGCCACCGTCGGCAAGGATGGTTTCGGATTTCACACCGAATGCGTGTTGCATCTGGATTCCGGCACGCTGCTCGAAGCCGAGGGCATGGCGGCCGATGCCTATGAAAGCGCCGATCAGGCAGCGATCCATATCGAAAAGCGGCTGCGGCGCTATAAGCGACGCCGCAAGGACCATCGGGGCGGCTGAAGACTTACAACAATGCGAGAAAAAGCGGCAATCGGGGCATGGCCCCGGCCATTGACGCCGCCGCGGACCGTCCTTATGGTCCGCCGCCTTCAACATCCCTTGCAATTCAGCGCTGCCATTTCCGATCATTGGCCATGTCCATGACGCTCACCGATCTCATCGCGCCCACCGCGATCGTTCCGGCGCTGAAGGTCAACAACAAGAAGCAAGCGATCCAGGAACTGGCCGCGCGCGCGGCCGAGCTCACGGGTCAGAGCGAGCGTGCGATTCTGGAAATTCTGTTGCAGCGCGAGAAGCTCGGTTCCACTGCGGTGGGCAACGGCGTTGCTATCCCGCACGGCAAGCTGCCCAAGCTTGGCCGCCTGTTCGGCCTGTTCTCGCGGCTCGATCGTGGCATCGATTTTGAGGCGCTCGACGGCCAGCCGGTCGATCTCATTTTTCTGTTGCTGGCGCCGGAAGCCGCCGGCGCCGATCATCTCAAGGCGCTCGCCCGCGTTGCGCGCCTGCTGCGCGATCCCGAAATCGCGCGCAAGCTACGCGACTCGCGCGATTCCGATGCGCTCTATGCCGTGCTGGCGATGCCGGCGGCGAGCAGCGCGGCGTAGCCGCAGCTGTCGTTACAAGCGCTGCCGTCATCATCCGCGAAAACGGATGATCCAGTACTCACTGTCTTCGAATTATCGGGTTTGCGATTATTGGATAGCCCGCTTTCGCCGACCATGACAGCATCAATTGTTGCTCGGCTTCCGCGTGAGCCGTTAATGCACGCTGACGGCCTCAAGCTCCTGGCTCCAGGCATTGGCAAGCGCGGCTTCGCGGGTATCGGTCAGCATGATGGGCGTGCCGTCCGCGCTGTGCAGGGCGAACAACTTGATGCCGGGCGCGATCTTCGGCGCCTGCGGAAACAGGTTGGCGACGTCCTCGGAATTGATCGCCTTGACGTAAGCCAGGCGGCCGTCGCCGAGGCGCGCCAGCGCTTCCTGTGTGATCGCCGGGTTGGCGGTGTTCGTTTCAGTCATCTTGTCGTTGTCCATGGCCCTCGACTCCTTTCATTGAACGCTCGACGCGGTCGAGTCCTGTTTTCACGAATTCGTCATTCCTGTTCGTGGATGATGATCGTCTTTACGATCCGCTCGGCTTGCGGCCGCACCAGATCGATCGACAGCAGACCGTTCTTCAGGTCGGCGCCCAGTACCTCCATGCCGTCCGCCAGCACGAAGGTGCGCTGGAATTGGCGCGCGGCGATGCCGCGGTGGAGATATTGCCGGCTCTTGTCGTCCTGTTGGCGCCCGCGGATCACCAATTGGCTTTCCTCGACGCAGATGTCGAGTTGATCTCGGGTAAAGCCGGCGACTGCCAGCGTAATGCGCAACCGCTCCGGGTTTTGCGGATCGCGCGCCAGCCGTTCGATATTGTAGGGCGGGTAGCCGTCGGCCCCCTTGGCGACGCGGTCGAGCACGCGCTCGATCTCGTCGAAGCCCAACAGGAACGGGCTGGATAGTGACGGAACTCGTGACATGGTCTCAAAGCCCTCGCATGAAGCGACTTTGACGGGGCCCCTTGCGGGCACCCCAACCGGACAGCAACCGCCAGCCGGTCTCCCGTAATATGGGCAGACCGGGTTAAAGGTTCAAGAACAAGGGATATTCGGCCTGCATAGCGATATTATCGGCCGCCGACCGGGGGTTCCGTGCCAGATCAACCATCGATGCCGCATCTGACCGTACGGGCCATCCGGGCCACGCCAGTCGATATTCCGCCCAATTTCGTGCTCGGCACCAGCCGCGGCGCGTTCCGCCGAGTACCGCTCCTGCTGATCGATTTGGAGACCGAGGAGGGCGTCACCGGCCGCTCCTATCTGTTTTGCTATTTGCGCGCGGCGGCGCCGGCGATCATGAGCCTGCTGGGCGAAGTCGAGACGGTGACCAAGGGTGACGGGGTCGATCCGGCCGCGCTGTGGGGCAAGCTCGCCAGCCGTCTTGCCTTGATAGGCGTGCAGGGCATCGTGCGCATGGCGATGGCAGGATTTGACGTCGCCTGCTGGGACGCGCTGGCGATTGCCGCGAGACAGCCGCTGGTCCGGCTGCTCGGCGCCGAGCCCAAACCGATCCCCGCCTACAACAGTTGCGGCCTCGGCCTGATGGACGATCTCGGCGCGCTCGCCGCCGAGGCCGAGAAGTTGCTCGCCGTCGGCAATTTTCGCGCGGTCAAGTTGCGCCTTGGCTATCCGACGCTAGCGCGCGATATTGCCGCGGTGCATGCGGTGCGCAAACGTGTCGGCGACGATGTGCATCTAATGATCGACTACAATCAGCTGCTCGGCGTGGATGAGGCGCTCACGCGCGGCCGCGCGCTCGATGCTGAAAACATTTACTGGCTGGAGGAGCCGATCCGCCACGATGACTATGCCGGCGCCGCCAAGCTTGCACGCGCGCTGAAGGTCTCGATCCAGATCGGCGAGAATTTTTCGCTCCCTTCCGGCATGAGCGCCGCCCTTGAGCAGGCCAAGCCCGACTACGTGATGCCCGATCTCGAACGCATCGGGGGCGTTACCGGCTGGCGGCAGGCCGCGCAGCTGGCCGCCGTTAATCGTATCAAGATGTCATCGCATCTGTTTCCGGAAGTGAGCGTGCATCTATTGGCCGCGACGCCAACGTGTCATTACCTCGAATATGTCGACTGGGCGGACGTGCTGGTGCAGGAACCGCTGAAGATCATCGACGGCGGGGCGGTTGTGCCCGATCGGTGGGGCAACGGCATGATCTGGAATCAGGATGCGGTCGAGCGCTACCGCATGCCCTGATCGCGCGTATCAAAGCTTCAACTTGAACAGCTTGATGGCGTTGGCGCGGCCGACTTTCGCCCGGTCGGCCTCGCCGATCTCGACTTTATCGAACCAGTCGCTGCCTTCGCCGACATCTTCGAACGGCCAGTCGACCGAAAACATCACGCGCTCTGCGCCCATCTCGGTCATGGCATTGACCAGCGACGGCGTATGGAAGTTGCCGGAGGTGGTGAGATGGAAATGTTTGCGAAAATAATGGCCGACGCCGTTCTTGGCGGCGTATTTGTGCGGCGCCTTCATCCAGCCGTTGCGGCCGTCGATGCGCCAGAGCTGCACCGGGATACCTTCGCCGAGGTGGCCGAGCACCATCTTCAGGTGCGGGCATTCATCGAACAGCCCGCTGCCGATCAGGCGCAGCGCGTGTACCGCCGTCTCCGCCGAGAATGCCCAGTTCGGCCCGAGCAGCCATGAATGACCCTCATATTGCCGGTTCCAGTTCGGCAGCGGATTGCGCGGATGCAGGTAGAACGGTACGTCGAGTGCTTCGACAGCGCGCCAGAACGGCCGGTACTGCGGCAGATCGTAATAGGTCACGTTGTCGGGCGAGCCGATCTGCGAGAAGCCGTTGACCAGCGCGCCGACGAAACCAAGTTCCTTGACGCAGCGGGCGAGCTCGGCGGTGGCGGCTTCCGGATCCTGCATCGGCAGCGCGGCAAAAGCGGCGAAACGACCGGCGCGCTTGCGACATTCTTCGGCTAGCGAGTTGTTTGCTTGTTTCGCGACCGCGACCGCCTGTTTCACGTCGTGGATCGCCTGCACCGCCGGCGCATTCAGCGACAGGATCATCATCTCGATGCCGTGCTTATCCATCTCGCGCAGACGCATGTCCTGCACGTCGAGCAGGCGTGGACCGAGGTCGTTCCACACATGCGCGCCGAACACTTTCGAATCGCCGAGCGTAGCGTCGATGGCGACGTGTTCCTCGAGCGCGATCTTGCCTTGCATCGGGTCCTCCGGCGGCTTTCGGAATTATAGTCGCTTCTTTGCGAAGGCGCGACCAGAAGGTGATTTCAAGTATTTTTCAAATTTGAAAGCTTGTGCTTCATCGGAGAAGCCAACGTAGGTCTTTACTCGCCACGGCATGATTTTCGATGTGTGAGGCACCCCGCCCGCATTGTGCTTAGCGAATCTCTTTCGCAGAGTGCTTAGCGAATCTCTTTCGCAGATCGTCAGTGATCCCGACGTAGAAACGATCAAATTCAATAGACTGGAGGATGTAGACGTATTTCATGGCCCGCCTTCGTTCCTTCGGAACTACAGCGTGGCAGCCTTGGCCCGCTTCGCGCAAAAGGCAAGAGTGGCTTGCCGAGCCGTAGCTCGCGAAGCGAGCGAAGGTTGGTGGAGCCAGGCGGGATCGAACCGCCGACCTCGTGAATGCCATTCACGCGCTCTCCCATCTGAGCTATGGCCCCGATTCGCAGAATTTCTTGCCGCAATATGGGAAGCGCGTGCGGCGCGCGGTAAGCGTCAGGTCTCTTCTTCCTTCTCGATGGTCTCGCCGATGATATCGGTCACATCGGCATCGCCTTCTTCCTCTTCCTCGATGAAGGCGGCATCGTCGAGGCTCTCGTCGATTTCGACTTCCTCGGTCTCGCCAGCCCCTGCCGCTCCTTCCGCGGCCGCGGGCTTCTTGCCCTGCTGTTCGGCTTCGGCATCCTCGAGCGAAACGAATTCGGCATCCGCCGTTTCCGGCACGATCGCCTCAGGCTCCGGCACGGGGGCGGGCCGCGCGACCGGCGCAGGCTGGGCCGGCTCGGCCCGCGCGCGCGAGGGCGCGGGCGCCACGATCGGCACGACCTTGCCGGTATAGGGAGATATCACCGGCGTCTTGCCGAGATCGTAGAATTTGCGGCCGGTTTCCGGACAGATGCGCTTGGTGCCGAGTTCAGCTTTCGCCACGGTCGGTTCCTCAAAATGGTCGGTAAATCGGTGTTTCACTTGGCTAGTTGCAAGGCCGCTGTCAATAGCGCAGGCGCGCCTTGAAACCGCCTAACCCGGCGGGATGACGCGCCGCGCGGCTGCGTGGTAGGACGGCGCACATTGTTAAGGATAGCGCCCGTGCATCCCGCCGATTCGACACCGCTGACCGCGCGCCGTGGCGGCCCCCTGCAAGGTCGTACCAGGGTGCCGGGCGACAAATCGATCTCGCACCGCTCGCTGATTCTAGGCGCGCTGACGGTCGGCGAAACCACGGTCGCCGGCCTATTGGAAGGCGACGACGTGCTGCATACCGCCGCGGCGATGCGTGCGCTCGGCGCAAGGCTGGAGCGCACCGCCGAGGGCCTGTGGCGGATTCATGGCGTCGGCGTCGGGGGATTTGCGCAGCCCGCCGGTCCGCTCGATTTCGGCAATTCCGGCACCGGCTGCCGGCTGGCGATCGGCGCCGTCGCCGGCAACGCGGTGACCGCGACCTTTATCGGCGATGCTTCATTGAGCGGAAGGCCGATGCAGCGCGTGCTCGATCCGCTCGAGCAAATGGGCGCGCGGGCGATCAAAGCCGCCGACGGCGGCCGCCTGCCGCTGACGCTGCAAGGCGCTGCCGACCCGGTTCCGATCGTCTACGAATCGCCGGTGCCTTCGGCGCAGCTCAAGTCGGCGGTTCTGCTGGCGGGCCTTTCCGCGCCGGGCGAAACCACGGTGATCGAGGCGGAGGCCACGCGCGATCACACCGAACGGCTTCTCAAACATTTCGGCGCCAAACTGACCAGCAAACCGCATGGCGAGCACGGTCGACGCATCATCTTGCAGGGCCAGCCGGAGCTGGAGCCCGCCAGCGTGCTGGTGCCGGCCGATCCGTCTTCGGCGGCGTTTCCGATGGTCGCAGGCTTGCTGGTGCCCGGTTCCGATCTCACTCTCGATGCAGTGATGACTAATCCGCTGCGCATCGGGCTGATCGCCACGTTGCGCGAGATGGGCGCCGGTATCGAAGCGGTGGCGAGGCGCGACGATGGCGGCGAGGAGGTCGCCGATCTGCGCGTCACCGCCTCGAAACTCAAAGGTGTCGACGTGCCGGCCGAACGCGCGCCGTCAATGATCGACGAATATCCGATCTTGGCGGTGGCCGCTTCGTTCGCCGAAGGTGTCACGCGTATGCGTGGCTTGAAGGAATTGCGCGTCAAGGAATCCGACCGGCTGGAGGCGACCGCGGCGATGCTGCGCGTTAATGGCGTCACGGTCGAGATCGAAGGCGACGATCTGATCGTGCACGGCAAGGCCAATGTCGCCGGCGGCGGAGAAGTCGCTACGCATATGGATCACCGCATCGCGATGTCCGCGTTGATGATGGGGCTTGCCGCCGATAATCCGGTGCGTGTCGACGATAGCGCGTTCATCGCCACCAGCTTCCCCGGCTTCGTCGCGTTGATGCGTTCGCTCGGCGCGGACCTAGCATGATCGTTATCATCGCCGCGCACTCTCTTCACCTCCCCCTGGAGGGGGGAGGTCGATTGCGCGCAGCGCAATCGGGAGGGGGTGACGCTTTTCTTTCTGGAAAAATATTCACCCCACCCCGCTCACCTTCGCTTCGCGTCGGTGAGCGACCCTCCCCCTCCAGGAGAGGGTAAAGATGATTATCGCTATCGACGGACCGGCCGCTTCGGGCAAGGGCACGCTTGGCAAGCGGCTGGCAGCGCACTATGGGCTGCGTCATCTCGACACCGGGCAGATCTACCGCGCGGTGGCCAAAAGCTTGCTGGATGCCGGCCGCAGCCCGGACGACAAAGCCGCCGCCGTCGCTGCCGCCAAAGCGCTCGATCCGGCCAGCTTCGATGAAGTCGCCCTCAAGACCCATGCGGTGGGGGAAGCGGCCTCGGTGGTTTCCGCTATCCCCGAAGTGCGTGCCGCGCTGCTCGCCTTCCAGCGCGATTTTGCCGCCAGACCGCCGGGCGCCGTGCTCGACGGCCGCGATATCGGCACCGTCATCTGTCCCGACGCCGACGTTAAGATCTACGTTACAGCTGCCCCCGAAGTGCGCGCCCGCCGCCGGGCAGCCGAATACCAGGCCCAGGGACGCCAGATCGACCAGGATACGGTACTGGCCGACATCATCAAAAGAGACGAGCGCGACAGTCAGCGCGCCGCCGCCCCCCTGAAACAGGCTCCCGACGCGCACTTGCTCGATACCACGCATTTGGTTATAGACGCGGCCATCCGGGCCGCCATCGACATCGTCGAGGCCACCCGAGCGGGCCGAGGGCGCGATTAACGCCCCTCGTGTTGGAGGACAAAGCCCCGCTCGTGCTTCAGCGTTGGGCGCCTGAACCGAACCATCGTTCCGAAAGCACGGTATCAGCGCCGGCCATCCGGGATTTCGGGTGGCTGTCGAAGGTCTTGCGGGGCCTTCGGCCCGCGCCTTTGCGAACGCCATTCCAACCCCGGCGCGCCGCTTACAGGAGAACTCATGGCCACCGCTCAAACATCGCCGACGCGTGAAGACTTCGCCAAGCTGCTCGATGAAACCTTCGGCGGCGGAAACCTTCAGGAAGGTTCCGTCATCAAAGGCAAGATCGTCGGCATCGAAAAGGATATGGCCGTCATCGACGTCGGTCTGAAGACCGAAGGCCGCGTGGCGCTGCGCGAATTCGCCGGGCCCGGACGCCAGTCCGATCTCAAGGTCGGCGACGAGGTCGAAGTCTATCTGGAGCGCGTCGAGAACGCGCTCGGCGAGGCGGTGCTCTCACGCGACAAGGCGCGGCGGGAGGAAAGCTGGGGCAAGCTTGAGACCGCGTTCAAGAACAACGAGAAGGTCACCGGCGTCATCTTCAATCAGGTCAAGGGCGGCTTCACTGTCGATCTCGACGGCGCCGTAGCCTTCCTGCCGCGCAGCCAGGTGGACATCCGCCCGATCCGCGACGTCACACCGCTGATGAACGTCAATCAGCCGTTCCAGATTCTGAAAATGGATCGCCGCCGCGGCAACATCGTCGTCTCCCGCCGCACCGTGCTGGAAGAGACGCGCGCCGAGCAGCGCCAGGAACTGGTGCAGAACCTCGAAGAGGGCCAGGTCATCGACGGCGTGGTAAAGAACATCACCGACTACGGCGCCTTCGTCGACCTCGGTGGCATCGACGGGCTGCTGCATGTCACCGACATCGCCTGGCGCCGCGTCAATCACCCGACCGAGGTGCTCAATATCGGCCAGCAGGTGAAGGTCAAGATCATCAAGATCAACCACGAGACGCACCGCATTTCACTTGGAATGAAACAACTGCTCGACGATCCGTGGCAGGGCATCGAAGCCAAGTTCCCGGTCGGCACCAAATTCAAGGGTCGCGTCACCAACATCACCGACTACGGCGCCTTCGTCGAATTGGAGCCGGGCATCGAAGGCCTGATCCACGTCTCCGAAATGTCGTGGACCAAGAAGAACGTGCATCCCGGCAAGATCGTCTCGACCTCGCAGGAAGTCGAAGTGCAGATCCTCGAAGTCGATCCGGTCAAGCGCCGCATCTCGCTCGGCCTCAAGCAGACCATGCGCAATCCGTGGGAAGTCTTCGTCGAGAAGCACCCGCCGGGTTCGACGGTGGAAGGCGAAGTCAAGAACAAGACCGAGTTCGGCCTGTTCCTCGGGCTCGACGGCGAGGTAGACGGCATGGTCCACCTCTCCGACCTCGACTGGAAACGGCCGGGCGAGCAGGTCATCGAGGAATACAAAAAGGGCGATATGGTCAAGGCGCAGGTTCTCGACGTCGACGTCGAAAAGGAGCGCATCTCGCTCGGCATCAAGCAGCTCGCGGGCGACCCGATGGAGTCCGCCGGGGACCTCAAGAAGGGATCGGTTGTCACTTGCGAGGTTACCGAGGTGAAAAAGTCCGGCATCGACGTCAAGATCGTCGGCACCGACCTCACCGCCTTCATCCGCCGCGCCGATCTTGCGCGCGAACGCGGCGAACAGCGGCCTGAGCGCTTCGCGGCCGGCCAGAAGGTGGACGCCCGCGTCACCCAGTTCGATCGCAAGACCCGCAAGGTTTCCGTCTCCATCAAGGCGCTCGAAGTGGCCGAGGAGAAGGAGGCGATCGCGCAATACGGCACCGCCGATTCCGGCGCATCGCTCGGCGACATCCTGGGCGCGGCGCTCAAGCAGCGCGAAGACAAGCCGGAGACCGAAAAGGCAGAAGAGTAGGTCGCCGATTAGTCGCGTTATGCCTTAAATACCGAACCCCCGGGGCTTGACCCGGGGGTTTTCTTTACGACATCACATTGCCGAAGACCGGCCGCTTGCCGGCGCTTCGTTGTAATATCCGGGACGCGATTCGACTTGAGAGGACGAACCCCATGTCGCTCGATGCCGATGCCATCGTCGATCGCCGCCGCATGCGGCGCAAACTTACCTTCTGGCGCGCGAGCGCGCTGCTGATCGCGCTCCTCGCGCTGGCAGGCATCGCCGCCGTCCTGGTGCCCGGCAGCCGGCTTATGGCGCCAGGCGCCTACATCGCCCGCATCAAGGTGCAGGGCCTGATCCGCGGCAACCAGGACCGCGTCGAAGCACTCGATCGGCTCGCCAAGTCGAGCGTACGCGCGGTGATCGTACATATTGACAGCCCGGGCGGCACGACGGCCGGCTCCCAGCAGCTTTACGACTCGCTGCGCGCCTTGCAGGCCAGAAAGCCGACCGTGGTGGTGGTCGATGGCCTCGCGGCTTCTGGCGCCTATATCGCCGCGCTCTCTTGCGACCACATCATCGCCCAGGATACCTCGCTGGTCGGCTCGATCGGCGTGCTGTTTCAGTATCCGAACTTCACGCAAGTGCTCAAGACCATCGGCATCCAGGTCGAGGAGGTCAAATCCTCGCCGCTTAAGGCAGCGCCCAACGGCTTCGAGCCGACCAGCCCGGAGGCCCGCGCCGCGATCGCCGCGATCGTTACCGACTCCTATGCCTGGTTCAAAGGCCTGGTGAAGGCCCGCCGCGAGATGGACGACGCGCAGCTCGCCGCGGTGGACGACGGACGCGTCTTTACCGGCCGTCAGGGCGTCGGCCTCAAGCTGGTGGACGGCCTCGGCAACGAAAAGACCGCGCTGGTCTGGCTGGAGAAGGAAAAGAAGGTCCCGGCCTCGACGCCGGTGCGCGATTACTCGCTGGAGCCGCGATTCAGCGAGCTTTCCTTCCTGCACGTCGCGGCCTGGACGTTCCAGGCCGTGGGCCTCTCCGCCGTTGCGCAGCGCATTGAGGCGTGGGGTGCGGTGCAAGCGGTCGAGCGACTCAATCTTGACGGTCTCTTGGCGCTTTGGCACCCTCCATCCGCCAACTGACCACTGTCCGAGTAAGGCGGCCGCAATGATCAAGTCCGAGCTTGTGCAGCGTATCGCCGCCCAGAACCCGCACCTCTACCAGCGCGACGTCGAGAACATCGTCAACGCGATTCTCGGCGAAGTCACCAATGCCATGGCCAAGGGCGACCGCGTCGAGTTGCGCGGCTTCGGCGCCTTCTCGGTCAAGCATCGGCCGGCCCGCACCGGACGCAATCCGCGCACCGGCGCCCACGTCTCGGTCGAGCAGAAATCCGTGCCGTTCTTCAAGACCGGTAAGGAAATGCGCGAGCGGCTGAACAAGACCGGTTCGGCGAAGGAGTGGCCGGGCTTATACGGCATCGGGTTTACCCGACTTGCGGCTAGAGTTCTATTGTGATGGCAGGCTTGCCCGGCCCCTGCTGCTTTGAGAAAGCCACAACGATGTTCCGCAAAATTGTCACGGCCATCATAGTCGTCCCGCTCGCCGTGGTTATCATCGCTTTCGCGGTGGCCAACCGGCAGTCGGTGACGGTGTCGTTCGATCCGTTCGCATCGACGAGCCCGGCCTATGCGGCGACTTTGCCGCTGTTCGTGATCCTCTTCGCGGTGCTGATCCTCGGCGTGCTGGTCGGCGGCATCGCCGCCTGGATCCGCCAGGGCAAATGGCGGCGCAGCGCCCGCCGGCTCGACGGCGAAGTGCGCGCGCTGCATCGAGGAGATGGACGCCGTCCGCCGCCGTTTCGACACGCGCGAGAAACCGCCGTCGGCACCTGAACGCCGGCCCGCTGGCGATCCCGCCAGCTGATTTCCTGATGGGCCTGTTGGTTCTGCTTTGCGGCTGGCTGGATAAGGCGGTAGAACCCGCCCGTATGGCTCTAGTGGTCAAAATCTGCGGCCTGTCGACCCCGCAAGCGCTTGATGTGGCGCTTGAATTGGGCGCCGAATCTGGTCGGCTTCGTGTTCTTTCCCGCCGAGCCCGCGCCATCTCGGGGCTAGACGTGGCGCGTGCGCTCGGCAGCGCGCGTCAGAGGCCGCGCCGGCAAGGTCGCGCTCACCGTCGATGCCGAAGACGAGACTCTGGACGCTATCGTCAAAGCGCTGAAACCTGACATGCTGCAATTGCACGGTATGGAGTTTGCCGACCGTGTCGAGGCCGTTCGGCAAACATTCGGTCTGCCGGTGATGAAGGCGCTGCCGATCGCGGCGCAAGGCGATCTCGATCGCATCGAACGATATGCCGAGGTCGCCGACCGCGTGATCTTTGACGCGCGCGCGCCGCAAGACGCCACGCGGCCGGGCGGGCTCGGCCAGCCTTTCGACTGGACGCTGCTCAGGGGTATCGATCCGGGAATTCCGTTCATGCTGTCGGGCGGGCTCGACGCCGGCAATGTGGCCGAGGCGCTGCGCATTACCCGCGCGCAGGGAGTTGACGTCTCTTCCGGCGTCGAACGCGCACCCGGGGAAAAAGACCCGGACAAAATCAAGGCCTTCATCCGCGCCGCGCGCGCCGCCGACGCTATGCTCGCCGTGAAGGTTGGCGCATGACCGCGCCGCAGCCCAATTCATTCCGCACCGGCCCCGATGAGCGCGGGCACTTCGGCATCTATGGCGGCCGCTTCGTCGCCGAGACGCTGATGCCGCTGATCCTCGATCTGGAAAAGGCCTACGCAGCGGCAAAGGCCGACGCGAAATTTCAGAAAGAAATGGATGGCTACCTCTCGAACTACGTAGGGCGGCCGTCGCCTTTGTATTTCGCCGAGCGGCTGACGCAACATTGCGGGGGCGGCAAAATCTATTTCAAGCGCGAGGAACTCAACCACACCGGCGCACACAAGGTGAATAATGTGCTCGGCCAGATCATGCTGGCGTTGCGCATGGGCAAGACCCGCATTATCGCCGAGACCGGCGCCGGGATGCACGGTGTCGCCACCGCCACGCTCTGCGCCAAGTTCGGTCTGCCCTGCATCGTCTACATGGGCGCGGTCGACGTCGAGCGGCAGAAGCCGAACGTGCTGCGCATGAAGATGCTGGGCGCCGAAGTGCGCGGCGTGACCTCCGGCTCGCGTACGCTGAAAGACGCCATGAACGAGGCGCTGCGCGACTGGGTTACCAATGTCGCCGACACGTTCTACTGCATCGGCACGGTCGCCGGCCCGCATCCCTACCCGGCGATGGTGCGCGATTTCCAATGCATCATCGGCCGCGAGACGCGCGAGCAGATGCAAGCCGCAGAAGGCCGGCTGCCGGATTTGCTGATCGCCTGCATCGGCGGCGGCTCCAACGCCATGGGTTTGTTCCATCCGTTTCTCGATGAGCGTTCGATCGAAATCTACGGCGTCGAAGCCGCCGGCCACGGCATCCCGAGCGGCCAGCACGCGGCTTCCGTCGCCGGCGGACGGCCGGGCGTGCTGCACGGCAACCGTACTTACCTTTTGATGGATGACGACGGGCAGATCACCGAAGCGCATTCAATTTCCGCGGGCCTCGACTATCCCGGCATCGGGCCCGAGCACGCCTGGCTCAACGATATGGGACGGGTGAAATTCTTGTCCGCGACGGACGACGAAGCGGTCGCCGCGTTCCAGTTGTGCAGCAAGCTCGAGGGTATCATTCCGGCGCTCGAGCCGGCGCATGCGCTCGCCCGCGTCATCGACCTCGCGCCGCAGAAGCCGAACGATCATCTGATGGTGGTCAATCTCTCCGGCCGCGGCGATAAGGATCTCGCGAGCGTCGAAGCGTTTCTGGCCGCGCGCGCCAAATAGCGGTCAGGGCTTCACGCCGCTGCCGAGAATCGCCGGCAGCGGCACGCAATAGTCGCCGCCAGCTTTCGGCAGTTTGCTGAGGGTCTTCTCGAAAAATCCGCGAATAGCCTGAGTTTGCGCTTCACTTTGTGCGGCAAGCAGCGCCCGCGAGCGCACCGCGCCTTTCAGTACGGCCTGCAGGATCAGATCGGCGGATCGCACGCGCCAATCCTGTTTAAGGAATTCCGCCGTTACGGCGGTGAATCCGGTTTCGGCGAGGGCGGCGGACATTTTCGTCTCGGTACCGAATTGAAAGAAATCGGCCCCATGTGGCAGCGGAACGTTCAAGTTTCCATGCGCGCGCACGGCGGCGTAAACCAGCCCAAAGCCGTTATGCGGTGTCGTGCTCTCCCACACGCTGACAGCGACTTTGCCGCCAGGCCGCACAACACGGAACATTTCGCGGAGAACCTTTTCCGCGTCCGGCACGTGCATCAATCCATAACCGCAAACCGCCGCGTCGAACGAGTTGTCGGGAAATTGCAGGTCTTGCGCATCGCCCTGGTGAAAATCCGCCGTGGGCACCAGACGGCGCGCCAGTTTAACAACTTCAGCGAAATCGAGCCCGATCGCCCGCGCCCCGCGCTCGACCGCCGCTTGGGCCAGCATTCCCGGTCCGCAACATACGTCAAGCATGCGCGTGCCGGCGCGCACATCAGCCGCGTCGAGCGTGGGGCCGACGGTTTGACGCGAAACCACCCCGAAGGCGTCGTCATATCCGGCGATGCTGACGCCCCATCCGGCGCGCTCGAAATCCAGAAATTCAGCGGGATTTTTCGATTTTTCGATAGTCATAACGACGCCAAAATCGTTGACCGGGGGCATGAGACAGGATGGCTTGTGCCTTGGCAAGCAGACAGAAAATCGTCTAAAGCCCACGCCATGACCACCCGCATCGACAAGCGTTTCGCCGCGCTGAAAGCCGAAGGTCGCGCCGCGCTGGTGACCTTCACCATGGCCGGCGATCCGGATACCGCGACCTCGCTCGCCATCGCCAAGGCGTTACCCAAAGCCGGCGCCGACGTCATTGAGCTCGGTATGCCGTTCACCGACCCGATGGCTGACGGGCCCGCCATCCAGGCGGCCGGCGTGCGCGCGCTGGCTGCTGGGCAGACCATGATAAAGACGCTGCAAATTGTGCGCGACTTCCGTCAAGCGGACGACGCAACGCCGATCGTGCTGATGGGCTACTACAACCCGATCTATATCTACGGCGTCGATCGCTTCCTCGCCGACGCCAAGGCGGCCGGCATCGATGGGCTGATTGTGGTCGATCTGCCGCCCGAGGAAGACGAAGAACTTTGCCTGCCGACGCTGAAATCAGGCCTCAATTTCATCCGGCTGGCCACACCCACTACCGACGACAAGCGCCTGCCGGCCGTGCTCAACAACACCTCCGGCTTCGTCTATTACGTTTCGATCACGGGCATCACCGGCGCGGCCGCGCCCGACACGAGCAAGGTCAACGCCGCGGTCGCACGAATCAAGCGGCATACCAAACTGCCGGTGGCGGTCGGCTTCGGCGTGAAGACCGCCGAACATGCCTGCGCCATTGCGTCGGGTACCGATGGTGTGGTGGTCGGCTCCGCGCTGGTGGATGCGCTGCGCCTGAGCCTCGATAAAAACGGCAAAGCCGGCCCCGGCACGGTGAAGGCGGTGACGTTGCTGGTATCCGCGCTGGCCGATGGCGTGCGAAGCGCCCGCCGCGTCGCGGCGGAATAAGGAATGACCGTGATTGCCGGTCCCCGCCTGCGCAGGGACCGGCCCCAGCGGCAATCCAGTAGCCACATAAAATTCATTATGGCAGCGTACGCGATGAAACCTTATCTCTGTAAGTACTGGATGTCCCGCCTGCGCGGGCATGACGGACCGGGAAAAGCATGAACTGGATCTCCAACGTCGTCCGCCCGAAGATTCGCAGCTTCCTGCGGCGCGAGACGCCGGAAAATCTCTGGATCAAATGTCCGGAGACCGGCCAACTCGTCTTCTACAAGGATGTCGAAGCCAACCAGTTTGTCATTCCGAGTTCCAATTATCACATGCGGATCAGCGCGCCGGCGCGGCTGAAGGCGATGTTCGACAACGGCGAATACGAAGACATCGCCATGCCGGAAGTGCCGTTCGACCCGCTGAAGTTCCGCGACGAGCGACGTTACGCCGACCGCCTGAAGGACGCGCGCACGAAAACCGGTCTCGTCGACGCGGTGAAGGCCGGCATCGGCCGGCTGGAAGGCCAGATGGTAACCATCGGCGTGCAAGATTTCGATTTCATGGGCGGCTCGCTCGGCATGGCGGCCGGCGAAGCCGTGATCGTCGGGCTGGAGACGGCGGTGCGCCGGCAGACGCCGTTCATCATGTTCGCGGCTTCCGGCGGCGCGCGCATGCAGGAAGGCATCCTCTCGCTGATGCAATTGCCGCGCACTACCGCGGCGGTGCAGATCCTGCGCGAGGCAAAAAAGCCCTACATCGTGGTATTGACCAATCCCACCACCGGCGGCGTTACCGCCTCCTATGCGATGCTGGGCGACGTGCACATTGCCGAGCCCGGTGCGCTGATCGGATTTGCCGGCCCGCGCGTGATCGAGCAGACCATCCGCGAGAAGCTGCCCGCAGGTTTCCAGCGCGCCGAATATCTCACCGCGCACGGCATGGTGGACATGGTCGTGCATCGGCACAAATTGCGCGCGACGCTCGCCGAATTGTGCCGTCTCTTGACCAAAGCGCCGGTGCCGGGCGCGCCGCCGCAATTGCCGGTTCCGGCGCACGCGTGAGCGTGCCGCCATGACGCTGCCGGTTGACGCGATTGTCGCGCGGCTCACCGCGCTGCATCCCAAACGCATCGATCTGTCGCTTGAACGCATCGAGCGGCTGCTCGCCGCGCTCGATCATCCGGAACGCAGATTGCCGCCGGTGATCCATGTCGCCGGCACCAACGGCAAGGGCTCGACCATCGCCTTCATGCGCGCGATCCTGGAAGCCGCGGGAAAGCGCGTGCATGTGTATAGCTCGCCTCATCTGGTGCGGTTCAACGAACGCTATCGGATCGCGGCCGCCGGAAAAGGGCAGTTCGTCCCCGATCAAGAGCTTTCGGCCACATTGGAGGAATGCGAGCGCGCCAACGCCGGCGCGCCGATAACGGTGTTCGAAATCACTACAGCAGTTGGTCTGTTGTTGTTCGCGCGACATCCGGCCGATGTTCTGCTGCTGGAAGTAGGCCTCGGCGGACGGCTGGATGCGACCAATGTCGTGGATCATCCACTCGCTACTATCATCACCCGTATCGCGATCGATCACACTGACTTTCTGGGTGACACGTTGGAGAAGATCGCGATTGAGAAGGCCGGCATTCTCAAGCGCGACACGCCGGCCATCGTCGCCGCGCAAGCCCGCGACGTGCTGGCGGTGATCGAACGGCAGGCATCGCGGCTCAATGCGCCGCTGAAGATCGCCGGCGAGGATTGGACTGCGACCGAAGAACGTGGCCGCCTGGTCTATCAGGACGAGGCCGGTCTGCTCGATCTGCCGGCGCCGAAGCTATACGGCCGCCATCAGTTCGAGAATGCGGGCTTGGCCATCGCGGCGTTGCGCGCGGTCAAGGCGTTGAAGATCGCGCCGGCCGCCTATGAGGCCGGCACGGTCAAGGCCGATTGGCCGGCGCGGCTGCAGCGGCTGGCCGCCGGCCGACTGGTCGAACTGGCGCCGGCGGGCAGCGAGTTGTGGCTGGACGGCGGACATAATCCGGATGGCGGACGCGCTATTGCCGCCGCGCTTGCCGATCTGGAGGAGCGCGTGTCGCGCCCACTGGTGCTGATCGTCGGCATGCTGGCGAGCAAGGACTGCGTGGGTTTCCTGAGCAACTTCACCGGCTTGGCGCGCCGCATGATCGCGGTCCCGGTGCCGGGCGCCGAAAAGGGTCTCGCCGCAGAGGCCGTCGCCGACGCCGCGCGCGCGATCGGGTTGCCGGCGACCAGCCGCGACAATCTAGAAGAAGCGCTCGATGCCGCGCGCAAGCTCGATCTTGATCCACCGCCGAGGATCCTGATCACCGGCTCGCTCTACCTTGCCGGCGAAGTTCTGCGCGAGAACGGCACGCCGCCGATCTGAACAAAAAACGGCCGGCACCAAGGCCGGCCGTTGCACGTGAAGTCTCGGCGAATCAGACCGCGCCGCTAATCCATTGATGCAGCTTCTGCTTCGGCGCAGCGCCGACCTGGCGCGAGGCGATCTCGCCGTTCTTGAACAGCATCAGCGTCGGGATCGACATGATGCCGTATTTCGCCGCCGTGTTCGGGTTCTCGTCGACGTTCAGCTTGACGATCTTGACTTTGTCGCCGAGCTGGCCGGCGATCTCTTCCAGAGCAGGCGCGATCATGCGGCAGGGCCCGCACCATTCCGCCCAGAAATCCACCACCACCGGCTCGGAAGACTTCAGAACATCCAATTCGAAGCTTGCATCCGACGTTTTGCCGACGGTCATGGGAAATTCCTCTAGTTCTCGGGGGCGGAGAATCGCGGGCCGCGAATTGCGAGGGGTGGAAACTATGAACGCCGTCCGGCAGCGTCAAGGCGCTATCGCGCGTACGTGACCGGCGTCATTGCCGCATCCAGGGCCTCGCTGGAAAGCTCCATGAGATCAGGGACTTCGGTCCAGATCAAAGCGGCGCGCACGGACTTGTCCGGATACAGCTTTGTGAGCACGGCGCGGTAGAGCGCGAGCTGGCGCAGATAACTCGGCGGCACGTCGTCAAATCGGCGCGGCGCCGGACGGTTGGTTTTGAAATCCGCAATCAAAACAGCCGATTGTGTGACGGCGAGGCGGTCGATCTGGCCGGAGATGCGCACGGTCTCGCCGCCAAGAATGAGCCTGCCGACGATCGGAATTTCGGCGCGGCTGCCGGGCGCGAAAAGCGCGGAGAAGCGCGCATCCTCGATCACGCGCATCACTTGTTCGGCGATGTTCGCGCGCTCCTCGGCCGTCAGTTTGGCGCCGGCCCGGGCGAGATGATCCTCGGCCGTTTTCAGACGCTTGGCCGCGGCAATATCCGGCAACGACTGCAAAAGCCGGTGAGTGAGCGAGCCGCGCAGCAAGGCGGCGGCGCGGCCGCCGGAGGCGGGCGGGCGGGCGTCGTCGTCCTCGGCGCTCGACGGCGTGACGGTGCGCGCGCCGGAAATGGCGGAGGTGGCGGGCGATCTCAGCCAACTCGGGACAGAACCCGGCTTGGTCTCGGCAGACGAAGATGTTCCTCCGATCTTCTCCGCTTGCGATGTTCTTTTGCGGTAGCGCAGCACGTCGCCGGCGCCGTCATCGGCCGGCTCGGCGACGCAATCGCCCTTGAGCGCTTCCTCGGCCAGTTGATACCAGCAGCCGTCGGGAATCTTGTTGCGGCCTTGCGTGCCGGCGATCACCAGCCGCTCCTTGGCGCGCGTCATCGCCACGTACAAAAGCCGCCGGTATTCGTCGCGCGCGTCTTGTTGCGCTTGGCCGCGCGCGTCGGCCATGACGCCGGCGTCTTCACCGCGCGCGGTCGCCCATACCAGCGCGCCATTTTGTAATGCGAGCAAACGCGGGTCGCGCGGGCCGGTCGGCGGCGTGGTGGTGTCGGCGAGAATCACGGTGTTGGCTTCGAGCCCCTTGGCGCCGTGCACGGTCATCACGCGCACTTCGTCGCGCACCATTTCCATGTCGCGCTTTACTTCGCTTTGCGCGGCGCGCAGCCAGGCGAGGAAGCCTTGCAGCGACGGCGTCTCGCGCGTCTCATAGTCGAGCGCGAGATTGAGGAATTCGTCGAGCGCATCGTTCGCCTCCGGCCCGAGGCGGGCGAGAAATCTCGCGCGGCCGCGGGCCGCGCCCAGCACATGCGCGAAGAATCCGAACGGCGTCAGCCGGCGCGCGGCGCTGGCGAGTTCATCGAGCGCGCGATCGGTTTCGGCAAACGCCGCCTTGGCGCGCAAACTCGCGCGCAGCGAGCTTTTGCGATTCCACGCCAGCTCGAACAATTGCTCCTCGTTCAGGCCGAGCAGCGGGCTCTTGAGCACACTCGCCAGCGCCAGATCGTCGTCCGGCAGCAGCAGCGCGTCCGCCAGCGCCATCAAATCCATCACCGCGATATGCTCGGTGAGCACCAGCCGGTCGGCGCCGGCGACCGGGATGCCGGCATTCTTCAAGGCGCGGATGATGGCCTCGAACAGCGGCCCGCGCTGGCGCACCAGCACCAGCACGTCGCCGGGCTTTTGTCCGCGCGCCATCCAGTGCCGGGCCTGCCGGGCAATGCGCTGCGCCAGCAGCACGCGCGGGCTTTGCTCGCTCTCGGTATCGAACGGCGCGTCCCAGCCTTCGATCTCCTTGCGCTGGGCAGGCTTGATCAGCGGCCATAGCTCGACCAGTCCCGGTGCGGCGTCGGGGAGCGCACGGTGCACAGTCTTAACCGGATCGGCGGTTAATCCCTGGAACGCCTCCGGCCGTGAATAAACTTGATCGACCGCACCGAGTACGATCTGCCCCGAGCGGAATGAGACTTCGAATTTCTTTTCGACGAATTCAATTTCGGTGTCGCGGAAGAACTGCTCGAAGTGCTTCCGCGTTTCGTAGAATGCATGTGGCACGGCGCCCTGAAATGAAAAGATTGATTGTTTCTCGTCGCCCACAGCGAAGATGGTTCGCTTCACATTCGGACGCGCGCCGCCCGGCCTGAATTCGGAGGCGATCGTCTTAATGATTTCCCATTGTTTCGGGCTGGTATCCTGCGCCTCGTCGATCAGCACGTGGTCGATGCCGAGGTCGAGCTTGTAGAGCACCCAGGCGGCGGAGGAGTTCGCGAATAGCGCGAGCGTCTTGTCGATCAGGTCGTCGTAATCGAGCAGCGCGCGGCGGTCTTTCTCGCGTCTGTAGCGCGCGATCACGTCGGCCGCGATGGTGATCAGCGCGCGGGTGCGCTCGCGCGCGGCGAGCGCGCGCTCGCGCTCCAAGAGCTTGCACACGCGCGCCTGCTCGTCCATGAGGCGCGCCAGCCAATCGGGATGCCGGTCGGCGATCGTCTGGGTGACGATATTCTTGCGCGGCGCGAGCTCGGCGGTGCAGAACACTTTGAGATAATTGTCAATGCGTTCGCGCCCGGCGGCGCCGCGCGCGGCTTGCAGCGCGGCGATGTGCTTTCCGTCGGAAGCGGAGCCGGAATCGAGAATTTCGATCAGCGCCGGCCATTCCGCCGCCGCGATCAGTGAATGCGAAAAGAATTCCTGCTCGATCGAGTCGCGCGTGTCGTCGGGATTAAGGCCGAAGGCATTCGACAATTCGGCCATGGCGCTTTCGATGCTGCCGGCGCGCCGGGTCCAGGCATCGATCGTGTCGCGCTTTTTTATGGCGTCGCCGACCACGTCCTTAAACGTTTGATCGGCGGCCTCCACGATGGCAGTGGCGAGCGCCCGGCCGAGTGCGCTTTCGGGCTTGGCGGAAGCTTCCAGCAGCACGGCAAGCGTGAGCCGGTCGAGCAACTGCGTGGTCGAGGCCTCGTCCAGCACGGTGAAGCGCGCGGCCACATTGGCCTCGAACGGGAACTGGTGCAGCAGCCGGGTGCAGAAGGCGTGGATGGTCTGCACTTTCAGCCCGCCCGGCGTCTCCAGTGCGGAGGCGAACAGCCGGCGCGCCCGCGCTCGCTCGCCGGCGCTCGGCTTGGCGCCGGTGGAGAGCGCGATCTCCTCGTCGAGCGCGGCGTCGGAAAGCGCGGTCCAGCCGGCCAGCCGCTTGAACACTTCGTTCGCCATGTTGGCGGCGGCGGTCTTGGTGAAGGTGATGCAGAGGATCTTGGCCGGGTCGACGCCGCGCAGCAGCAGGTTGATCACGCGCTGCGCCAGCACATAGGTCTTGCCCGAGCCGGCATTGGCGGAGACGAAGGCCGAGACGTCCGGGTCGGCGGCCTCGACCTGCACGCGGCGCACGTCGGCGGGAATGGCGCGGGGGGAGGTCATTGGCATGTACCTGTCACCGTCATCCTTGCGAGCCAACGGGTCCGCGCAAAGCGCGGCCCGATGATAAACTCCGCGAGCCTCGAAGGATGACGGGCACGGGCCGTCGCCCACTGATGTCGGGTAAACCCGACATCAGAATTAAATTGCACAAGTCGGCTATAGCCAACTTGTGATGGCTCGCGACCTGCCGTCGCTCGCACCTCAGGGTGACGGATGAAGGGAAGGCGCCAACAGCGGTCACGACTCGTCCTCCTCACTGCCGCCGGCGGCCGACCACTCCTTGACGCGCGCGAGGTGGTCGTAATCGCCGTAGCGATTCTTCCACATCGGACTGACGAGCGAAGAATAGGGTTCGCCGTCGATCAGAAATCGTTTTGCGTTGCGCGTAAGTTTCTGCAACGCGTTGTCCGCTTCCACGTCTGGAGTGCTGTCCTTGAGCTTGACGATTTTGATCTGGCCCGCGGGCTCGCCGCCCTTAAGCCCGATATAGACCAATTCGGCGACCGAGGCCCCGCGCGGGATACCCGCGAACCCACCCTCGCGAAGAATGGCCGATTCCAAAGTCAGTTGCGGCGCGAAGCCAACTTTGACCTCGTCGTGTCCGGGAAGCCGGCCGGTCTTGTAGTCAAGGACGGCGTAGTCGCCACTCACGAGGCGCTCGATCCGGTCGGCACGTGCCGATAGCGTAAACTTGCCGTCGCCAAGTGGAATCTCGATTTGACCGCGGATTTCCGCGTGCAACGACGCAATATTGGCGCTCCGCTCGCTTTCCCAGCGCGCGAACCAGCGTGCAATTCGGAGAAAGCGCGGCCACCAGAAAGCATGCGTTTCCGGATAGTCCGCAAATTCGGCAAAATGCTTCTCACCGAGCGCGCGCAGTTGCTCGATGGGATCGGGCGGCAGCTGGGTAGCGAATTTCCGGGTGAATTCGCCGATCGCCTCGTGGATCAACGTGCCGCGGTCCCGTGCCCCCGGCGGAGTATCGACGGCATCGAGCGGGAACAACCGTAGCACGTGCTTGGCGTAGATCGTGTAGGGATCGCGCAACCAATGCTCGATCTCGGTAACCGACAATTTTGCCGGTCGGGCTTCGCGCGGTGGTTTCGGTTGTGGGCGCTCGACGGGATTGATCTGCGCCGGATGATCGAGCGCGCGGGCGAGGTCGAGATAGGCGCTGCCGCGCGCCAGCACGTCCTTCCAGCGTTCGCCCGCAAGCGCGGCGATGCGCTGCACGAAGCGCGAGGTCACGGTCGGGCTGCCTCCGACTTTGGCGGCGCGCGCGAGAATGACTTCGGGCTGCCCAAGCGCCTGCGCGAAGTCGTGCGCGGCAAGGCCGATGGTGCGCTCCGGCGGATCGAGGCCAAGGGCGCGGCGCATCGGGCGGCTCAGCCAGGGATCGTTGCGCGTCTCGCCCGGCCAGGTGCCCTCGTTGAGCCCGCCGAGCACCACGCGGTCGAAGGCGAGCAGGCGCGCTTCCAGGCGCCCGAGGATGCTCACGCGCACGTCGCGCGTTTCCGGCCGGCGCACCACGCGGTCGGCGACCGCGGCGTGGAACAGTTCGGCGTAGTCGCTTTTGGCGACCGCCAGACGGGCAGCGGAAGGGCTCGCGATGAGTTCCTCGAAAGCGCGGAAGAGCGCGATGCCGTCATTGTTGGCAAACGCGAGGATGTCGCCCCTGTCGTCTCCGGCAAGCGCTGCGATGACGTCGTGGTGGCATTTGGCGAGCCCAACGAGCGAATGCGCGCCGGCTTTAAGCGTTTCCAGCGGCGCCAAGGCGGCAGCGAGCTTGGCGATCAACGCGGCGGCGGCGTCGAGTTCTTCGGGAGCGATGAGCCAACGCGGATCGCTGCGATGCATATTCTCGCGATTGGCGCGGAAAGTTGCCAGCGCACGGGTGAGGCCGCCGATGCCGGGTTTCGGGCGCGGACCGCGCAATAGGCTGCGTTCCAGCACGGCGATAGCGGCGCTGTGCGCGCCGGCCGCGGTTTGCAGGC
Source organism: uncultured Alphaproteobacteria bacterium (assembly GCA_963709015.1). Lineage (GTDB taxonomy): Bacteria > Pseudomonadota > Alphaproteobacteria > Rhizobiales > Xanthobacteraceae > Pseudolabrys. Next base: position 41,267 of record CAVPUU010000051.1, on the reverse strand, counting down.
GCAGCAGCGAGTGCTTGAGCAGCGCCAGCAGCGTGACCGGCTCCAGGCCGCCGAGCGCGGCGTCGGCGGCAAGGCGCGCGAACACGCCGGCCGCGGTCTGGCTAAGCGGGTCGCCGCCGGAATCGTCGACCTTGACCTGCCAGCGTTCGAGTGCGGCGGCGACGCGGCGCGCCAGCGCGCGGTCGGGCGTCACCAGCGCGGCGGTTTTGTTCCCGGTTTCGATCGCTTCGCGCAAGGCGACCGCGATGGCGAGCGCTTCTTCCTCGGCATTGGCCGCTTCGATCATCGCCAGTGAATCAAGCGCCTCGGCGGTGGCGGCGCCGAACTCCTTGCTCCTGGCGCGCGCCTGCCAGCGCTCGGTGGTGGCGGCCGGGCGCAAGGCTTCCGATACCAGCAGTTCGCGGCCGCGCTGCTCCGCCAGTTGCCGCACGTCGCCGCGCTTGAGCCGCAATCGGTCGAGCAGCGCCTGCATGGCGAATTGCGCGTGGCCGGCGGCGGGCGCGCCGTCATGGGTCCGGTCGTCGGCGTTGCCGGCGATCAGCGCCCAACTGGCGTCGTCGAGATCCATGTCGAGGCCGGGCAGCACCAGGGCGCCGTGCGGCAGCCGCGCGATGGTGGCGAGCAGCTTGGCGGTCGCCGGCATCGAGCTTACCGGGAAGCCGGTCCCCAAGCCGCGCCTGTGATCCTGCTCTTGCATGGATTTCCCACTTCTTCGAACATGTTCCGCAATCTTATTCCACGCCTTGCCGGCGCTTTTCGCGTCATTGCCCCCGATTATCCGGGCTACGGTCAGAGCAGCATGCCGGATCACAAGGACTTCGAGTACTCCTTCGAGAACCTCGCGCACGTTGTTGATGGCTTTGTGGAGTCGATCGGCTTGAGCAAGTACTCGATGTACGTGATGGATTACGGCGCCCCAATCGGCTATCGCCTTGCGCTGCTGCACCCGGAAAGGATTCAAGGGCTAATCGTGCAGAACGGCAACGCGTACGAGGAGGGACTCCTCGAATTCTGGAATCCCATCAAGAAGTATTGGGCTGATCCCAGTCCGGAGAATCGGGCAGCCCTGCACTTCCTGAGCGAGACCAAAGCGACCCGCTGGCAGTACGAAAATGGCGTCTCGGATACGTCACTTCTCGACCCGACCACGTGGCTCGTAGATCAGGTCGGCCTGGATCGGCCAGGAAATCTCGATATCCAGATGGACCTTTTCCGGTCGTATGGGACCAACGTGCCGCTCTACCCCGAGTTCCAGGCCTTCTTTCGGAAATATCAACCGCCGACGCTGATCGTCTGGGGAAAGAACGACTTCATCTTCCCTGCAGAAGGCGCGGCGCCCTATGCTCGTGATCTGAAGAATCTCGAACGCACCTGTTGGACACCGGCCATTTCGCGCTCGAAACGCACGGCGAAGAAATCGGTAATCGGATCGAAGAGTTCCTGCTGAAGAATCAGAAGCGATAGCAACCTCCCGTTGGAGTCGCTGCGTAAAGCGTGTATGGCGCACAACTTTGGATCGCTCGTCTTCACTCCGCTCGTTAAGGCGCTGCAGGAGAAGTATGGCAGCCGCCGTCAATACGCACGTATGGAAGCGGGCGCTGGCAGTCCTGACCGGCTGGGTCCTGAGGAATCTGCGTTCATCGCCGAGCGCGACAGCTTTTACATGGCAACGGTGGGCGCGACAGGGTGGCCGTACGTTCAGCACCGAGGCGGTCCCAAAGGCTTTCTGAAAGTCATCGACGATCAGACGATCGCATTCGCCGACTTCCGTGGAAACAAACAGTACATAAGCACGGGCAACTTGGCCAGCGACGATCGCGTTGCGTTGATCATGCTGGATTACCCACGCCAAGCGCGCTTGAAGGTTTTGGGCCATGCGCAGATTTTCGAAGTTGAGTCGGCGCGAGAGTGGGTCGACCGGCTTCGCGAACCAGGCAGCAAAGACGTCATCGAGCGAGCGTATGTGATTCGGGTCGAAGCGTTCGACTGGAATTGCCCTCAGCACATTACGCCGCGTTTCACAGAAGAACAAATTCGGGAAGCGCTCGCGCCGTTCGAGCGTCGGCTGGAAGAATTTGGAGCGCGAAAACGCAACACTGCGGGAAGCGGCGCGAGCTCTCCATTAGCAGCAAGTCAAAGAAAGAGGTCTAACTATGGAGCAATCAGAATCAAACGTCATCTCACGTCGACGTCTTCTCGCACTGGCTGGCTTTTCCGCGGGAGCGGCGCTGCTCGCACGGCGCACGCTATTCGCGAAGGAGGAGGGAATCGTTCCGACGATGGTCGACGCAGCGGCCAAGGCAAAGATCACCGTCCATCCTGTTCGGCGCAATATTTCGGTTCTTGAAGGATCGGGGGGCAATATCGCCGTCCTGACCGGGAAGGACGGCAAACTTCTGGTCGATGCCGGCTTCGCAGTCTCCCGGCCGGCAATCACAGATGCGTTGAGATCGATCAACGCCGATCCGATCAAGCATCTGATCAACACGCACTGGCACACGGATCACACCGACGGCAACACGTGGCTCCATTCTGCTGGCGCCACCATCACCGCCCATGAGAACACCCGAAAACGGCTTTCTGTCGCTACTCGTGTCGAAGGATGGCAATGGACGTTTCCCGCCGCGCCTGCCGGCGCGCTACCCGCAACAGTATTCGCGGTCGAGCATGAGATTCGGCGCAACGACACGCGAATCACGCTGAAGTATTACGAACCGGCGCACACTGACAGCGACGTCTGGGTTAACTTCACGGACGCTGATGTGGTCCACGTTGGTGACACGTGGTGGAACGGTGTCTACCCGTTCATCGATTACTCCACGGGTGGCAGTATCGACGGGCAGATCCGCGCGGCTGAAGCAAATCTCGCGACGTTCAACGACAAAACTATCTTCATTCCGGGGCATGGGCCCGTGGGCGGCAGGTCTGAAGTGGCCGAGTTTCGCGACATGCTCGTGACCATCCGAGGGAACGTCGCCGCACTGAAAAAACAAGGCCGGTCTTTGGACGAGACCATTACTGCCCAAGCCGACCGCAGCCTTCGACGCGAAATGGGGGCAGTTCTTGATCACGCCAGCCGCCTTCACTGCGCTCGTATACGCAGGAGTCTAACCAGCGAAATCTTTCATCGATTCGATCCAGAAAGGAAACTATGCCGACAATCACAACCAAAGATGGGACACAGATCTATTACAAGGACTGGGGAAGAGGCCAGCCCGTCGTTTTCAGCCATGGTTGGCCCTTAAGCGCGGACGCATGGGAAGACCAAATGATCTTCCTCGCCGCGCGGGATATCGCTGCATCGCGCACGATCGCGAGGGGTCACGGACGTTCCGGGCAGCCCTGGGACGGCAATGACATGGACACTTACGCCGACGATCTTGCCGAACTCGTCACCGCACTCGACCTCCGACGATGCAATCCACATCGGCCATTCCACCGGCGGCGGTGAAGTCGCCCGTTACATCGGCCGCCATGGCACAAAGCGTGTCGCCAAGGCGGTGCTGATCAGCGCGGTTCCGCCGCTGATGTTGAAGACCGACAAGAATCCGGGCGGCTTGCCCATGGCTGCTTCGATCGAGATTCGAGCCGCGTTCGTTGACCGACCGGTCGCAATTCTTCAAGGATCTCAGCCTCCCTTCTATGGTTTCAACCGGCCGGGCGCCAAAATCTCGCAGGGTTGCGAGAATTCTTCTGGTTGCAGTCATGATGGCCGGCCACAAGGCCGCGTATGACTGCATCAAAGCCTTCTCGGAGACCGATCTCACACGAGGACTTGAAGAAGTTCGACGTGCCCACGTCTGATCCTTCACGGCGATGACGATCAGATCGTGCCGATTGGGGCCTCGGCGCTCCTCTCCTCCAAGATCGTGAAGGGCGCGACGCTCAAGATCTATCCCGGCGCTCCGCACGGAATGCCCTCGACGTTGAAAGATCGGGTGAACGAAGAATTGCTCACTTTCATCGCGCAGGGCGAAGCCGCGGCTGCCTGATATGAAATCTTAATCGGCGCGATTGTGGCGTTCTTGATCGGCGCAGGATGCCGCTTTTTCGACGTGCCTGTTCCGAGTCCCCCGGTGCTGCCGGGGGCGCTCCTCGTGGTTGCAATGACGTTTGGATACTCAGCCACAGATCGCGCGATGAGCAAGAGAGCGCAACTCTCTACAACTAAGCATCTGTGCGGTGGACCCACTGGCATGACAACCACTGCAAGCGTGCGGCGCGTGGACGCACGGTAAGACCAACGGCTACGAAATGGAGGATCTACACATGAAAAAGGACCGGAGCGGTTAAGGAACAGATCACAGGTCTCGTGAAAGCAGCATCCGATCTCGACAGCAGTGCGGTTCATGAGATTGAGGGCGAGTTGCGGCGGTTGCTGGCAGACGTTCGCACTCTACATGAAGACGAAGAACTTTCACTGGCATATGAAGGGCCGTCACTTTCGCGATTTCCACCTCCTGCTGGATGAGCACGCCGATCAGCTCTTTGGTATCACGGACGAGATCGCGGAGCGGGCGCGAAAACTTGGCGCGACCACGCTGCGTTCAATCGGCGATATTTCTCGACATCAGAGGCTGCAGGACAGTGTTCAGGGAACACGTCGCTCCGGAGGAGATGTTGAGGGAGCTCATGTCGGATAACCGGCAACTCACAGGGTTTCTGCGCGCGACCCAAGAGGTCTGCGAGAGCCACAAAGACGTTGCGACGGCCAGCCTGATCGAAGTCTGGATTGACCAGGCCGAGCGCCGGGCTTGGTTCCTTGCAGAGATCGTAGAGCAATAGTATGGGACTCCGGAGTTACTGTTTCGTCGGGCTGTCGATATTCGTCTTCGGGACTGAACTACTAGCCCAGTCAACGCCCGGTCTTGCACAACAGATCGCCGAAGTCATGGCACAGGGGCCGAGCGGAAAGGCGCACCAACGCTTTGTGCATGCGAAAGGCATCGTCTGCCAGGGCACGTTTGAAGCCTCGCCCGGCGCTGCAGCCATCCCAGGCCGCTCATTTCGGTGGCGAGAGCGTACCCGTCACTGTTCGATTTTCCGACGGAGCCCCGGACATGAACGTCGCCGACAATTCTTCGGATGCAGCCCCGCGCGGAATGGCGATTCGATTCGGATCTGGGCGGGGCACCGATATCATGGCGATTTCTCACAACGGCTTCATCGTTGGGACCGGCGAGGATTTCCTCGCCCTGCAGAAGGCTATCGCTGCGACAGATTCGTCGAAGCCTCGCCCGTGGCCCATCGAGACATTCCTGGCAATCCACCCCAGGGCTCTCAAATTCGTTCAGGAACTGAATCAGGTCCCCGTCAGCTTTGCCGCGGAATCGTTCTACAGTAACAACGCTTTGATCTTCATCAATAGCAAACACGAGAAGCAAGCAGGTCGTTACCAGATCATTCCACTGGACGGCTCCCATTACCTGGACGAAGCCGCGGTAAAGGTCATGCCGCCGAATTTCCTCGGGGAGGAACTCAGAACCCGGCTCGCGAAGGCACCTGTTCGTTTCCGTCTGTTGTTGCAGCTTGCCGATCCCGGCGATCAGACCAGCGACGGTTCGGTGGTCTGGCCGGATGAGCGGAAGAAGGTCGATCTCGGCATCATTACCATCAGTTCCGTGGTTCCGGATTCAGGGGCGGCCGAGCGCCAACTTGCCTTCGATCCGACGCGCCTCGTGGACGGCATTGAGTTGTCCGATGATCCGTTGCCCGCACTGCGCTCCCGCGTGTACGCCTATTCTGTGGCCGGACGCCGCAGCAAGTGAGATCGGAAATCTACGTGCCTAAAACCGTCAGCACTTCCGGCTGCTCGTCCGGCCTCAGGCAGGTGAGGTACTTGTCATGATCCTTCGAATCACCGCAGGTTGGCGCTTGTCCTTCTTCTGCTGCAGCTCGTGCGTCCGAAGTTGACGAATGCCCCAGCGGCCGCGGATTTCGATGTGCCCTCCGACGCAAAGCAGATTTTGACCCGGTCGTGTTATCCGTGTCATTCCAATCAGACACCCCTTGCGTGGTTTGATCGGATTGTGCCCGCGTATCAACTCGTGGCGCTCGACGTGAAAAGGGGCCGGATGGCCCTAAACTTTTCTGAACTGGGCGCGCAGCCAGGAATGCGGCAGAAGGCAGTTCTGTTCGAGGCTATAAATCAGATCCAGATGGGTGCCATGCCCCTGTCTCGCTATACGCTTCTTCATCCGGAAGCCGTCGTCACGCCGGGAGAGTTGGCCGTGCTTCGGGATTACGCGCTCACGATCTCGCAACCCAAGCCCACGGCAAAGGTAGATATCGAGGCTGCAGACGCACAGTATTGCAACTGGATCGCAGAGGGTTCCAAGGCGCTCCGGGTCCAAGCCGCGCCGAACGGAATCGCATTCCTTCCTGGGTACAAGAACTGGAAGGCCATCAGCAGTACCGACCGGATCGATACGAACACTCTGAAGGTCATTTTGGGGAATGATGTCGCGATCCAAGCGATTGCGAGCCACAAAATCAATCCCTGGCCGGATGGCACAGGGTTCGCCAAAATTTCATGGACGCAACAGACTGACCAAAACGGTGTGATCCGGACCGGACGGTTCGAACAAGTCGCTTTCATGATCAAGAACAGCGAGAAATACGCATCCACTGCTGGATGGGGATGGGCACAATGGATGGGGGCCGAACTCAAACCGTTTGGGAACGACGCGAACTTCGCGAGCGAGTGCGTGGCATGTCATGCGCCACTAAGCAACAATGACTATGTTTTCTCCGCGCCGATCGCCCTAGTGAGGCTTGCGAGATGAGAATCTCCTGCTTTCTGGGAACTGTGTCAGTGCTTGCCTTGGCCGGTTGCTCCGCAACGAACTCCAGAGTCGTGACGAGGCTCAATGCAGATGCGGCTCTCGCTGGCAACATCCCGAACGACCCGATGCAGTGGCGGGTAATTACGTCCGGTGTCGATCCAGGCAACTCCACGATGTTCACGCTATTCGGAAATGACGCAGCCGTTCGATATGCAAGAACCAACACTGCGCGAGCGTACCCGGAGAGTTCCGCGCTCGCGCTCGCAACCTGGCATCAGCAGGAGGACAGTCGCTGGTTCGGGGGCAAGATACCAGCGCAAGTCACGTCCGTCGAATTTGTGGAAATCGGGGTTCCCGCCAGTGGCATGCTATCGACCCTTTATCGAGCCTACAAGGGCTCTCCTCTGCAAGAATCAGCGATCCCCAAAACAGAGGCGGAACAACGCACCACATACATTCTTTCGCTGCGAGCCGCCGTGATGCCGTGAGGGCTGAATTGGAAGTAAGGAGAATGAAATTGATGACCCAAGATCCACAAGCGACTCTCGCGCCGCCGTTCACCCGCGACACAGCGATCCTTAAGGTACGCAAGGCCGAAGACGGTTGGAATTCTCGAAACCCCCAGCAGGTCGCGCTTGCGTACTCAGTTGACAGCCGCTGGCGCAATCGTTCCGAGTTCTTGACCGGCAGACAGGAGATCATCGCATTCCTTACCCGCAAGTGGGCCAATGAGCCGGAGTATCGCCCGATCAAAGAAATATGGGCATTTCAAGTGAACAGGATCGCCGTGCGTTTTGCCTACGAGTCGCACGATCCATCGGGACAATGGCGGCGATCGTAGGGCAATGAGAATTGGGAATTCGACGAGGTCGGCCTCATGGAGCGCAGGCACGCTAGTATAAATGACCTCCCAATCCAGAGTCGGAGCGGCTATTTCATTGGCCGATCGGCCGGCGCCCTGACGATCATCCGGGGTTGAGCGACCTTGGTCTTTGACTTCTGCAGAAGGCAATGGCATCACGCCCCGCGCAAGGAAAAAAGCCAAGTGTCTAGCCAGCTCCTCGTCATGGCGTGATCACTGGGGACCCGACCTGTCGAAGCACTGAGTCGGCACCCTCTGATTCATTCGACCGCACCTCCAGCCTCAATCCAGTGACGCTTTCCGATCCCCTGACGACGCGCTTCAGCGGCCCCAGTGTCTGAGCGATGGCCCCGTTCACGGTCGCGTTTGTCCAGGCCGTAAGATTGCGTCCAAGGCTGTCAGCAGTTCTCTGCCATCGACGGGCTTTCTGAAGAGGAAGCGGGCCCCTCGGCCCTCACTCGGCTTACCTGAATTTTCCTCATCCCCGGCCGTCATCAGGATGACTGGGAGATCGGGTTGTTTCGTTTGTAAGACTTGGCGAAGTTCCCAGCCGTTCATCGCCGGCATTCGAATATCAGAGATCAGACAGTCGACTCGTTGCAGTGCCATTCGCTTCCAAAAATGCCTCAGCGGACCGGAAAAGGACGACTCGGTAGCCGGCGGAAGCGAGAAGTTCCTCGAACGACTCCAGGACGCGCGGATCATCGTCCACGACGCCGACGAGAAAGGGGTGTGAATCCATGAATGTACTGGTTTCAAGAGCAACCCCTCATGGTAGGTCATCGCGCCCCGAGTGCCCATTATAGATTCCTATAATGTGCTGTCTGGCCCGGGGATACCGAGCTTCCCGGCCATCCTGACCAGGTCCGCGAACGAGTTCGCCTCCATCTTCCTCATAATCTGTCCACGGTGGACTTGAAGTGTAACGTCAGTAATGCCGAGAAGGGCGGCGGCTTGTTTATTCAGCATGCCGCTGGCTACCAGCGGAAGCACTTCCCGCTCGCGCGGTGTGAGGAGAGCAAACCTGCGCTGGAGCGCGCACAGTTCGGTTGTCTTCTGACGCTGATCAAGGTCTTTGACAAACGCGGCCCGAATCGCCGCAACAAGAGCTTTCGGATCTACCGGCTTTGTCAGGAATTCAGTAGCGCCTGCTTTCATCGCGCGGACTGTGGATGGGATATCGCCATGACCGCTAATGAAAATGATGGGAGGGCTGGATTCACTTGCGATTTGTCGTTGCAGATCGAGGCCGTTGATTTCCGGCATTTGAACGTCCAGTACCAAACAGGCGCACCGGTCTGACCTTACGAACCCGAGATATTCCGAAGCCGAGCCGAAGGTGACATGCTCGATTCCGAGCGACAAAAAGAGTTCCGACAGTGCTTCGCGGACGGAGAGATCGTCATCCACCAGGTAAACCATCTCACCTGTCAAACTCATATCGCTATATCCGGATGCAAGGGCAGTGTTAAGCTAAACGTTGTTCCAGCGTCCTCGTTTGCCGTTGCCCAGAGGCGTCCACCGTGCACTTCGATGATTGAGCGACAAATCGCCAAGCCCATACCCATTCCGTTTTCCTTTGTAGTAAAGAATGGATCGAAGATTGACGCCGGATTGGAAATGCCGCAGCCACTATCGCGCACCTGAACCAGGATCTCGACGGCGTCACACTGCGTAACAAACGACAGCTTTCTGGACCGATCCCTGACAGGCTGCATTGCCTCGATTGCATTGTGCGCGAGATTGATGAGCGTTTGTTGAATTTGGACGTTATCGACGACGATCGTCGGAAGGTCTGGTGCAGTTGTGTTTCCACCATATGTCAGCGTCCCGGAATTCGTTACCGATCAAATTGAGGACTTCACGGACTGTATCGTTGATGTCCGACGAAATCATCGCTGGCGGCGCCTGCTTGAACAGCGCTCGCATTCGCCGAACAATCTCGGCAGCCGAATTTGTATCGCGGATGATTTTCTCTGCGGTTGCTCGGGCTCTTTCGAGATTGGGCGGTCGCCAGTTAACCAGGTCAAGCATGCGTGCCCATTTGCCATGACGGCGGCCAGAGGCTGATTGACCTCGTGCGCGATCGACGCCGAGAGTTCGGCAACGGTCATCATTTGAGACATTCGGGCAAGTCTTGTCTGGCTCTTGAGAAGGGCATCTCTGGCTCGTTTCCTATCCTCAATATCGGTCAGGAGGACGTACCACCGGATGATGCTCCCCTCCGAGTCTCTCAGCGGATGACCGCGGACATGGAACCACCGGAATCACCGTCGGCCTGACGAATGCGGTGTTCGATTTCATAAGGATCGCCCGATTCGACAGAAAGCCGCCAGTGCGCAATCACGCGATCCAGATCATCATCATGCACCGCTCCGATAAAGGCCCAGTTCTTCAATTCTTCGAGCGTCCTGCCAAAGTAATTCAGGACTTGTTGGTTGACGAGTTCCACCTCTCCCCTGGCGGTCATTGTGCATATCAGGGCAGGAATCGTATCCACAATCAGGCGAAAATTAATTTCGCTCTCGCGAAGAGCGTCCTCCGCGCGTCTGCGTTCGTCAATGTCTGTGAGTAAGCCGTACCATCGAACGATCCTTCCTTGATCATCGAGGAGAGGATCTACACGAACGTGAAACCAGCGATACGCTCCGTCAAAACGCCTCCATCGATGGTTCAGATCCATCGGCTGTCCGAGTTTTGAACATCGCAGCCACTCGTTCATCACAAAATCTTGGTCATCCGGGTGAATCGTTTTGATGAATCCAAGCCCTCGTGACTCCTCAATAGTTGTACCCGTATAATTCAGCGTGCGCTTACTGGCATATTCGTGCTCACCGTTGGAATTGGCGACCGCGATCATGCCGGGAACATTGTCGACTAACTGATGAAGCTGGCGTTCACTCTCACGAAGGGCTTCCTCCGCCTGCTTTCGATCTTCGATATCTGTGTTCGTTCCGTACCAATTGACGACATTTCCCGAGCTATCGAGGTGGGGTCTCGCTCGAAATAGAAACCAACGAAATTCTCCGTCGAACCGTCGCAGTCGCGCTTCGATCTCTCCGGGCTCGCAAGTTGCCAGAATGGATAGCCAATATTGCTGCAGCCTATTTAGGTCGTCCGGATGAACCGCCTCGATCCAGCCCCAGTTCATTGCCCTTTCCGCAGCAAGGCCGGTATCTCCAACCAGACTCTGTTGCAGTATGCAAGGGAGCCGTCTCGGCGGGCGGACCATACCAGCCCAGGGATCAAGTCGATTACCGGGATCAGGGGGTCGTCGACGATTTCGCTATGTGCTGAGCCGTTTCGTGACAGCCGGTTCATTTCCGCCGTCGTTCCGATAATCTCAGTTACTTCGTCAGCGGTGCCCGCGATCGGACGACCCGTGATAAGGACCTGCTTAACAAAGCCTTTGGGCATTACCACCCGACTGGCGAAGTTGAACTCTCTTCTGTCGTGAACGGACTTCTGGACTGCCGCCAACCAGCCACACCAGTCCTCGGGGCTGTAAGGGGTGCGATAGGCATCAATCGATGGCGGGCCGGAGACGACATCCTGCCCGTGAATTCGATACATTTCCGCAACCAGTAAACTGGCGCCGCGGCATGAACATCCCATACCCAGCTCCCGGTGTAGCTCATGAACGCTCCCTTCGGATGACGACGGACTCAGGGCAATAAGCGCATCGCTGACAGGGCGCTGGCGCACAGGTACGCCCGATTTACCGCCGCCCGGCAAGACGCATTGCTGAAATCCAGTTCCGTGCGGGGTTGCCGGGCGATGGTGACGATTGCAGTTCGGCTGCCAACGACGGGCCCCTCTAAGCTGCTGAAAAGATGAGGCATTCTGTCATTGAGGACCACGACGGGCCCTCCTGCAACGACGAAGTGTCGTTGTCCACACTCGGGATTTCCTATAACCTGTGGGAATGGACTTGGCGCTTCTGCAGTCGATATCGCTTGCTGTGAGCCAGGTCCGGACTGTCGAGACCGTCCTCAAAATGATCGTCGTCGGCTTGGTCGACAGTGCCGGCGTCGCTTTGGCGCGAATATGGCTGTTGAAGCCAGGCGACGTCTGTTCGACGTGCAGGATGAGCAGCGAGTGCTCGGATCGCACGAGTTGCCTCCACCTGGCCGCAAGCGCTGGCAATTCCCAGGTAGATTCCACAGACTGGTCTCGACTCGATGGTTCTTTCCAGCGTTTTCCTTTGGGTGTTCGAAAGATCGGCTGGATCGGCTCAACAGGCGAATCGATGCTGATAGAGGATTCCGTCGCGGACACCAGGTGGACCCTGCATCCCGACTGGGTCCGGGATGAGGGCATTCATGGTTTTGCCGGCCACCCATTAATTTTCGGAGGGAAAGTCCTTGGAGTGCTTGGTGTCTTCGCCAGGGTGCACATTAATGAACAACAGTTCAAGTGGCTCCGGGTATTTGCAGATCAGGCAGCGGTCTCGATCGCCAACGCACGAGCCTTCGAAGAGATTCAGTCGCTCCAACTCCGGGTGGAGCAAGAGAACGATTATCTGAAATCCGAAGTTAAGGAGAACCTTGGCGGATTCAAAGGGCAGAGCGCTGCGCTGAAAGCGCTCCTTTCGCAAATCGAGCAAGTGGCCCCGACTGAAGCCAGCGTCCTCATCATGGGTGAGTCGGGAACCGGTAAGGAACTCGTTGCACGCGCGATTCATGAAAACAGCCGACGCGCGAACCGAGTGTTGGTAAAGGTCAATTGCGCGTCGATTCCCCGCGAGCTATTTGAGAGCGAGTTTTTCGGCCATGTGAAGGGAGCATTCACCGGTGCGTTGCGCGATCGTGTCGGCCGATTTGAACTTGCTGATGGGGGATCGTTGTTTCTGGACGAGATTGCTGAGATTCCCCTGGACCTCCAGTCCAAATTGCTCCGTGTGTTGCAGGAAGGCGAATTCGAGCGAGTGGGCGAGGAGCGCACCAGGCCGGTCAACGTTCGTGTCATCGCCGCGACGAATCGGGATTTGAAAAAAGAGATGGCCGTCGGACGATTTCGCTCGGATCTTTATTTCCGCCTGAATGTTTTTCCGATTCAGACCCCTCCGTTGCGCGAACGCCTGGAGGACGTGATCATTCTTGCCGCCGACTCGTTGGAGCACGCGGCGAAGCGGCTGAACCTCGCCGTTCCACGCCTAACCGCCGAAAATATCCGGGAACTCTGCAGCTACGATTGGCCCGGAAATGTCCGCGAGCTTCAGAATGTTCTCGAACGCGCCTTGATCGTGTCGGCAGGAGGCCGTCTGCGCTTCGCCTTAGGAGATTCCAATCCGGCCACGGCGAAGCTTACGCACGCGACTTCGCCTGTTCGTACAAGGGCCCAATTTCTTGAATTAGAGCGGGAACAGATCGTGTCGGCTCTTGAGAAGACCAACGGGAAAATCTATGGGTTGGATGGCGCTGCGGAACTGCTGGGGATGCGCCCGACCACGCTTTCGTCCAAGATCGCGGCGCTCAGGATTAAGCGGATCAACCGGTGACAGAAGTTTCGGCAGAATTTCGCAACGGCTGCACTTTTGTGTAAGAACCGAGGGAGTCTCCCCTCTACGCTGGAATCAGACACGGAGGGAGAACGGTTGCAACAGAAGCTCGCAGGGAAAGTTGCAGTGATCACCGGAGGCAGCAGCGGGATCGGGCTCGCGACAGCAAAGAGGTTCGTCGACGAGGGAGCGCATGTATTCATCACGGGTCGGCGGAAGAGCGAACTCGATGCCGCCGTGAATCAGATCGGCCCTGGGCTGACTAGCGTCCAGAGCGATATGTCTAAACCGGCGGACATTGATAGGCTCTATGCGGCGGTAAGGGAGCAGAAAGGCAAGCTTGACATCGTCTTTGCGAATGCCGGCACCGGCGAGTTTGCTGCGCTTGGCCAGATTACCGAGGAGCATTTTGATAAACAGTTCGACTTGAACGTCAAGGGATTGGTTCATGTTGCTTACGTGCGAAGTTTACCTGTTGAAGCGTTCAGGCGAACGGGGAAAATTTTACTGTTTACGGTACAGAAGGCGTTGCCATTACTGCAGCCGGGTGCATCCATCGTGCTGAACGCCTCGATTGTTTCGATTACCGGGAGTCCAGCCTTCAGTGTTTACAGCGCAACCAAGGCGGCGGTCCGTTCGTTTGCGCGGACGTGGTGCGTGGATCTGAAAGGGCTCGGGATACGAGTTAATGCGATTAGCCCAGGCGTTGTTCCGACGCCCGGCTATAATACCTCGCTCGGATTGACCCAGGACCAGGTCGATCAGTTCGTCCAGAGTTCGATCAGCAACATACCTCTGGGCCGAGCCGGTTCCACCGACGAAATCGCGAAGGCCGTCGTATTCTTGGCCTCTGACGACAGCAGCTACGTAAACGGAATCGAGTTGTTCGTGGACGGTGGGTTAGCTCAAATCTAGCCTATCGCAACGCTCTGGCGAGTCTCGCAACAGAGTTGTCACACTGCGAAGGTTGACTCATCCACGTATACCATCTAAACTATAGATGGTATAACGTACGCCATGGAACTGAAACTGAAGCAGGCGAGCGCAGTCTTGGGAGTGGCCCCAAAGGATCTGCAGAACCTTGTGCAATTCAAAGTATTGCGGCCAACCCGCCGCGACAGCTTCTACTGGTTCGACAATCGACTTCTTTTGGAGGCGAAGGTTGCTTTGTATTTGAAGGAGTCGCTCGGCACATCGACTGAGGTGCTCGCGCTCTTCGCGCGCGCCCTTTCCGGCCTCAAGGACGAGGAAGTGGCGAAACTTCGTTACGTTTGTCTGCGGTCCCTGCCCATGAAAGGCCGAGAGCCAATCGAGATTCGTGTTCCCCTTCGAGAACTCGCAAAAGAACTGAACGAGCAGCTTCCTCGGTCCGTCGTGTATCGGGACTTGCCGCGGGGAAGAAAGAGGCCAGGGTGGAAGCGTGAGTTCACACGCAATTTGGAGGCGGCGGCGCAAGAGTTGTCTGGTGTGACGGGGTCGCAAATAGAGAAGGCGATTCGGGGCTTCCGGGCCGAGAAGAAGGAGCTGCCGGAGATCACGGTTGGGCCGTCGAAGAAAACAGCCTAGAGGCGTCATCGATACATCGGTGCTCGTTGCCGGGGTCGCCGGATTCAAATCCCAGCGCAGCGTGGAGATTCCGAGTGCCGCACTTCTGCGCGGCTGGCTAGACGACGAGACGTTCACTTGGCTGGTCACCGAGGCCATCCTTTCGGAATACAAGGCGGTCCTCACCAGGCTCGGGGTTCGACGGAACCTCGTGGGCGAGATCATCAATCTGCTGAGGGAGGAGGCGGAGTTCGTCAACGTTCGCACCGAAAGCGATGTATCGCCGGATCCGAACGACAACGCATTCTGCGCCTGTGCAGAGCAAGGACACGCCGCGTTCATAGTCACTCTGAACCGAAGAGACTTCCCTCAAAAGAAACTGGTGGCGAAGGTAATCTCGCCGGGCGATCCAATTCCTACAACGCGGCGAAGTCGATCCTCACTGGGAGGCTGAGCGCGGGGCGGGTAGAGTGGCTTCCGAGATTCGCTTCTAGCCCACTGTTTCATGCAGCCTGGGCGGAAAAAGGCTCTATCGATGTCAGACCATTTCAAAGGCAAACCCCGGAGATTTCGAAGTCTAAAAATGGGAGGTTTCCGTTACCTCCTTTACCTCAATAATGACGCTTCTGGAAAGCGCATCGTGAAAACAATAGACTTATGTGACCAGAAAACAGCGCCATAGACGCCTAAGCCATTTATTTACAATCGACGCTCATATTCCCAAGCTGGACGTCGCGGGTTCGAGCCCCGTCTCCCGCTCCATTTTTCAATGACTTGCATGTTATTCCAGACTCAAGTCAACCGAGTTTCCGAGGTAACGAGGCAGAAGAAAGTTCGGAACTACTTGAGAGCGCGATACTTGAACGATGGACTGCCAATGAACTACGCTGGCATTCCTGTCGCTTAGTGCCACGGAATGCATCATCACCGTTTTTACTGACACTGCGCTCAACAATGTTGCCGGACGTCCACCGCCGCAGCCTGCAACTCTCGACGCGAACGACGAACAACCCGTTCTGGCGCTGGCGTGCGAATCGGGCCTTCGGCAGCGTTTCAAAGCTTCTTCCGTGCCCAAAGTGTTGCCGTCGTTCTGTTATCCAGCCGTTTGACATTCGGTGATGCGAGTGGGGTCCGTGCCCTACGGAAAAGAGCGGCACCAGCGTCGTATCGAAAAACCGGAGAGTGCGGCGTCTTTGCAAACTCGTCTGCCTTTCAGCCCGTCTCGGTTGGGCTTGGCTTCAGGGTAATTCCCGCGCTCGGCGCCTGCGCTCAGCAGTTCCAGCCCTGACGGGTTTCGGTTTCCCTCCCAGATTGCCGGCTTCGCCTTTTGCAATTGCACAAACAATCTGCTCCGGACCCTCCGAAAAACTGACTTCGCTTGGCTTGAGAGCGGCCCTCTTTGCTCCGGGTCGCCCCAACCGATCGGGGCACGAAAGGAAGACAAAAAATGCTTTGCAAAAATCGCATCACTCTCATTGGTTTTCTTGGCCGGACGCTGAGACCCGCTCCACGCCGAACGGCACTCCTACACTCGCTTGTCGCTCGCAACCAGCGTGAGCTGGAAGGAGAAAGGCAGCAACGAGTACAAGACGCGTACGGAATGGCACCGCGTGATCTGCTGGAACAAGCTCGCAGATTGGGCCGGCAACTTGCAGAAGGGTGCCTATCTGGAGGTCGAAGGCGAACTGCGCTATCGCGAATACACTCCCGCAGAATCCGATCGCAGCGTGCGCGTGGCCGAGATCCATGCGACCTCAATTTTGGCGCTCGACCGGTCGGCAGTCAGCCCGTTTCCACTCCTGAGTCAGATCCAGCAGACGAACCGGTCGACTGATCGGATTTGACGGGCAGCGATTTCACGGTCGCGGCCCGGTTTCTACTTCATGCTGGACGCTTGTGCGCTTGGCAAGAACGAAAAGATGGTGTCACGGCAAACTGATTCGAGAAGTGTCCGTCAGTCAAACGATTTAGAGGCAGGCGGATCAGAAGCCCCGGATTTTATTCACGAGTTGCTTCAAAGAGGAACCAACTCCGGCGCTGAGCCTGGTCAATCCAGGTCTCAAGAAGACTGGCAGTGGCTATGTCGGCCGCGTCGTCGCAGAGAGTGTGTACCGCCCGCATGCTCAAGATCAAGCTCTTCTCGTTTTCGCGAAGCTCACTCAGCATGTCTTTCGGCGTCACGTAGTTCGCATCATTATCCGGAATGCGCTGCAAACGAGCAATATGCCCAATCGAACGAATGGTCGTTCCGCCAATTTTGCGGACACGTTCAGCAATGTCGTCGGTCATGGCAAAGATCTGATCTCCGTGCTCATCGAGTAAAAGATGATAATCACGGAAGTGCGGTCCACTCATATGCCAATGAAAATTCTTAGTTTTTAGATACAAGCCGAAGACATCGGCAAGCAGAGCATTGAGTGCCCCAGCAATGTCCTTTACCGCTTTCGGATCAATATCTGATGGTGTAGCTAACGGGGCTTTCTCGCGTGAAATCAGTTCCGCTGTAGTTGACATATATTTTCCTTTCACCGACTTTGCGTGAGTTCCTGTTACAGGTCACGCACCTGCATTTATGTTTGAGAAAACTCGGGTCCGATCCCTGTTGATCTTGTTCGCGCGAGTCGTGTACCGGCCGTATGGCAGGCCGGGATAAATCGTAGCGTACAATTCTTCACTAGCTTTGCGTCTCCTACGCCTATGCATCGATCAGAACTGTCTGATCGTCAGATTTTCGTTGCTGGGACGACCAATTACTGTTGCTTGAGGGCTGGAACGATAGTTTTCCCGAAGGCTCAATTAACGCTAGAGACTCCTGACGCTCGCGCCACCATCCACTGCCGCGGCGTAACTCGAACGAAATGCGCCCGCCCGAGTTGACAATTCCAAACACGTCTCCGCGACCGGCCAAGTCGTCAGCGAGAGCTCGGGTCTGATCCGGGTCAGCAAGATCTGTCTCGATGAAGACGCCCGGGAAGGATCGCGGGGAACTGCGTGCGATGCCGATAACCGACCAACCCTGTTCGACTAAAGCGTCCGCGGCGGCGCGGCCGATCCCCTTTGATGCTCCGGTAATAACGATGAAGTTGGTTATCACAAGCCCTCTAATTAGTTTGAGAATCTACCCGGCGGGGAGAAATTTCTGCGGTCTCGCCTCACCTCCTGCCGCGCGTCGCCGAGAATCACCGGACCAAAGTCTTCCAGCCTGCGACTTCTTAAATAACTCTGCGGATGATTTGTTCTTCGTGCTGTTCATGCGGATTTTCTTTTTCTGAGCGGCAGGTTCACTCTTCGCTCGCATTGATTTCACAAGATCGGCCGCCGACGCTCCTTCGAGCGACAGTCCGTAGCCAACTTCCCGCACAATGCGCTCTTTCAGTGGTTGTATGAAGTGCACGCGCGTGTTGCGGCGCGTCACTTCCGGAGCCTTCAAGTACAACTCGGCCAACTCCCGCGCCCGATTGAGTGCGTTCCCATTCGGCACAACCTCGGCGACTACTCCGCATTCGTACGCGGTACGCGCTGTCAGCGGTTGTGGGTTCAGCAGGAACGCCTCCGCTCGTCCTGCTCCAGCACGATAACTCCAAATGGTAAAGATTCCGTCCCCGGGTACAATGCCGCCGGCACAATGCGGCACATCGTGGAAGGTCGTACCCTCGGCCGCCACAACCACACTGGCAAATAGGCCATATTCCGAGTGCACATGGGCGCGTCCCTCGATAGCCGCAATCACCGGTACGCGTATGTTGACTACGTTTTCCAGGATCTGAACGCCTTCGTCGTGAACCTGGCTCCAGACTGCGGCATCGGCGACGTTGCCGAAGGATGAAAAATCGATCTCAGGAATGAACTCCCCGCCTGCGCCCGTCAGGATCACGATCTTGTTCGCTCGATCTTGCGCAATCCGGTAAAACGCATCGACAAACTCTGTGTGATCTTGAGCCGTGAAAATGAACGGTCCGCCGTTGCTGTGAAACTCGACAACCAACACGCCGTTGGCATCGCGCGCAAGCTTTAGGCTGCGATACTCAGCGAAGTAGTCATTTTGAAATGGTTGCATAGGATCCTCCTTTCTGATTTGGCTGCTCAGTTCAGTCCTGGTCGAGATATTCGGAAGGTACGTCATCTTCCGGAAACTCGCGGGTATGGACCTCGGAAACCGTATCGAACGTATCTTCAACAGCATCGACGACATTTGCTTCGAAAAACTGCCCTTCATCGACGAGTTCTTTCACGCTCTCCGAGCTCGCTTCTGCGGTATCGGGGAGTCCCTGATCATCACCGGACTGGCCAGCGGAATTCGGCCCCACGTCTTTCGGTTCATGCTGCTTTTTCATGCAACTACGGAAGCACGTTATCCTCCAAAGGACGCTTGGATTCTTCTATGTAGACGTTCGCTCGATCGCTGAGCGACGAAGTCTCCGCAATACATATGTCTGCCGGACTCCTGGTTTTGTGATGCGTTGGGGCTCAAGAACGCCATGCCGCAAACGTCAAAGGCACAACAGAGCGACACGAAGTTATCGCGCGAGGGCGAGGCAACTGCGACGAACTGGATGAGATCGTTTTTCTGACTGCGTTCGTGAGGCAGGTCCAGCCGATTTTCACGAGCTGCAAGCGCTGGAGTAGATTGTGAGTTTGTTCTGTCACC
The DNA here is from genome assembly GCA_963709015.1 of uncultured Alphaproteobacteria bacterium. Taxonomy (GTDB): domain Bacteria; phylum Pseudomonadota; class Alphaproteobacteria; order Rhizobiales; family Xanthobacteraceae; genus Pseudolabrys. Next base: position 21,927 of record CAVPUU010000051.1, on the reverse strand, counting down.
TTCATCTTTTTGATTTACGAGACCAACTAACGAGGGTCGCAGGCCCACTCGACATTCAGTATATCCTGTCTTCTCGCAACCGTGCTTCGCGTCTTCGTTCGTTGCCTCAGAAATGACGCCAGCCACTGCTCATGAGCCCACGCTGCGATTTGGCAGCAGGTGTATACGCCGTTCCGGAGCTCTTCCTCCAGGCCGAGCGTCTTCGCATCCGCTATTGAGTCAGCTTCCGTGCATCCACATAGCCGGCATTTCGATATCATTCGTCCATCTCCTTTGCTTCGCCCACGCTGATCTCCGACTCACTTCTTTGTCGCAATTACGAATCATCAATTAGCGGCGCTCAACATTGCAAGAGCATTTGCAAGGCCCAGTAGGTTTGATCCAAGTGCCGACGCTGCTCAGTAGGGTTGTTGATGGGAATTTGCTTTTCCCGGCGATGCCGATCTAGCATTTCTTGACACTCGTAATGCAAAGAGCAGTCCAGGGTATTGCGGCGACCCGCTTGGAATGAATATCCTCTCCGCATTGCTCGCAAACTCCGAAACTCCCTTCCGTTATGCGGCGAAGAGCAGCGCGCACCTCGCGTAGTTGTTGTGATTCTCGATTGAGATTGGAAATTGCGAGATCGCGTTGGGATGCCTGCTGAAGTTCATCAAGCTGATCAGCGTGTTGCTCGATTGCAATACCGTCGCGACGACGAATCACTCGCTCCAAGTCTCGGATCCGCGCCTCGAGGATGGTCTGAAATCTGATCCATTCACGATTACCAGATGATTCTTGTATCACGCAACGCATCTTGCAACCGAGATGCCAAAAGACGCCAAGTGTTCAGGCCTGCACGCCCTCAAGTAAGAAGGGGCGTATCAGGGCACGTTAAACCGAATCGGTGAAATGGAGCCTCGCAGGCTAAAAGCGCTCGCGATGCTACTACGTCGAATCCCATTGTCTGACCCTGTTGTTCCCATCGGCCTGTCGGACTTGGCGTGCGAGAGGCCGCCTTCGCCGATTTAGCGGCGGCAGGCGCTCTAGCAACTCGGTTCAGAAAGATCATGGCCGATCGGAATTGCTGGTTGGACGATATACGTGCAATCGAGGCATACTGTGCTCAGAATTTAAGCCCGGCGGGTTGGATTACGAGCTGCTGTCGGCGCTGGGCTGATCTCGATGAGCACAATCATTAGGCGATAAACGGTTGCTAGTTCATTCCTTTCCAAATGTGAGCACGTGCTGAACGAAAGGAAGGAGAAGCTCAGAAATGCCAATGAAAGGATATGCAACCACGGGGATACGGGCCATTCAAGCGGACTCCTGGTTTTGTGATGCGTTGAGGCTCAAATAGGTCATACCACGCACGTCGAGGAGCAGGCGCTGGCGAACATTTACAAGACGAAGGAGTACGTGCTCGCAAACGGCGCACCGCGCCACGAGGCCGGGACCCCGCACATAAACACGCGCCTCGGCAAAGGGCTTTGTCGCACCACAATGCGCACATTGTCCCTCAGCAGCCGTAACATCCAAGGCGAATACGTTGCTCAATTCACCCCCGGCAGCATTGCCATCAAGGTAGTCAAATGGATGTGAACTCATTGTCGATCTCCAGTGGGACCAAAGCGCTCCGTCCGTATCTTGTCGGGGCTATAACCGGAGCCGGTAAGGAGGCAAGCGGCAGTTTCCACGAACGACGTAGGACCGCAAACATAACAAGTCGCAGAATGCTGAGAGGGCCACGTTGCATTTGCGATCAGAGTGGCGTCGATGCGGCCGGGTACTCGCGGCCAGTCCTCCGGAGCAACTCGGGTGTACGTGTAGGTAAGGCCCACAGAATGGTCGTGATCCGATACCGCCCGCAGCTCGTCGCGGTAAAAAACCGCGGCCGGTTCGCGTACGGAATACAACAATCGAAATGGCGCATTGCTGCCCGCCGACGCACGTGACCGAATCATCGCCATGAGCGGAACGATGCCGGAACCCCCCGCTATAAGCTGGATCGGCTCCGCTTGCTGCGTGCGCCACACGAACCACCCGCCGATTGGCCCTCGCAACTCCACACGATCGCCAACTACGAGCTCTTCCGTGAGATAGGGCGAGACTTCGCCGTTAGGCAGGCGTTCGACCGTTATTTCAATGTGTGCATCGGAGCTGGGCGCAGAAGCGATCGAGTATGACCTCACAGCAGTGTATCCATCCGCGGCCGTCAAACCCACGTCAATGTGCTGGCCTGCAAGGTGACCCGGCCAATCCGGAACTTCGAATGTGATTGTCCGCGCAGTGATCGTTTCGTCATGAAGAGCAACCACCTTTGCGATACGCCACATCAGTCCTCCCAATACCGCTGCTCCCGCCACGGATCTCCATAGTTGTGGTAGCCGAGTTGTTCCCAAAAGCCGGGCGTATCCTGGTGCATCAACGTAATGCCCCGTACCCATTTGGCACTCTTCCATAGATAAAGATGGGGCACAAGAAGTCGCGCAGGGCCACCATGTTCGGGCGCAAGATCTTCGCCATTAAATCGGAACGCGATCCATGCCTGCCTGTTCATCAGATCCTTCAGAGGCAGATTTGTAGTGTAGTCACCGTATGAATGCGCGAGAGCGTAGGACGCATCTGATTTTACCTCTGCAAGCATCGTATCGAGGGAAACTCCTTCCCACTGTGTGCCGAGTTTCGACCATCGCGTGACGCAGTGTAAATCAACCGTGAAGGTCTCAGTGGGCAAGTCGCGAAACGACTTCCAATCCCATCGCCGCAACATGTTAATGCCGTCGTCGATCCTAAATTCCCACCGGTCGAGCGGCACGTGCGGCGTCGGCCCTGCTGACAATACGGGGAAGTCAGTGGTGAGATACTGGCCCGGCGGTAGCTTTGCATCAGCCGGGCTGCGGCGACCGGAAAAACCTCGTGAGATGATACTCATACACAGTTCCTTTTATCGAGTGGAGTAGTTCGCGGCTGAACGCGTTCGGCTGTTAGAGGCGATCGCTCGGCTCCTTGCAAGTTTGCTCATAGCTCATTCCAGTAAGAATCAGAGTATTTTGTGCGCAACAGCTCACACGTAGCGGAACGTTCATCAAGAGGGACGCTCACAAACAATCTCATGCGACGCTCGCAGTTTCATGCTTTTTAACATCGTCCTGGGCTAGTGGGGGAACGCCTGCGAACAAATACTTCAGCCCTTCTGTCATTGTTGGGTGAGCGAAAACAGCGTCCCTTAAGATCGGATACGGTTGTCCTCCCAGCATTGCGGCCTGAACCGTACCCATGAGTTCCCCTGCTTCCGGCCCAAAAGTAGCGAATCCGAGGATGCGGTCCGTGTGCGCATCGACGATGCCCTTCATAAACCCACGCCTCTCGGAAAGAGTCCATGGCCTCCAGATGGCATCCACTGGAAGGGATGCAACGCGATAGGCGATATCGTTTTCTCGAGCCTGGGACTCATTGAGGCCAACGCGCGCAAACGGCGGGTCAGTAAAGACACAGTACGGAATGAGCCGGTCACGCCTGCTGCGGTGACCGCCATTTAGATTTGCGTGAATGATGTTGAAGTCATCCTCCGACACGTGCGTGAAATACGGGCTGCCCGCGCACTCTCCTATCGCCCATACATTCGGCGCCGTTGTCTCCAGACGATCATTCACCCAGACGTGCCCCTTTTCGGTGACCTCAATTCCGGCCTCCTCAAGCCCGATTCCCTGTGTGTTCGGTGTGCGCCCGAGCGCAGCAAGAATATCCGTTCCTTCTATCGTTCGCGTACCGTGTTCGTTTTGAAGTTTCATTGTTACGCGCTCTCCCGAAACACCTGTAACGTTTAAAACTTGCGTATGCAGCAGAACATCGATTCCTTCGTCCCGGAAGAGTTGCAGAATCGCTTGCGCAACATCGGGGTCTTCGCGTGACGCAAGCTGCGGGCCGCGCTCAATCAGCGTTACGCGGCTCCCGAATCTGCGCATCGCCTGGCCCAGTTCAAGCCCGACATAGCCACCTCCTAGAACAATGAGATGTTCGGGAACTCGCTGCAAGTCGAGTGCCTCGACATGGGTCATTGGCATCGCATCCCGGAGCCCAGGTAGATCCGGTATGGTTGCATGGGTGCCGACGTTCACGAATACGCGGTCGGCTGTAATTGTCCGTTCGCCCCCGTCCCGCAATGCGACCTGCACGGTACGTGGTCCGACAAATCTACCCTCACCAAGAATTAACTCGTCTCCGGATGCGTGATACCTATCCAGATGGACTTTGACAATCTCGTCAACCATGCTGCGCTTGCGTGCGTAAACTCCGGCCATGTTGACGGCTATCGTTCCGGTCTGGATCCCGAATTCCTGATGTCGTCCAAACAGCGAGGCGACCTTGGCAGTATGGATGACGTTCTTGGTGGGCAAGCACGCCACATTCACACAGGATCCGCCGATGAGTTTGCGTTCGACGACTGCCGTTCGCTTTCCTTCTTTACCATCGCCCGTGCCACCAACTTGCCGCCGGTGCCGCTGCCAAGCACAACAACGTCATATCTGTCTGCGGCGCTCATGTCAGTGATCTCCTTTGAGTAGTTGCCACTTTCGATGGAGCGGCCGAGCCGCTGTACCTTTGCTCTCTTTTCACTGTCTGTTCTTAATCGCGCTGAACGCGAGATTAAAAAACGGCTACGCCGCACCTCTAATTCCTTGGAAAGCACGGCAACGGCCAAAATGGAAAAAGAAAGCCGCAGAAGCAGGGCTAATTCTCTGCGCATGATCGCGAGAAGTGACATCCAAGCTGCGATGCTGGGCGCCATTTCCGATGGTCAATACATGAACACTGCGTCATCCATTGGACACCCGTTCGGAAGCGGCTTGCCCTTTTGTCGTGTTTTCATGAGAATGCCATCAAGACGTTGAGCCGCCACTTCCTCAAGCGGTCCTAACTTGAGCTGTCAGCTTGCAATCGAGGAAATCCCGAATATCGCTAGCGATTTCGTGATAATGGGTTTCCAGAGCAAAGCAAACTGTCGCAAGAACGGGGCTCATTGTCTAAGCCGCGACCGTGGAGGTAGATCAGTTGCGATGCTGGATGGTATTCTTCGTTGCCACCATTTGAACAGCGCGTCATCTGGTTGACACCCGTTCCGACGCGGCTCACACGTTTCTCCGAGCTAGCCGCGGCCGCACAAGACATAGTGGATTAAAAACCACCGACGATGCCGTCTCAGTCGGACTGGATCCTCAATTTGAATTGGCACTGAGGGTTGTCGACTCGGTACATTGATCTCAGCGTGCTCCTTGCGAAATCTGCGCTGCTGTGTCACCGCCGACTACCCGCTTGTGGTGTCGCGGTGGTGAAAGAGTCTCAGCCGCAGGCCGCATGTAGTGATTTCTGAAGAGTGTCCAGTAGATCTCTCGTGTTGCGTATATTGCATTTCGAATTGGCGTCGAGAGAGCGGTAAGAGCGCTAGTAAAGACAGCGGTTCGCTCCGAATCGAAAGCAAAGAATTATCGAAGACGCTGTTTGTTGCCGCTTCTGGAGTTGACCTGGAGATGTTTCAAATACGAGGGATTGAAAACTGGTTATTAGTGACTCGCTCCACCAAGGTTTCACATCTGCGTTCCTTCGTCGCTTAACTCGCCTTCTTGAGTTGAGCGCCCTTCGAAGCGATCACATCCATCAGCTCATTCCACGACTTCACAAATGACTTGGCGCCGTCGTCTTGGAGCCGGGCGGCCAGAGTGTCGATATCAATGCCGCTCTTAGCGAACTGGCTTAGGATGTCTTCACTATCGCCGCTATCATCCGATAGGCCGGCGCCGAGTTCACCGTGATCCGCGAAAGCTTTGAGCGTTGCCTCAGGCATCGTATTTATGGTGAATGGTGCCGCCAACGCCTTGATATACAGAACGTCGGGAGCTGTGGGGTCCTTAGTTCCCGTACTAGCCCAGAGGAGGCGTTGTGGAAGAGCGCCAAAGTTATAGGCGCGTTGCCAGCGCTCCGAGCTGAGCAGGGAGCAATACGCGTGATAAGTGCGCTTTGCCACCGCGATACCGAGTTGGTTCTGGAGGGTATCAGGCACCTTGCCGATTACGGCCGCATCCCAACGGCTGACAAATAGCGATGCAACCGAAGCGACATTGGGATTGAGGCCGGCCTCGATGCGCCGCTCTATGCCACGCAAGAACGCTTCGGCAGCCGCGAGGTACTGCTCACGCGAAAACAGGAGGGTCACATTTACAGGAACGCCAGCGAAGATCGATTCCTCGATGGCTGGCACACCTTCTCTCGTGCCTGGAATCTTAATGAACAAGTTCGGCCGGCCGGCGCGTTCGAATAATTCTTTGGCCTCCGAGATAGTGCGAGCAGCGTAGTGGGCCAGCAGTGGCGAAACCTCCAGTGAAACCCAACCATCGACGCCACTGGTACGATCATGGGATCGGCCGAAACAAGTCGGCAGCACGTGTGATATCCTCGAGCGCCATTTCGAGGAAGAGCGGCTCAACCGGTTCGCCATCCCGCAGTTTCTCACGGATTGGCGCGTCATACGCAGTGCTGTTTTTGATGGCGTGGTCGAAAATAGTGGGATTCGAAGTGAGTCCGGTCACCGATAGCTCTTCGATGTAACGCTTAAGTGACCCGCTGCTTAGCAAGGGTCGAGTAATACTGTCAAGCCAAAGGCTTTGGCCGAGGTCGCGAAGTTTGTGTGTTGGTTTCATCTTTTCACCTCTAGTTCGTTGACCAAGCATCGTTTACAGCGGGAACGAGAGTTGCATCCCACAAATCCCGAGGCTTTGTTTACTCGTGGCCAGGAACGTCTTGATTACACGCACGTCTGGGGCCATGATCGAGGAGCACTGCTCAGCTGCCAGTGGTCTCTTGTCAGCACCCTAGCTTGCGGCTGATCCTTTAGGCGATCGACGCTTATCGCATTCCGGCATCGAGCAAATACTGCCCTATTGTGCGATGACAACCATCGGTGGCCTCGACGGGTGCTGGCCGCCGACATGGAGGCCACGAGTTCTCGACAAAACTCGCCAGCACCCGCGCGCGGCAGCACCTATTGGAGCACGCAGAAGATTGCACGGCTCCTGAAGAACCAATCACAACGTTATGGCGAGCGCCTCGTCCGCACTATTCCGGCGGACGGCCACCGTTTTTTGATCACTGCTTGCGTAAAAGCCACTCCCTCATCACACTGCTAGGCCAACTTGAAATCATCGAAAGTAGATGGGTAGCTGAAGGTGACCAGGACGGAGCAGCCAGTCTTGGTCGTATGGGGTCCATGAGCAGCGTTCGGTTTGATATTGAATTCCGTACCCTTCGGATATGAGGTGCCCTACGTTTTTTATGAAATCACCATCAAGGACGTACGACATCTCAGTTGTTTGTCCGTGCACGTGCCTTGCAATCTCGCTCCCTGGCTCCATTCTCAGTATGGCCACTGCTGGACCAAACGACTGATCACTATTTAAGATCTTGATCGTGGCCGTCCCTTTGGTGTTTGGAAATGGTGCTGGTATGGCCTCGGTCTTCGAGGTTTCGACCAATTGTATAGACTTCATTGAGTTATCCTTTCTTTCTTTCTGTCCCTCGTTTCGTTTCTGGAGGGCTATGCTTGAGCTACTTCGGATCGAAGCGCCAAAGCCGCGCGGAACATCAGCAGATATCTGGCGCGCCCGAACAATATGAAGCACGTTGTGCTCCAATTCCCGTCTGATTATTCCAAATAACGTCTCCGCCGAGATCGTGACCAGCGCCGGTAACGACACCTGCGCCGCCTGGCTCGCGCCTGGGAGTATTTTGAGCAACTTGGGGCCGTTGCCAGTTGCGTCAGAAAGCAGCGGATTTACGGCAAAAATTCGAACAGCTTTTCTGGTGTGAGCGGCTCTGGTTTTATGCATACGCCCTCGATCGCGACAAGAAGCAGGTACACACCATCGCGTCCAATCCCGGGCACTTGTTGTGGAGCGGTATCATGAGCCGCGAACGCGCAGCCGCGTCCGTAGGCGACTTCTGCAGCCCGATATGTGGAGTGGTTGGGGCATTCGAACCCTGTCTTCCGAAATCCCGCGTACAATCCGTTCTCATGCTAAAGCGTATCCGTTTGGCCCCATCACAGTGGCATTATCGCTATGGGATTTAAGCGCTACGGCTTCGCGCAGGGAGCGGCCATGATCGCCCGTGACATTGCGAGGCTTGGAAAATCCCTCCGAACCGAGGCTTGGAACTCATGAGGATTCATCGGTTCGGAGTTGGAGGTCAATAGCCCTGGTCTGTGCAGCGGCACACGGCCTCAGAGCTGGTGCATTCAAAACGGGTGTCGAACAGGACGCCTCGGCGTCGTTATGTTGACACCGCGCGATTGCTTTGCTGAGTGGCTTTTAATCATCGCAAGGATTCCCGCACTTCTTGCTGATCTCTTCGCACCAGGGCACGATCACGTCGACGAGCGCTGATCGTTATCCCTCCACACCGCGCCGGCTCTTGAGTAAATGCAAAGACGGGACTGCGGTTCCGATGGCAGGCGAAGTGCAGCTTCTTTGTGAGGCAAATGCACCGAAGACAAAGGATCGAGTTCGGAGCACTGATCGGATTCGTTCTGACCATACCCCTCGCAGCTATGTTCTACGCCGTCCATCGGCGCGCAGGTTTTCCTTTCGTCCCCTTTACCATCTTCGATTGGGAAACACGGCTTTTGCCCGGCACTGTTTTGAGGGCGGGCATCGATTCGATGGTTTACGGGATTCGATTGGCTGAACATTGGGAGCACCTCCGTCACGGCTAAACTGGCGGAACAGACGATCGCAGTCGTTGAATTCGTGGTCGCCGGAATGTTCGTTCGCGCGGTCTTCTTTGTCATCGCGCGTTTCTTCACGCGGAGGCTTAAGGACATAGCCGGTGTGCTCACAGGGGCTGTTCTTGGCGTTTCGGCATTGTTAATCAGCCGCAGCGTCGAGATCACCTCCGCCATCAATCCGGTGCGGAAGAGCGCTCTGGATCCTGTTGATGTTCTTTACGTAGGGGGCGCGGCTCTGGGCTGGTCGTACCGCCGCACGGTTCACGATGCTCCGGCCGGTCCGTTGAATGTTGACGCATCGGAGTCAACCGGTCGCCGTCGCTTCATGATCCGATTGAGCGGCGCCGCGGCGATCGTTTCCTTAATGGGAGGCGCTCTCGGGAGAGTAGCCAGAAATCGGGGCGAAGCCAATCTCGTGTCTGAGGAACCCTGGTCGGCTCGGAATGAGTTGCCGAATGTCAATGCTCCCGTCAAACCCGTACTCGGCACACGCCCCGAATTCACGCCCCTGGGGCACACTATCGGATCGATATCAACGCTACCCCACCGGTAATAGAGGAAGCGCACGACATTTAAGGGTAACTAGATTAATCGGTAAGCCACTCGTCTGGGCCATCGACGACATTCGTGCCCGGTCTCCGATGCACCAGTTCATCACACTTTCCTGTATTTCTAACAATATCGGCGGCGACTTGATGGTACGACCCGGTGGACGGGCATCAGCCTAAAGCAATTACTGCCGGACTTGGATTACTCCGTAATGCAACTCACCTGAAGATTCGGTCGCTTGATAGCTTCTACGAAGTCGTCGCGCTCGACACGATCCGCGCTGACGATCGTGTGATGCTGACCTACGCTTGGGATGGCCTTCCTCTTTCCGCTGAGCACGGATTCCCGCTACGGTTATCTATATTCCTGACCACTACGGTATGAAACAACCTAAATGAATCGAATCCATCGAAGCTATCGACCGTTGGGAACCAGGTTTCTGGGTGGTACGCGGCTGGGACCGGAAGCGCACATGAAGGCGACCTCTGCCATCGACACGATTGCCACCAACATGACGATCGGCCAACCGAACCCCCAGATGCGTGTGCCGATCGGAGGATTCGCGCATGCTGGGGTCCGCGGCGTATCCAGAGTCGAGATCCGCGTGGATAGGGCCCATGGGAACGCGCCGAGTTGCGGCCTCCTTTATCTGGCCAGACCTGGGTTATCTGGCGTTACGACTGGCCGTTACAAAAGGGCAAGCACACATTCACGGTCCGCTGTTTCGAAGAGGATGGCACGCCCCAGATACAACAGGAAGCTCCGCCAGACCCCAGTGGGGCAAGCGGCTTTTATATGCGGTCCGCGATGTTTGACGCGTAATTGTCGCCAGGGTTTGTGCCATCTACTTACGTCCGATTAGCTCGCCAAGTTTTTGCTAAGCCAGACAGTTGAGAATTGAAAACTTTATCCAGGCCGCCCCAGCCGCGCCTGATCGATACCGTACCGGATAAGCTAGAACTCGCGCCGTGCTGTGGGGCTCCGTTGAAACTGCGATTTTGATGCCGGCCACCGCAGCAAGGTGAGAATTTTCGGCTGACAGATCGAGGCGGTCCGGACTCGAATTGATCTCAAAGAAGCAGCGATCCTGTTTTCGCAGGTAGTGCGCTAAATCTTGGTTGATCCCATTCACGTCCCCTGTTACCAGTAGAAGATTTGTCTCGGTGCGGTGACAGCGCGCATGCTCCAGCGTTCAAGCTCTCTGGTTGAAGGGCTTCGTGCTGTTCCACGGCTGCCAGCATTGATTCCAGCGGTCGGCGATATGAACCCACTTGTTTTTCTACTGCCGAAGTTCATGTATTTCCTGCTTCAGACCATTCGTGTTCGGATCTGTCAATGAGTTCGAACCGGCAAGTTCTCGCCTGGTTCCGAATGATCGAATCGAAGTTGAGCCTCAATACCGGCTAGCGCGGTGAGGACAACGGCGTGATGCGGGGCCATACAGTACACTCTGGAAGAGAATTCGGTCATCGATCGATTCGCGGCTGCGGTCGTGATTGTCCTGCCAGCTACCGAAGGGGACCAAGAGCCAGAGGTTTGCATTACTAATGTTGGAATCTTTGCGTGATGCGACGATTTCTCATGCTGCGCTTCTTAACTGATTGAGCTGTTTAAGTACTGTGCGTGCCGCCGTTAGGAGGGCAACCAGCAGGGTGCGTGCATTGGGGTTCACATGATAGCGATGGGTATGGGGCACTTTGCGGATCAGTCGATGCGCTCGCAGCATGCGCAGCCGCCCGGCTAATGGCAGCGGAACGGCGGCGTTGCTCTTGCTCGGAGGCGGCTGCAGTCTGGTACAGAATCGTCTGCAGGTCGCGATTGCGGAATCCGTTTAGCAGGAAGTCGCCGTGATCGATGGCATGCAGCAGTGGTCTGTCGTCACCCAAGGGCCTCAGAGCTCGTACGCGCCGGCCTTGCCAGGTCACCGACTGCTGGATTTCCGCTATCAGCTCTTCTAATCTGTGGCTGTCGTCGACGCTGGCCAAGGTGTCAATCAGCCGGTTGTTGGTTTGCTGGGATACTTCGGCTCTGCGGTGCAAATCGGCAATGCCTTCTGCGCATCTTCCGCCACTACAAGTCGTCTTCCGATCCACCCTCGCTGGGCCTATAGGTCCGGAACACGCCGACATTATTGATGGTCGTTTCTGCAGCCCTGAATACCGCGGCGTCAGCCTGGATGAGCTTGCTGTAGGCTTTGGTGGAATTGCCGTCCATCCAGAACTTGACGCGCTCGCCTTCCTCGTACTCCTTGCAACTGGTCTGAAGTTCGCCGTGAAAATTCCGTGGGATTTGGCCGGCCTTGGTCGTGCGTTTCCCGAAGAACCGCAGGATGTCGCGGCTGTGGAAGCTCAGCATGCCATGCGCGATAAGGGCAGGCATCAATCGCTTCAGTTCCTCACCGCGCCGGAAGACTATGTCGGTTGCCCATTCGCTTTGGTAACAAGTCCAGTAATACGAGGTTGGGTAGCTTGCGAAAATCTCTTCCTGTATAGGGTTCAGTTGGCGCGCCAAGCCGGTTAGCAGTTCCACCCAGTCGGTTTGCAGTTGCTTGTTCATCAGCTCCTGCGCACGTGCAAAATCCTTGATGCGGATAAAGCAGTTTTTCTCCTGTTGGAATTTCAACCGCTCCTGACGCATCTGTTGCGCGAGCCATTCTCGCCCATTGATGCCGATTTGGATGCGGAATGGAAACCAGGTCTGAAGGCGCGCGTACATCCATCCCAGTCGTTCGTCGCGTCGATAGTGATAGAGCAGTTACAGGGTCGCGTCCGGCGTAGGATTCTGGACTGCCTATATTCAAATGTGGACACGGTTCGAGCACACCGAGCACACACACTGGTCCGCTGGTAATCCCGCGCTGAGTGGCTACTCGCCGCGCATACTCGTCTTTATCCACGCCTGATTCGCGCAGATAAATAACCGGTAGTCCCGCTTCCCGGAACGCTCGCGTGGAAGCCTGCCTCACCCGCTCACTGGTCTTCTTCAGATAATCGCCCTAATGTTTGAACAGAATGCCCGTCTGCCAGAGGAATTCTTCCATCCCTTTGGCCACCACCACCTGCCGACTCGGGTCGAAATAGGCGATATCTAAGCGGCGCGGCGAGCCTCGCAACACCAGTCGGTCGAAGCCCGACAACACTCCTACAATGCGATCCCCATATTTTTCAGTAAACTGTTGCATGGCGTTCTCCTGTGCTGTGTTTCAGATTGCTTCCGAAATACCACAACCAGAACGCTTCTGCCACGTACTAACGCTGTTTGCCCCTAAAGGGGCACTGTGCCACAAGCGAGACTCCGCGTACCTGAAGGCTCCGGAAGTACAACCACTGAAAGAGCGCATTGTGCGGAAAGTTGGCTATTCTGAGTGCACATGGGCGCGTCCCTCGATAGCCGCAATCACCGGCACGCGTATGTTGACTACGTTTTCCAGAATCTGCACGCCTTCGTCGTGAACCTGAGTCCAGACGGCGGCATCGGAGACGTTGCCGAAGAATGAAAAATCGATCTCAGGAATGAGTTCCCCGCCTGCGCCCGCCAGGATCGCCATGTTGTTCGCTCGATCTTGCGAAATCCGGTGAAACGCATCGACAAACTCGGGTGATTTTGTGCTGTGAAAATGAACGGTCGCCGTCACTGTGAAATTCGACAACCAGCACACCATTGACATCGCTCTGCGTCGAACAGGCACTTGAGGGTATAAGGACCGGATCTCATGCAAGCATCGAGAAACTACTCTGCTGAGCTTTGTTAAACGGATAAGAGTCGTCGCTATTCTGCCTAGCCGCTTCCCGACGGATTCTGAGCTTTCGCATTTTGGCGATAAGCGTTGTCCTGTTCAGTCCGAGTCTGGCGGGAACACCATTTCCGCCGACGATCCAGTTGGTTTTGCGCAGGGTCGCGAGGATGTGCGCCCGATCTGCATCCGCAAGCGTGCATACGTCGCCGTTCGGCATTTGTTCATTAGTAAGCTCCGCCAAGGGAGCTTGTAACTCCACGTTCTTCGTCAAGATAACCGAGCGCTCAATGACGTTCTGCAATTCCCGGATGTTGCCAGGCCAATCGTATCTCTCAAAAGCCTCCATCACGTCGTCAGGGACACGTTCTATTGACTTACGGTGGCGCTCGCCAAATATCTGAAGAAAGTGAGTTACGAGCAATGGAATATCGCCTTCTCGTTCACGTAGCGGCGGCAGCGTGATAGGAAATACGTTCAATCGATAATATAGATCAGCCCGAAACCTGTGTTGCTTGACCATCGTCCAGAGATCCTGATTGGTGGCCGCCAAGATTCGCACATCGACTCGAGTGGTTGCGAACTCCCGAGTCGTTCGAATTCATGCTCTTGAAGCACACGCAAAAGCTTGGGCTGAAGTTCAATCGGCAATTCACCAATTTCGTCGAGAAAGAGCGTACCTCGATCGGCAGCTTGAAAGCGCCCCATTCTTGGCGTAACGGCGCCGGTGAAAGCGCCTCGCTCATGCCCGAAGAGTTCACTCTCTAGTAACGCGGCAGGAATTGCCGCGCAGTTGATCGCGACAAAGCGCTGCTGTCGCCGCGGGCTGGCATCGTGAATGGATTTTGCGATCACTTCCTTGCCTGTGCCCGTCTCGCCTCGTATGAGAACCGCGCAATCCGCGGAGGCTACTGTTTCTACGGCTTCAAGTACCGCCCGAAACTTCGGACTGGATCCTATCAAATCCGAGATATGCATCGTTTTACTCCTTGCCTGAACGGCTCCGGTAACTTCTACGCCATTTTGATCCGCTCTTCAGTGCGGGCCAGATTACCCCCGATAACTTCTCGCGTACCATTTGGATTTTTGCTTGTGACGAAGATGAATGTTTGTGAGGTCCGGCTCTGTTTTCGAGCTCTCTTGCAGCGCTGTTACGACTCCTATCAAACATCCTGGATATCCTCGCTTGTTCCTGCCTCGAGGTCCGACAACTCCGCACTTGTTTGAGCCCTCTCTCGAGACACCCACTCACGTATATAAGCAGGACAGTTCGTGAGTTTTGTTCCGTTGGTTTCACAGACGGCAAGGAGTTTCACAGCTTCGTGATCCGTGACAGTGACCTCCTCGAGATCGATAGCGACTCCACCCTCTTCCTGTCCGAGTAGATCTCTAAGCGTGTCAACGTTCTCTGCGTGAAGCCGGCCACTCACGCGGAAGACCACACGGCTTTTGTCACCGGCAAGCCGATCGATTCTGCAGGTCATTGTGTTGTCTAATGATTCGTCCAGTTCTTGATCGCGACGTGTTACGCAGCAGCTCGGGTAGTACCTTCTCGTGCCTCGAAGTCTTTGTTTCACGGAAGAACATTAGTAACCCCGAGCCATCACATGTATGACGCGAATACCGATCGCGACTGTGAATCTGGCCCGTCGCCATCAAATTCGATAGCGGCTGTACGAGCAGGCGCTCGATGGCGCGCTTCAGGGGGCGGGCACCATATCTGAAATCAGTACCCTCGTCAGCAAAAACTCCCGGGCGCTCTCCGTGACATTAATAAAGAAAGGCTTGCTGACCGCAGAGCTCTGGATGCGCTGTTGCACGAGTTCGAGCTCAATCTCAAGATCCTGCTTAGTTCCTCATCGCCCGAGTCCTTGAAGACGACGATCTTGTCCAACCGATTGATGAACTCCGGCGTGAACTTCCGACGGGCTGCATCTACACCGGCGCGCGAAAGCCGAGCTTTGAGTTTTGGGGCGGAACCGTTCTCGCCCCTGAGCGACTGAGAATTGGAAGCCCAGCTTCGGACTGACTAGGGAACTCATTTCAGCCGCGCCGATGTTGCTTGTCAAGAAAATCAGGGCCCCTGAGAAGTCTACTTTGCGGTTATCGCCCAGCGTCAGTGTGGCTTTATCCAGGATTCCGAGGAGCAGATTCCAGAGCGCGTCACTCGCCTTCTCGATTTCATCGAAGAGCAGGAAACTCAGCTTCACACTTTCCGTATGGTGCTGATTGAGCGCTTCTTGACTAAGCAGCGGATGGGTTTCGCGATGCCCGAGATATCCCGGAGGCGAACCGATCAATTTGGCGATCTCATGACTGTGCTGAAACTCCGCGCAGTCGATCTTGATGACAGCGCGGGGATTGCCGACGAGGCCTCCGCCGTGGCCTCTACTGTACGTGTCTTCCCCGAACCAGTGGGGCCCAGGAACAAGAAGTTTCCGATCGGCCGGCCGACGGGGGAAGTCCCGCAGATAAGTCTGATAAGCCCTGACGATCTGGTGAATTGCTTCGTCCTGTCCAATGA
The DNA here is from genome assembly GCA_963709015.1 of uncultured Alphaproteobacteria bacterium. Lineage (GTDB taxonomy): Bacteria > Pseudomonadota > Alphaproteobacteria > Rhizobiales > Xanthobacteraceae > Pseudolabrys. The sequence continues at coordinate 6,363 of CAVPUU010000051.1, read as the reverse complement.
CGAGATGACGAGTTTTCCTCCAGACTTTCGGCCTGGGTTCCCGTTCTAGTGGGTCTAGTAATGCGAGCGTCGACATTTTCCGCCTCTTTCCGACAGCGGCCCATGTCATGTTGTACCTGCCGCGACCGTTCAAAGTTAGAACTGCAAACCACGAGCCGTTCGTAAGATTCTGAAAAAGCAGGACAGGCGAAAGCAGCGCCACTTCGGAAACTCGTGGAATTTGTGGATTTTCGTGGTTTCTAAAGATTTCGGGGGTAAAGCTGATCTTCGCGCCTGAGCTTCAGCCGAATTTGAACCGGCTCTTATCGATCTTCAGTGTCTTGATCCTGGAGTCAAGGCTGGCGAGCGCCAATACCTCGAGCGCGCGTTGGGCATTAGCTGCGATCGATACCGGCCCCGACCTCCGTGAGCCTTGTCGCCTGTTCATACACCTGTGTGTCAATTCCGGCTTTGCGCAGCGCAATGGCCGTTGTGAGCCCCGCATTCTGCACCGATAATGATAAGTCGCATAGGCTGATCGCCTACTACTCACTCAGCTGTTTTTGGTCAAGATCTCGAGAGGGCATTCCCCGCTCGGAGCCACGCGGGATTGCACAACGCAGGTGCGGCCATTGAGGGCTTACCCCGTTTCGTATGTCACACCGAGACCAGACCACTATCAACGGGCAGGTCGATGCCAGTAGTGTAACTGCTCTCGTTCGCCGCATGGAATAAGGCGGCGGAGGCGACTTCCTCTGGAAGCCCAATCCTGCCGAGTGGAATGTGCGCCTTAAACTGCTCTCTCAGCGCATCCGCAGCTTCTTTGGTAGGGAACTGCCGGTCGATCATGGGCGTTTCAATCGGCCCGGACCTATCGACGTTCGCGCGGATTCCTCGGCGTCCAAACTCGGCCGCCTAGGTCCTGACATAAGAACGAAGTGTCCCTTTGGTAGCAGCGTAGGTGCTGTAGATCGGCATACCTTTCTGCCCCACGACCGATCCAGTTAAGATGATCGAAGCTCCGTCATTGAGTAGCGGAAGCGCCTTCTGGACTGTGAAGTACACGCCACGAGCGTTTATGTTGAACGTTCTGTCGAAATGTTCAGGAGTTACTGCCGGCGTTTCCACGGTCTCGACTATGCCCGCGTTTGCGAAAAGGATATCAATTTTGCCCTTTTTTCCGCGACCCCTTTATAGAGCCGATCGAGATCTCCGATTGGAGACGTCGCTCCTCACCGTTATGACATTTGTTCCGATCTCCTTTCCAGCTTTATCCATTTCAGCTTGCCGGCGTCCAGTAATAAATACGAACGCCCCTTCGGCGACGAATCGCTTCGCGACCGCGAGTCCGATCTCACTGCTTCCTCCGGTGATAACTGCGATTTTCCCTTGTAGTGCTGGCATGTTCTAAGCTCCTTCTTGTGGTGATTGAGAGTTGCTTGCTGCCGACAGCCACAGCTAAGACGACGAGCGTGAGGACGAGAAATGAGGTACTTACCATTATCGTTTTCACGCTGTCTCGTCAGTTCATCGCAGGAACCAGGCCATATGTTGTCAGCTACGCGGAACAACACCACCAACCTGATCTGCTGTTTGCGTTTTCGATGCTGCAATCCGCGAGTTGTCGGCTCTGACACCGCCAGGTATCAATCGCGTTCGTCCGTTCGGCAGCCCGCGACGTACGCTGGTCCATTCAAAATGACTGTCAAGCAGGTGCCTGTGAGTTGCTATATCGACACCACGAATTCAGCGCAATTTTCCCCTCACCCTGAACCGCAATACTAGCCCAGCAGGACAAGTCCTATTTTTCTGGCTGGCAGTCCCATCTGCTCTCTTGGCCATTGGCGTGCTTCCTCAAGGATGCCCCCTCAGGTTTGATCTTCCATCGGAGGACACCATTGAGAATGTCAAGTTTGATGTTGCCCTTCACGGACACAATGGGCGACGTAGGAGTAGAAATGCAATCCCTGAACGGAGAGCGATCCCAGGCTCAACTAGACACAAACACGTCCGAACTAGAACGGAGTAAGATTCTCCAGAATGAAGCTCCAACGCAATGTTTCAGCTTGCGCTACTTTTATCGGCCGATGCCTATACGGCGGAAGTCTCCTTGCTTAAAAGCATCGATGAGCTTGAAGTTACGAGACCACCTCGATACGGAGATCTTGCCGCCTGGCAACATGCTGTCATCGTGCGCAGTATCGCAACGCCTGCAAAGCAGAAAACAGGAGTAGACCTCCTTTACCGCTCTATGCTTCAGCCCGGCCTCTGGCCTCTGATGCAGATCGAGCGACTTCCGCGCACCTGCTTTGTATTACGTCTCCTCCTCGGTTATCCGCGTCCTATGTGCGCGCAATTGCTGGGCATCCCACAGAGCAGAATTGAGAGGCTTCTTCAGACAGCAATCCATATGCTTCGGCAGTCGACGGCAGAAACGCATTGACTGCTCGCCTTTCGCTACTTGGCGGCGGCTTCGATATCGCCGGCCGATCAGCCTTGCCGAAGGCCGGGAGATGAACATTGGACAGTATGTCTAGATGGCGACTCGCTACGGTTAGACATCGCTTCTGCGCAGCATTCCCGACCTGCTCGGGACTGTGGATATCCGACTGCTTATCCTAGCTAGAGATTACCAATGGAATCTCGGATCAATCTCGGAACTATTGTTTGCACGATCTGCGCGATCGCTTTCGGCGTTTATTGCCTGTTTGCATGTTTCCATCAAATTGGTACACAACTAAACAATCCAGAGTGACCTTATACAGGCGGTGCCCGTGGATCGATGCGCAGCGCCAGCACGAACAAGCAAGCGAGCACCTGTTCGCCAATGCAAACGAAAACACCTTGAAAGCTTCATCGTACCTTTTCGCGATGAACGGTTGGACATGCATTGGTTGGGCCGGTGATGGTCATGAGCGCTGGAACGCGCTTGATGCGGAACGCTCGATTTGCAGAGTCAAGCGGGCATATAGTCAAGGAGTGAAGGGATTGCCAGGAATTAAGCTAGCCCTTCTGGGTTACGAAGAACCCCCAGACTTTATCGCGGATTGTTTTCACTGCCACCGGAGCGCGTCAGTCCACTGATCCTCCAGGCCCGGAGATCTGTACGTGCCTTCGTCAGCGTTAACTGTGTTGCGCTTGGGCAATCGCTGATTTCCTCGAAGGTTTTTTGGTCATGAGAAGCAGGAGGTTCTCGAATTGATCGAAGCTGTCGCCAGACTTGAAAACGCTATGGGAAAATCACGAGTTTATCTTGTCCCGTGGCCGACAGGAAGGTGAGGGGTCACCGCTCCTGGTCGTCGCACCCGCCTCGCAACATCCCCCGCCCGCAAGTGTGAGGTGGCTCGAGCACGCCTATGCACTTCGGGATGCGCTGGAGCCGGCCTGGCGGCGCGACCCGTGGCGCTGGTGGGCATTGAGCAGGGGCGGCCGATGCTCCTGCTCGAGGATCCGGGCGGCGAGGTCCTCGAGAGTTTCTTGGGGCACCGATCGAGCTGACCCAGTTCCTGCGCTTGGCCATCGGCCTCGCGGTTGCGCTCGGCCGATTGCACGAGCGGGGTCTCATTCACAAGGACGTCAAGCCGGCCAATGTTCTGGTTAATTCCGCGACCGGCCAGGTCTGGCTCATGGGCTTTGGGATCGCTTCGCGCCTTCCGCGCGAGCACCAGTCGCCCGAACCTCCCGAGTTCATCGCCGGAACACTCCCCTACATGGCACCTGAACAAACCGGACGAATGAATCGCTCGATCGATTCCCGGAGCGACCTCTACGCGCTCGGTGTCACGCTTTACGAAATGCTGACCGGCAGCCTTCCCTTCACGGCTTCCGATCCGATGGAATGGGTGCACTGCCACATTGCAAGACAGCCGGCGCCGCCCGGCGAGCGGGTGAAGGACTTGCCGGCGCGCTGTTTCCGCAATCATTATGAAGCTGCTCGCCAAGACCGCTGAGGAACGCTATCAGACAGCGGCCGGCGTGGAGAGTGATCTTCGGCGCTGTCTTGCTGAATGGGAAACGCAGCACCGCATCGACGAATTCCCGCTTGGCGAACACGACACGCCAGACCGGCTGCTGATTCCCGAGAAATTGTACGGGCGAGAGCGCGAGATCGATACCTTGCTCGCCTCCTTCGATCGCGTCGTAGCCGGCGGCAGGCCGGAGTTGGTCCTTGTTTCCGGCTATTCCGGTATCGGCAAGTCCTCCGTCGTCAATGAGCTGCATAAATCGCTTGTTCCGCCGCGCGGCCTTTTTGCATCAGGCAAGTTCGACCAGTACAAGCGCGACATCCCTTACGCCACTTTGGCGCAGGCCTTTCAGAGCCTTATCCGTCCGCTTCTGAGTAAGAGCGAAGCGGAGTTGAGCAATTGGCGCGACGCCCTTCGTGAGGCGTTAGATCCGAACGGACTGCTCATTGTGGACCTGGTCCCTGAATTGAAGCTCATCATCGGAGAACAGCCACCAGTCCCTGATCTTCCGCCACAGGACGCGCAAGGCCGCTTCCAGTTGGTATTCCGGCGATTTATCGGCGTATTCGCGCGGCCGGAACATCCACTCGCCCTGTTCCTCGACGATTTGCAATGGCTCGACGCGGCAACGCTCGATTTGATCGAGGATCTGTTGACGCGGCCGGATGTGCAGCACTTGATGTTGATCGGCGCCTACCGGGACAACGAAGTCAATCCCGCCCATCCGCTGATGCGCAAGCTCGAAGCGATCCGCAAGGCCGGAGCGATAGTGCAGGAGATCGTCCTTGCGCCGCTAGCCCGTGAAGACTTGGCGACGGCTGATTGCGGATTCTCTTCACTGCGAACCGGAGCGCGCCACCCCGCTGGCGCAACTGGTCCACGAGAAGACGGCTGGTAATCCATTTTTCGCCATTCAGTTCATTTCTGCGCTTGCCGAAGAGGAGTTACTCACCTTCGATCATGGCGAGGGGCGATGGTCCTGGGACCTGAATCGCATTCACGCCAAGGGTTACACCGATAATGTGGTGGACCTCATGGTTGGGAAGTTGAACCGCCTGCCCGTCGAGACCCAGAAGGCATTGCAGCAGCTTGCCTGTCTCGGCAACAGCGCGGAGTTCGCCATGCTGGAGATGGTTTACCAGGGACTCAGAGGAGGAAATGCATGCGTCAGCTTTGGGAAGCGGTCCGAACCGGGCTCATCTTTCGCTCGGAAGATTCCTACAGGTTCCTCCATGACCGCGTCCAGGAAGCAGCTTATTCCTTGATCCCGGAGGAATCGCGTGCCGAGGCCCATCTCCGAATCGGCCGGCTGCTCGCAGCAGCACACCTCGCAGAGAAACGGAAGAGGGATCTTCGAGATCGTCAACCAGCTCAACCGCGGCTGCTCACCTTATCACTCAGTGAGGAACGTGAGCGGGTCGCAGAGTTGAATCTGATTGCGGGCAGGCGCGCGAAGATTTCGACAGCGTACGCCTCGGCGCTCAAGTACCTCGCGCCGGCCGCGCCTTGTTGACGGAAGAGAGCTGGGACGACAACTATGAACTCATCTTCGCTATCGAATTTCATATGGCTGAGTGCGAATTGCTGACCGCGGATATGGTGGCGGCGGAAAATCGGCTCTCGATGCTGGCGCGAACGCGCCAAAAGGGCGCCACGATATCGCTGCGTGTCGCGCGTTTGCGCCTGACGCTTTACACGACTTTGGATCGGAGCGACCGCGGCGTGGAGGTATGCCTTGAATACCTGCGACGATCGGCACGTTGGTCGCCGCATCCAACCAGCGACGAAGTACGACGCGAATACGATCGAATCTGGTCGCAGCTTGGCAGCCGCCCGATCGAGGAACTCATCGACCTGCCCTTGATGAGCAACCCGGACTCGCTCGCGATCTCGATGTTCTGACCGAGGTCGTGACGCCGGCATTGTTTACCGACGAGAACCTTCTTTCACTTGTCATTTGTCGGATGGTCAACCTCAGTCTCGAGCATGGCAACAGCGACGGTTCGTGCTTCGCCTATGTCTGGCTTGGCATGATCGCCGGACCGCGCTTCGGCAACTACCAGGCGGGATTTCGCTTCGGGCGGCTCGGCTACGATCTGGTAGAGAAACGGGTTGCACCGCTTTCAGGCCCGCACCTATATGTCGTTCGGAAATCTCGTCATGCCATGGACGAGACATGTCCGGACTGGCCGCGATTTGGTGCGTCGCGCCTTCGATGCCGCGAACAAAATCGGCGACCTCACCTTTGCGGCTTATAGCTGCAACAATTTAATACGAACCTTCTCGCAGCAGGAGATCCCCTCGGCGATGTGCAACGCGAAGCCGAGAACGGCCTCGAGTTCGCGCAGAAGGCGCGGTTCGGTCTTGTCGTTGATATCATCACTGCGCAGCTTGGGCTTGTCCGGACCCTCCGTGGGTC
>CAVPUU010000050.1:0-185213 GCA_963709015.1 uncultured Alphaproteobacteria bacterium | reverse complement strand
TTGCAGCGGTCTACGCAATGCTTACCTATGGAAGCACTCGCCGTCTATCAGAAATTCCAGCCCATTTGGGTATATGGAGCAATCGCCTTGCTGGTAGCAACCCCTGGCGACGGCGTCGGCCCTCAATCTGGCTACTGGTGGTGGCCGGGCGCGGCTACGTTGCCTGCATTACCAGCCATTTTTTCTGTGCCACGTCATCCTGGCGATGTAAGACCTTTTATCGCGCCCTGGACGGTATTGCGTGAGCCGCTACTGGCGTTTATGGGCATTAGCGTGGCGGTGTGTGCTGTGGGCATTCCGGTCGTCTTTGTGGATACACTTCTGTTTATGTCCGGTCATGGACTAATAGAGGCACGGTTCGCGCTCGTTATGGATGTCCATACTTTTGTTGTGCTGGAACTGTCTCTTTGTATGGCGCACAATACGTATGGCGCAGACGATCCCGTACCTGTTCCTGCTTTGTGCCCTGGCCTTTGCGTATGCCCTATCCTTCCACCAGACTGGATACGTCCTGGTGCTTACTGGTGTCGCCCTGCTCTATCATGGATTGACGCGCCTGGCACCACGGCTGATACAGACCTTCAAAGCAATTGGAGCGCACATGGAAGGATTGGCCTTACTGGGACAAGCCTGCTACTAGTGTCCCGAACCCGAAGTTCCCACTATTGCTCAGCAAGCACTTTTGCGAACTTCGGGTTCAAAGGGACACTAGGGACCAGACTAATTAAATCCACCATACCAGTGCGGCTACTAGACAGACAGAAGCAAGGTAGTTTCGTGCCAATCTGTCATATCGCGTTGCAATTCGCCGAAAGTCCTTCAATCTGTTGAATGCGCTCTCGATGCGCCAGCGGAGTTTGTAGAGGCGTTTGCTGAAGCTGAACGGCTGCTTCCTGTTGCTGCGATTGGGAATGACCGGCTTGGTGCCACGCTCGTCCAGTTCCCCTCGCAAGTCGTCGCCATCGTAGGCCGTGTCGCCGAGCAGGTATTTGGAGGGCTTTGCCCTGCGCAAGAGGCGGTGTGCAATCAGTAGTCGTGGGCTTGGCCGCCCGTTAGCAGGATGGCGATGAGGCGGCCTTTAACATCTGCGAGCGCATCGCTCTTCGTGTTACGCCCTCCGCGCGAACGGCCAACAGCCTGCTTCCGCTCCCCCCTTTTCCACCCGCCGCCGAGCGGTGCGCTTTGACATGCGTCGAGTTCGATCATTTGCATATCCGCGGATCGACCGTTGCCGGCAAGCTCCGGAACAGTTTTCCCATATGCCGCGCCCGCCCAGCGTACGAGCGGTTATAGATCGTCGTCGGCGGACCATACTCGGGCGGGCAATCAGACCAGCGGCAGCCGCTCTTGAGCACATGCACTATGCCACTGATGACGCGGCGATCGTCTGCCCGCTCGACGCCTCGAACATCCGTCGGTAGGTAAGGTTCGATCCGCTTCCACTGCTTATCGCTCAGCCAAAACAGGTTCTTGCGCACGATCCAAATCCCCCTTCCCAAAGAGAATCAAAATCGTATTGTCAGACTGAAAGAATTAATGAGTTCTGACCCTAGAATCATAGAGTTGCTAGTGTCGCTTTGATTTGGAAGTTCGCTTCGGAGCAAGCTGAGAACTCGGGCCAACTTCCAAATCGCGACACTAGCCCACGATCCCCTTGAAGGCCCGGCTGATCCAGGAGGCCTTGTTTTCCTGGGGCTCCACGCCGCCTGTCTTAACCAGCGTGTAGGCGTGCTTGTACCAGACGCTGTCGGGGAAATTGTGCCCGAGCACGGCCGCCGCGGTCTGCGCTTCCTCGACGATACCAAGCGCCATATAGGCTTCCGTCAGCCGCATAAGCGCCTCTTCGACGTGCCGCGTCGTCTGGTACTTGGTGACAACGACTTTGAAGCGGTTGATGGCACCGGTGTAGTCCTTCCTGTCGAGGTAGTAACGTCCGGTTTCCATTTCCTTGCCGGCGAGTTGGTCGCGGGCGACTTCGATCTTTTGCTTCGCGCTGACGGCGTATTCGCTGGTCGGGTACTTGCGGATCACTTCCTCGAGCGCGGCAAGCGCCTTTTCAGTGCGCGCCTGGTCGCGGGTGATATCCGGAATTTCTTCGAAATTGGAGGCACCGATCAAATACTGCGCGTAAGCGGAATCCGGGGTGCCGGGGTGCAACGTGATGTAGCGCTGGGCCGCAGTGACGCAATCGTCGTAGTCGCCGGCCGTATAGTAGGCATAGGACGACATGATCAACGACTTGCGCGCCCACTCCGAATAAGGATGCTGGCGGTCGACTTCCTCGAATTTCTTCGCCGCCTCTTTCGGATCGTGCCTGACGTTCAGCACATAGAGACCCTCGTTGTAGAGCCGATCGGCGGCTTCGTCCGGCTGCACCTCTTCCTTGGCGAAGAAATTCAAGCCACTGTTGCAGCCGCCCAGGCTCGCCGCCAGCAACGTCAGCGCCAGCGCGCCGGCAAACCGGTGACGCCCGGCGCGCACGGGCAACGCCATAGGCGGCCCGTCGTTGGGCGCGGTTTTCTTACGAATGGAAGTCTTGGTCGCCAAATCGTCGGGCACAAACTCATCCCACGCGGTCGTGTCCAGTTCCCCCGAGGGCTGTTCGCAAGCCCTGCGGCTGCGCCCTCATCCGCGCTGGTGTAGACGAAAAAACGCGGTCTGGCCAAGCGATTAAGCCGACAATCGGCCGGGATTAAGGCGGAAGGTTAACCTTGAATCCTGGGCGCTATCAGGACATTTCCGGCCCGTAGGCCGCCGCTAGCCGGCCAACGCCGACTTGCGTCTGATCGCGGGCGCGGCGGGCCGGCTCGGCCGCCTCGATCACCCGCCAAGCGCTTCGGTCCGCCATAAGGGCGGACAGCACTGCGTGGTTGAGCCTATGGCCGCCGCGAACAGTGCGGTAAGCGGCAAGCAATGGCTGGCCAGCAAGCGCCAGGTCGCCGATGGCATCGAGCATCTTGTGGCGGACGAATTCGTCGGCGTAGCGCAAGCCTTCCGGATTGAGCACGCGATCTTCGGTGACCACCAGCGTATTGGCGAACGAGGCGCCGAGCGCATAGCCGGCGCCCCACAATTTTGCGACGTCCTTCATGAAGCCGAAGGTGCGGGCGCGCGCGATCTCGCGGCGGAAAGTCTCGGCCTCGATGTCAAGCGCGAGCGCCTGGCGGCGGATAAGCGGATGATCGAATTCGATTTCGGCTTCGACCCGGAAACCATGTTGATAAGGCCGCAGTTCGCCGAGCGCGCCGTCCTTGGACACGCGCACCGGCTTGATGACCTCGATATAGCGGCGCGGCAACGCTCGCGCGGTGAGCCCCGCCTGATCGATCGCGTCGACGAAGGGCGCGGCACTGCCGTCCATGATCGGCACTTCCGGCCCGTCGATCTCGATAACGACATTGTCCACGCCGAGCCCGCGCAGCGCCGCCAGCAAATGCTCGGCGGTCGAGCAGAGCGGACCGGCCGCATCGCCGAGGACGGTGGCGAATTCGGTGGCGGTAACCGCGCGCACATCGGCGCGAATCTCGCGCTCGATCGTGCCATCGGCGGCGACGCGCTGGAAAACGATGCCGGTATCGTCGTCGGCGGGATTAAGCGTCAGGTTGACGGGGCTGCCGGAATGCACGCCAATGCCGAAGACGGCAACTTGGTCGCGCAGCGTTGTCTGCTTAGCACCCTTCATCGCACCCGTTTACGCCGGCCTACAAGAAAGCCGCACGTCCCATCCCAAGCTCTCCAAGCCGGAGCCACATTTTGGCCTTCAAAAACAGCGACGCCAGCGATCTGGAAGACACCCCCTAGGGACCGAAAAGTCCCTTTCGCACCTGAAACTTAGGCTATGTGCCCGGCGTGCTCCAACTCACGTCTTCTTACCGAGTGTTACTCTTTTTTGCCGCAATTCGCCGGGCCACCGGCTGGTTTGGAGCCGGCTTTACCGCGACCTCTACCGGCTTCACAAGCGGAGCGAAGGCTCTCGAGAACCTTGGAACAGGTTCCGCCGCATCATAAAAACGTTTTAATTCAATAAGTTAAACAAATATACAATCGGTGCGCCCAAGGCACGATAGCCCCGCTCCGATGGCGGAGCGAGGCCATCGAGGCATTTGGCGGGCGTGCTAGTTGGCCTGGCGGCGCAGGAACGCCGGGATGTCCAGTTGGTCCTCCTCGGCCGAATTATGCACAGGCACCGACCGGCCGTGGGGGTCGAGTCCCTGCGGTACCGAGCGACGGGCATATTCGGATACTGGATCGTCGAGGCGGCCTTCCGGCTGACGGGCCGTTGGCCGTACCGGCCGCTCAAATTGCGGCATCGGCTGCGTGGTCCGCGGCGCAAGCGGCGGCTCGCTTTGTTCGGCGCGCCGGCCGAGGCCGACCGAGGCGAGCCGCTGCATCAGCGACATGCGGCGCTTCTCAGGGTGATTCCTCGTCAAGCTCGCCACGCTGCGCCCTGATTTCGTTCTGCGCCGGCAACGGCAGTTCGTCGACGCGCGGCATACGCGGCGCGCGCATCACCGTCCGTTCCGGCGCCGGCGGGATGAAGGCCTTCGGCATCGGCGGCTCGGCATGCGCCGTCTCGCCGGGTGCCGGCTCGAACAGCGACGGCTTCATTGGCATCGGGCGGATCGAAACGTCCGCGATCGCGGTCGGCGCCATCAGCGCGGCAGCGACCGCGGCGTGGGCGGCAGACTTGACCGCCGCGGCGCTGGCCGCAACGGGCGTCGGGACCGAGGCCGTCGGCGCCGGACTGCGTTCAATACGATCGGCGATCCGGCGGCTGTCGCTGCGCATCTTGCCCGCGAGCTCCTTGAGGGCGCTTTCGGCGGGTTGCGTCTGGCGTGAAGCATGGACGTGATCGATACCGGTCGCCACCACTGAGACGCGGATGATGCCTTCCAGGGTTTCATCGAACGTGGCGCCGACGATGATGTTGGCGTCCTGATCGACTTCCTCACGGATGCGGGTCGCGGCCTCGTCAACTTCGTAAAGCGTGAGGTCCTTGCCGCCGGTAATCGAGATCAAGAGACCGCGGGCGCCCTTCATGGAGGCGTCGTCGATCAGCGGATTGGCAATCGCGGCTTCGGCGGCGGTGAGCGCCCGCTTCTCACCAGTGGCCTCGCCGGTGCCCATCATCGCCTTGCCCATCTCCTTCATCACCGCGCGTACGTCGGCGAAGTCGAGATTGATCAGGCCTTCCTTGACCATCAGGTCGGTAATGCAGGCGACGCCCGAATAGAGCACCTGGTCGGCCATGGCGAAGGCGTCGGCGAAGGTGGTCTTCTCGTTGGCGACCCGGAACAGGTTCTGGTTCGGGATGATCAGCAGGGTGTCCACCACCTTCTGCAGCTCGACGATGCCGGCTTCCGCGAAGCGCATGCGGCGCTGGCCCTCGAAGTGGAACGGCTTGGTGACGACGCCGACCGTGAGGATGCCTAGTTCGCGTGCGATCTTGGCGATCACGGGAGCCGCGCCGGTGCCGGTGCCGCCGCCCATGCCGGCGGTGACGAACACCATGTGCGCGCCGGTGAGATGATCGCGGATTTCGTCGATCACCTCCTCGGCGGCAGCACGGCCGACTTCCGGCTGCGAGCCGGCGCCGAGACCCTCGGTCACCTGCGTGCCCATCTGGATGATGCGCTCCGCCTTCGACATCGTGAGCGCCTGCGCGTCGGTATTGGCGACGACGAAGTCGACGCCCTGGAGACCGGCGGAGATCATGTTGTTGACCGCGTTGCCGCCGGCGCCGCCGACACCGAACACGGTAATCCGCGGTTTCATCTCGCGAATGTCTGGAATCTTCAGATTGATCGTCATGTTTGCCTCTTTAAGCCGCCGATCGAGCCAGTCCGCCACCGGCCGTTTCGTGATGAAGGGGAGGTCAGAAGCTTTCGCGCAGCCATCGTCCGACCCGTGCCATGTAACCGCCCGTTCCTGTCATCAATTGCCGCGTTCGCCGCGGTTCGAAGTGTTCAAGATGTGCCGCTTGCGGATAGACCAGCAGCCCCGCGGCCACGGCAAAGGCCGCCCCTTTGGCCGCCTCCGGCAGACCCGCTAACCCGAGAGGGCGCCCGATTCGCACCGGCCGGCGCAGGATGCGCGCGGCGAGATCGGCGATGCCGGCAAGCTGGCTGGCGCCGCCGGTGAGCACCACACGCGCGCGCGGCTCGGCCGCGAAGGGCGATGCCTTGAGCCGGTCGCGCACCATTTCCAGAATTTCCTCGATCCGCGGCTTGATGATGCGCACGAGAGCCGCCCGCGCGACGAATTGCGGCGGCTCGCGCTCGTCATCGCCGACCGGAGGCACCGTGATCATGTCGCGTTCATCCGATCCACCGGCTCAAAACACTGCCATAAATCGCTTTGATTCGCTCGGCATCCGCGATCCGGGTGTTCAGCCCGCGGGCCAGATCCATGGTGACGTGGTGGCCGCCGAGCGCAAAACCGTCGGCGTGCACGAATTTTCCACCGGAAAACACCGCCAGCGTGGTGGTTCCGGCGCCCAAATCGATGGTCGCGGCGCCCAAATCGGCTTCGTCGTCGGCGAGACACGCCAAGCCGGCCATGTAGGGGGAGGCGACCATCGCCTCGACCGCCAGATGGCAGCGCTCGACCGCCAGCATCAGATTGCGCACGGTCGCTACGTCGGCGGTGACCATGTGCATGTCGACGCCGAAGCGGTGCCCCAGCATGCCGCGCGGTTCGCGGATGCCGCCGACCGCGTCAAGCGCATAACCGATCGGCAGCGAATGCAGCACGGCGCGCCCGTCGCGCACCGAATGGCGGCTCGCCGCCGCCAGCACGCGGCCGATGTCGCCGTCGGCGACCGCGCCGCCCGCGAGCGCCACATTGGCGACGAAGCGTTCGCTGCCGAGGCGGCCGCCGGACAGCGACACCACCACGGATTCGAGCTGCACCCTGGCCTTGCTTTCGGCGATGTCGATCGCCTGGCGCACCGTCTCCTCGACCTCGACCAGGTCGACCACGGAGCCTGCCTTCATGCCGCTCGCCGCGGTATGGGCAAAGCCGAGGATGCGCACGCCGTGACTACGCCTGCGCAGCACGTCCTGCGGCGCCTGCGGCTCGAGCCGCGCGATCAGGCAGGCGACCTTGCTGGTGCCGATATCGAGCGCGGCGACCACGGCCGAGCGCCGCGGCGACACCGGCTTCATCTTGGGCGTAAGGCCGAAGCGCAGCACGGTCATGCGGCGGCTCCGCATGCACAGCCTGCTCCCTCCCCCCTTGTGGGGGAGGGTTGGGGTGGGGGGTGGAGCGCGTTCACGGCGCGCGTTATGTACCCCCCTCCCTGTCCCTCCCCCACAAGGGGGGAGGGAACGCTAGAACCGCTAGCGCGGAGGGAGTTCGCTGTGCTCGGGGCGAGGAAATGGGTCAAATGCATCATGCCTCGCCCCCTTTTTTCTTTTTCTTGTCCTTCTCCGCCGCCTTGAGCGCCTGAGCGCGCGCCGCCGCGGCGGCGTCGGACTGCCGCACGGTGACGCGGTCGGGCAGCCGCAGGTCGACCGTGACGATGTCGCGCGACAGCAGCTTTTTGTCGCGGTCGAGACCGACCAGCAGCGTCAGCGCCCGCGCGGGCTCGCGCTCGGGCAACAGCACCTCGACGCCGTTCTTCAGATGCAGGTTCCAGCGCCGCTCGGCGACCAGCACCGCGGCCGCGACCGATTTGGCGACCGGCGGATAGCGCTTGAGCAGATCGAGAATGTCCTGCGCGGCATGTTCGGCGCCGTCGCCGACCACCAGCGGCAGCGCGGCGAAGCGCTGCGGCACGTAGGTTTCCAGCACGGTGCCGTCGTCGGCAATCAGCGAGACGCGGCCCTCCTTTTGCCAGAGCGCGAAGGCCTTGCGCTCCTTGATCTCGATGCGCAGCCGGTTGGGATAAAGCTTGAGCACCGCGGCCTGCGCGATCCACGGATTGCTCAACAGCCGGTTGCGCGTCTGCGCGGCATCGAGAAACAGCAGCGACGAGCGGCCGGTGACGCCGGCAAGGCTCAGGATGTCCTCGCGGCTGACTTCATGTTCGCCGGCGAGCGCGATTTCGGCAATGTGGAAGCCGAGCCTGTTGGCGGCGGCATCGCAGATGTCCTGGATCTGCGCGGCGATCGCCGGCTCATGGCCGCCTTTGACCACGCCGTAATAGGTGCTGGCGAGCAGCAGCATGGCGGCGGCCGAGGCGCCGGCGCCGCGCGGCACGTTGAGTTTGAGCAGCGCGGCTCCGAAGCGATGCGCGGCGCGCAGCAGCGCCGAATCCGAAGCAGCCCACACATGCGCGCGCGCCGCGGAGCGGCCGCCGCACGTCGTTTCAGTTTCAGCTTCAGCGCTTGAGCGATGCGTCCTCGAACATCCATCGCGACCGGCTCTTTAACGTTGGCCCATCATGGGCAGCAAGCTCCGGCACGAGCGAGGTTTCGCTCGTGCCCGCCGGGGTCGTCACGCGCCAATCGGCCGCGCTCTCGCACGCGCGAAGCCGCGGCCCGAGCGCGAAACGCCCGCCACTGCCTAGTCTTGCGGCGCTTTGGTAAACGATTAGTAAAGGTTTACGGATTGTGCGCAGGAAGCGTTAACTTCAGGACGGGCGTTGCAAATTGGGCGCGGCGGGCGGTTCGGCCTCATCTTGAGCGGCCGCCGCAGACGGGACAAGCCCACGGCTGTCCGGTTTAACTTCGATGTCATGCCCCGCGGAAGCGGGGCATCCAGTAATCGCAGGCGCCGAGTTTCCGCCGAGACGCTAGAGATTACTGGATCGTCCGCTTTCGCGGACGATGACACCGGGGCTGTAGGGCGCAATAGCGAAGCGTATTGCGCCGCGTTGCTGAAGAGTGGCGGATTACGTGGAGCCTGTCATCGGGCGGCGCTTCGCGCCGGCGCTATTTGGCGGCGCGATGGCGCCGCTCTTCGCGCCGATCCAACCAGCCCGTGAGCCAGTAGACGGCGAGGCCGAGCGCGCCGACGGCGAACGGCACCAGCAGGACGTAATACTGCGAGTTTATTCGCGCAATCTCCCGAGTGAGAGCCGACCTAGCACATGTAAAAACGCGCCGAAGGCGAAACAAGTGGCGCTCAATAGCGACAACAAAAGCCACGATGTCGTTTGCGCTGACAGACCATAAATCGAAGCTACCAGAGGCGCGAATACGCCCGCCGCGATGATCGCGGTGGCGAGCCCGTTGAGCCAATTCGCCGTTAATTTTGTGCGCTCGTTAGAAACTAAAAACATCGCCGCACCGCGCAATCGATACGTCTAACGCTAGAACATATCATGAACACAATTTGAGCGAATATCAATGATTTTCGCACTCACTTACAGCGCAATGCTGGCATCCGGGTCGCCGGCGGCGAGCGCGTTGATGGAGGCGAGGCAGAGGTCGCGCGAGAGATAGCGCCCGTGCGCGGCGATGTCCTCGCTGCTCTGACGATCGGGAACGTCGAGAAGATGTATTGCGCCGTGTCGCGCAGCGTTTCGATTTCGGCTTTGGTGCCACTCGGAAAATAGAGCATGAAATAAAGCGCGTCGAGCCGCGCGCGGCGGCGGGCACGGTCGGCCTCGTCCCAGGCAAAAGGCTTGCTCGCATAGCCCATGTCACGCGCGAACGGCGCCATGTCGTTGGCGGTATAAGTGAGGCGAAGCACGTCGTCCTTCACGATTTCCGCGGCGGAGCCGTTCCGAAGCGCAAGCTGTAATGTTCGCGGGCACGCACGGAAGTTGTTCAACAATAAACCAATTGAGATGCTGTCCTTGGACTTTTTGACGCGCACAAAGATCAAACACGAGCGAATTAAGCATGCCGAGCCACAATTCGCGAGTATCGAAGCGGCGCGCTATTATAAGCGTATAAGATTGGAATAGTATTGCCGAGCCTGCCTCCGGCAGAAAGGCGGCAATCATGCCGCGCTCATTCGTCGGGGACGTCACATCCTTGAAGCCAATAACGATTGGAGCAAGCTCAAAGTTTGCTACGTCGCTCTTCTGTACCCAGTATTGCGGGGTAGCTAGTCGATTTGAATTTACATGTGCCAAGTCATCAATAATCTCGGGTTGGGCAGGTCGGTGGACATTTTCTATGTTGACAACAATATCAGCAGCGCGGTGATCGAATGCCTGCACCATCTTACCTTCATACAGAGGCAGCCATTCCAGCTCACCTTTGTGCCATCGGCCAAGACCTGAAGGATACGCGCCCTCCTTTTCAAGCCGCTCGCGCGTCCAGAACAGGTGACTGTCGTTGGTCATGTGAAACATCGTCATATAACGCAGCGGCCAAGCTTTATTCTCGGCGCCGTTAGAACGATCTACAAGGACCGGGAGGCGACGATAGATCGCAGTTGCAAGCTCCGCGTCGCGCTTGGTGCGGAAGATCGGTGCCGTGCCGGTGTTCGGGTTTACTAGCGAGAAATCTGCGGCCCCGAGCACGAAAGGTTCTGGTCGGGAACTAGGTTGGCGGATCACGAGAAAGAATGCACACTCCGTGGCTGCCACAGCTCTTTTTTTGGCCACCGAAAACAAAAGCGCAAAATTTAAAGCGGCTATCAATATCCGAGAAAAATGGTTCACGTCTATTGCCACGCCTATTTTCAAAGTCAAACAAACACTGGACGCGACCTGATGTTGCCACCTTGCGAAAGAATGCGGATGCGCCAAGATCGGAAGCTATCCCGGACGGCGTTAGCAACCCGACAAGGCCATCCGCTTTGATAACGCCGGGGCCCGCTCGACGAAAAGCGAATAAATGTTGGTGTCACCGCCCGAGAGAAGCGGATAGTCACCATGGTCCGAGAGACCCGGGCCTGTGCCTCCGCTGCTTCGGCAACCGATGCCTCCTCGTGCTGCGAGCGCCAGCGGGTCGCGCTCTTTCTTCAGCGTCTCGACCAACTTCTTACGGTCGGACGCGCGCTGGGCATGGTGCGCGATCTCCGGCTCGCGGGCAGCAAACCATTCGACCTCCTGGAACTTGATGCGGTCCCACGGCGGATTGCCGATCACCGCGTCGAAGCCGCCCTGCGGCTCCGTGCTTTCCCAGTTGCTCCACACGCCGGGGAATGCGACCTCCAGTGCAGGAAGCGCTGCTCGGCGATCTGCTGCCGGCACTGCGCATAGAACTTGGCAAAATCCGCATTGGATGTGGGCCTGCCGCCCAAAACAAGCAGCGGGTCGCCGTATTGACCATCGAGGAAGCGGCTGACGAGCGCCTTGATCGCGTCGTCTTTTGGGTCTTGCCAGCGTTGTAGGTGAATGAAATCGAGTAACGCAACGATCGGCCGGATTCCGAATTCGACGTTACCGAAATTGGTTTCGCTCTCTTTCACCTCGGCGATGTCGGCGTCGGTCAAGGCCTCGACCTTCTCCATGCCGGCGCTGACGGCCTTGGCTTTCTGGATGATGTCGTTGATCAGGAGCGTCCCGCGTTTTGCCAGCCAGTCAATGGCGCCGCGTACATGCTCGCCGAACAGGGAATTGCCACAGCGCAAGTGATGGTCGAGAAAGGACAAAGGTGCGCCGACCGTGAAAGTGTGCAGCCAAAGTGAAACCTTGGCAAGCTCGACCGCCATCGGGTTGAGATCCACCCCGTAGACGCAGCGTTTCAGGATCATGCGGCGAACGATGTTGCGCTCATCGAGCTGGTGCTCCGGCAGCGGCCAATTGTGCTCCTTCGCCCGCTTTTCGATGCGCGAGCGGATAAGGGCGATGCGTTTGATCAATGGTGATTTATAGGGCGTATCTTCAGCCCAATCGACCACTTCGGCGGCATCCTCGATGGCGGCCAGCACGCGGTCAGCCATCCAATCGACGAGGCTCACGAGGAAGTGGCCGGAGCCCATGGCTGGATCGCATATCTTCAATTCGAGAATGCGGCTCGCCGGATCGAGCGCCGCAAGTTCGTCCAAGCGTTGCTTGAGCGGCCTCCGGCTTTTACTCAACTCCTCCGCCTTGACGCGGAATTGGTCGAGGCGTTCGGCCACCAGCGGACCGACGGCGCGCTCAATGATCAGCTTAACCAGCGGTTCGGGCGTGTAATAGCTGCCCGAGCCTTTGCGTGCGAACGGGTTGAGCCGAATGGCAATGTGTTTGTCTTCGGCTACAACGTCGAATTCGAGCAACCGCTCGTAGATCGAGCCGAGCTGCTGCACCGACAAATCGCGATAGTTGATGTATTTCGGGCGCGGCTCGGCCTTTTCGTGTGACAGCGGAAAGATGATATCGGCCAGAACTTTATCGGGAAGCTTGCAGCGCGACAAAATCGGCGCCTCAGTTTGCTGAAACAGACCGCCGTTGTAAGGCGGGATGCCGAGCGTATCGTCGCCTTCTCCGATCGCCCGAAAAATGGTTTCGAGCCGCGACCAATAAAGCATCGAGCGATCGGAGAAATCCGAACGGCTGGCTTTTTTCGCAGCGATTTCGTCGCGCAACCGCGTCAGCGCAAATTCCTTATACGCGTCGCGTTCGACGGGAAGCAGGTGGCGGTCCTCGGCGTAGAGTACAAACAACAACCGATAGAGAAAAATCAGCGCGCCTTGCCTGACCTCACTCAAATATTCCACGGACAGGCCGGCATCCCTGTTCGGGTCGTGCGCCGCGATTGCCTTCACGAGGCCCGGATACAATTCGTCGAAAACGATCCGCGACAAATCGGCGGCGACGCCCGCCTCCCAATGCTTGCCCTGATCGCGCACCAGCGCATGCAATGTCTGGCCGCGATGCGCCGAGAGAAAAGCGTCGCGCCCGAACAACAGCACGAAAAGACGGAAGACGTGGTCCGGCGTAAAGCGCGTGTCATCCAGCAAGCCGGGCTGATAGCCGGGCAGATGGAAGACGCCGCCGAGATCGATTTCCAAATATTCCTCGGAAACTAAATCGGCTCCCTGAAAATAGAGTCGCCATTGCCGGCCGTTGGTCAGAATGCCCCAGCGCAGCTTGCCGCGCGTCACGTCATCGACGCGGCGCAGATAATTGAGCATCTGATTGGATGGGATGCCGCCGTCGCCGGGATCGGTCTTGTCGCCGCGGTCGAGAATCCGGTTCCAGCGCTTGGCCTCCATGATGCAAAGGCCGTGACGAAATCGGTTCGCCCCTTTTT
Organism: uncultured Alphaproteobacteria bacterium; assembly: GCA_963709015.1. Classification (GTDB taxonomy): domain Bacteria; phylum Pseudomonadota; class Alphaproteobacteria; order Rhizobiales; family Xanthobacteraceae; genus Pseudolabrys. Next base: position 172,131 of record CAVPUU010000050.1, on the reverse strand, counting down.
CGGCCGCAGCCTTGTCCTTGGCCTCGCTGTCGCCGAACAAAAGGCCATCGGGCACTTTCTCGCGCCCGCCGAAGGATAGATTTTGTTGCGGCAGATTGCTGTTCCAGCCTATGGCTCGCAAGACCGGCCAGATCAGCTCCGATTCCGTTTCCGCTTCGGACGGCTTCTTGAGCTTCTGGACGGCCGACAGGCGTTGCTCGACGTTGGCGCGGATGGGTGCAAGCTGAGACTCGTCAAAGGCCTTCCAGGCCTCGGATTCCTTGATCCCGTCGAGCAGATACTCGCGCGTGAAAAGGCCGCCTCGCAGCATGATTCCCCCGCAGAGCTTCCCTCGTCCGCAAGCCCCTTTGCGCTACGCGATCCGACAGTATCGCGCAATCGTTTGAAGTCGCGATTGATCGCGCACAGGCCACAGTGGCGCCCGGAGACCCCAACCCTTTTAGGAAGAGGTAAAAGGGAGCCCCTACCCCGCGCCCGCAGCACCGTCGCAGGCCCGCGCCGCGACGCCGAGACGCCGCCCCCGATTTCGCTAACGCTCCATCCGGGCTGCGATTGCTCCGTCACACCAACCGCATCCTCAACTCGCGCCCGACGATGCGCGCGGCGCGTTGAAGGCTCTCGATGGTCGCACTCCCGTTGTCGGGATCGAGCAGGCGGTCGAGTTGCGCGCGGCTGGTCTTCATCAACTCGGCCATGCGCTTCTTGGTGATTTTCTTTTTCTTCATTTCGCCGGCGAGCTGGCGCGCGATCACGGCCTTGGTGGCCGGCAGCGGTGACCTCTCCGCGGATGCCTTCTTGATCCAGCCAGCTCTCGAAGCTCGATCCTATGTACGGGTTTTTCCGCGCCATGACCGCGAACTCCGCTCAAAATGCCTTCGGCAATCCGGCCTGACGCAGAATTGCGTTTGCGGTGTGACGGCTGGCGATACCGACCGGCACCGGAAAATTCCGCCGTGTGATCGGGCTGTGCCAGATTTCATGGCTACCCTTGCCTTGCCGGACCAAGGTGCAGCCAGCGGCGCGGAGCAGGTCACGCAGCGCGCGGTCGAACTGGGGCGCCATTCAGGCGGAGGCGGGCTCGGCTTCGCGCAAAGCGGTGATCTGCAAGTAGAGCGAAGCGGGATCGGCGTCGGGATGATTATCGGGGAGCACGTCGATCGCCATGGCCGATATCTTGGCGAGCAATTCGTCCAAGCTGGCGGCATCGGCAGCGGCGGGGATATCGTCGCAATGCCCGCTCCACACCGACGCTTCCTCGTCCCAAACGGCGGAAATCGTAAAAATTGTCGGTTTCGACATACGAACTCCTTTCTTGGGCCTTCATATCACATTTGGACCGTTTGTGGTGGATGGCCAAATATGAATATATTCCTTGACAGCGTAACGCTGGTTGGCTAGATTTCCCCCAGGCTGTGAATTTGCGTCCGGCGCCCCGCCGGCGACGCTCGCCCGGCCCTCCCCCTTCCCATCCTTCCGTCAACGGAGCATCGCCATGACGCGATACACGGACGAATTCCTTGCCGCCGTGCGGCATCGCTATGAAGACACCGACCAGCCGCTGCGGCTGATCGTGGCCGAGTTCGAGATCGGCATGACCACCCTGCAAACGCTGGTGCAAAAGAACGGCTGGGCCAAGCGCAGCCAGCGCGCCCGCAATCTGCGGCCGGCCTCGCGCCTGATCGACAACGTCATCGCGCTCGCGGACCTGCCGGCGCCGCAAGGTGCCGCCGCGGCTACACAAACCAGTGCGAGCCGCACGACGAACGAGCGCGATGACGGCGCTAGAGCATGTTCCGCCGATGTTGAATTAGAGCGAACGGCAAACTCGGCTTTTTCACCCTCCCCCTTGTGGGGAGGGTCGGCACGCGAAGCGTGCCGGGGTGGGGGTGCTTCATTCGGCGCAACGACCCCCACCCCCGGCCCCTCCCCACAAGGGGGAGGGGAGCATTCAGAGTTCGCCGCGCGACCAACACTCGACGCCGGGCTGGCGCGCGTGGAAGCCTTCCTGCTCGGCCGGGTCGCCGCCGAGCAAGCGGCGCACGCGCGGCGCGGCGGCGCGCCGCAGGAAAGCGCCGACCGCGAGCGCTCCGCCCGCACCATCTCGATCCTGCTGCGCGCGCTGCACTCGCTGCGCGAGCTGCGCAGCGACGTTTCCACTTTCGAGCCGAGCGATAACCACGATGACGACATGCCCGCCGATATCGATGAATTCCGTAACGAACTTGCGCGGCGCATTGACGCGTTCGTCGCAAGCCGGACTGGCGCTGGCGATGACCAGAGAGCTTCTGAGCCCGCGGACGTGGCGAAGGCTTGACCGCGATTTCGCCGTTCTCGCGCATCGCCATCAGGAGCCGCCGGCGCGCGCCAACAATGGCGGGCCATGGACCACCTGGCTGGCGCTCGGCGGGCGCGGCGCCGGCAAAACAGAAACTCGGCGCCGAATGGGTGCGCGCGCTGGCGCACGGCCAAGGCCCTTACGCCGACGCTCGCTTTGGACGCATCGCGCTCATCGGCGAAAGCGAGCGCGACGTGCGCGAGGTGATGATCGAGGGACCGGCGGGCCTGCTGCGCATATCGCCGCGCCGCGAACGGCCGCTGTGGACCTCCTCGCGCGGCCGGCTGGAATGGGCCAACGGCGCGGTGGCGGAAGCCTTCTCGGCCGACGACCCGGAAAGCCTGCGCGGGCCGCAATTCGACGCCGCCTGGTGCGACGAACTCGCCAAGTGGCGCTATGCGGATGCCGCCTTCGACATGCTGCAATTCGGATTGCGGCTGGGCAAACGCCCGCGCCAGTTGATCACCACGACGCCGCGGCCGATTGCGCTGCTCAAGCGCTTGATCACCGATCCGCGCAGCGCGGCGACCCGCGCGGCGACGCATGCCAATGCCGCCAATCTGTCGCCGGCGTTCCTCGACGAGGTGCTGGCGCGCTATGCCGGCACGCGGCTCGGCCGCCAGGAAATCGAGGCTGAGATCGTCGAGGACCGGCCCGACGCGCTTTGGACGCGCGCCGGAATCGAGGCCGCGCGCGTCGATACCGCGCCGGTGCTGGCGCGCGTCGTGATCGGCATCGATCCGCCGGCATCCTCGCGCGAGGGCGCCGGCGCCTGCGGCCTGGTCGCCGCCGGCCGCGCCGAGGACGGCTGCATCTATGTGCTGGAGGACGCGACCGCCAAGGGCCTCGCGCCCGCCGGGTGGGCTGGCCGCGCCATCGCGCTTTACCGGCGGCACCGGGCCGACGCGCTGGTGGCGGAAGTCAACATGGGCGGCGACATGGTCGGCGCGGTGCTGCGCAATGTCGACGCCTCGGTGCCGCTGAAAACGGTGCACGCGACGCGCGGCAAATATCTGCGCGCCGAGCCGGTGGCCGCGCTCTACGCGCAAGGCAAGGTCAAGCACGTCGCGCCGCCGAAGGAGGAACTGGAAGATCAGATGTGCGACTTCGGGCTCGGTGGGCTGTCGTCGGGCGCCTCGCCCGACCGGCTCGACGCGCTGGTCTGGGCGGTGACGGAATTGACCGGGCGCGTGTGGCAAGGGCCGCGGATCAGGCGTTTGTAGAAAAACCGCGCCGCGCATTCGCTTCACCTCTCCCATAGGGAGAGGTCGGATGAGGGGTAGCGGTCTATCGAGAGTCCTAGACCCCCTCACCCCAACCCTCTCCCCGCTGGGGAGAGGGAGCGCACCGCATTCGGGGCGGCGCTCATCTATCCAGCGACGCGTCCTCGATCATCCAGCGCACCAGGTCGTCGAAGCCGATGCCGGCGTGGGCGGCAAGCTCGGGCACCAGCGATACTTCGGTCATGCCCGGCTGGGTGTTCACCTCCAGGCAGGCGAGCCCCTTGGCGCCGGCACGCGTGTCGTCGTAGCGGAAGTCGGCGCGGGTGACGCCGCGGCAGCCGAGCGCGCGATGCGCCACGAGCGAAAGCCTACGGCATTCCTCGTAGACGGCGGGCGCAATCGGCGCCGGCAGCAGATGCCTGGAGCCGCCGGGCGCGTATTTGGCCTCGTAGTCGTAGAATTTGGTGGCGGCGACGATCTCGATGACGCCCAGCGCCTTGTCGCCCATCACCGCGCAGGTCAATTCCTTGCCGGGGATATAGGGCTCGACCAGCACGCGGTCGCCGAAGCTCCAGTCGGGACGCGTCAATTCCTGCGGCGGGTGCTTCAAGTCCTCGCGCACGATGAAGACGCCGACGCTGGAGCCTTCCGCCACCGGCTTGATCACATAAGGCGGCGGCAGCAGATGTTTCTTGGCGGCCTCGGCGCGCGTCGCCACCAAGCCGCCCGGCACCGGCACGCCGGCCGCTTTGAGAACGGTCTTGGCGATGTCCTTCTGCATGGCCAAGGCAGAAGCCAGCACGCCGGAATGCGAATAGGGAATGCCGAGAATTTCCAGAAGGCCTTGCAGCGTGCCGTCCTCGCCGGGGCGGCCATGCAGCACGTTGAGCGCGGCGTCGGGCTTGATTTCGCGAAGTTTGCCGGCGACCTCGCGGTCGACATCCACGCGGCTGACGCGGAAACCGGCGCGTTCGGCGGCGTCGGCGCAGGCCTTGCCGGAGCGCAACGAGACCTCGCGCTCGGCCGACCAGCCTCCCATCAGAACGGCGACGTGTTTCATTCTTCCTCTTTCCCCGGACGCGGTGCAGCGCGCAAGCGGTGCACCGCAGATCCGGGGCCTTTACGGTCCCGGGTCTGCAGCGCATCGTTTCACGCTGCGCTGCGCCCGGGACAAGATTTACATACTAAGGCGATATCCCAATCCTCTTAATTTCCCATTCGAGCTCAATACCGGAATGCGCCTTGACGCGTTCGCACACGGTTTCGCCGAGCGTCTCGATGTCGGCGGCGGTCGCGCCGCCAAGATTGATCAGAAAATTGCAGTGCAAATCGGAAACCTGCGCCTGGCCGACCTTGAAGCCGCGGCAACCGGCGTCCGCGATCAGCTTCCAGGCGTCGTGGCCGGGCGGATTCTTGAAGGTCGAGCCGCAGGTCTTGTTTTTCGGCTGGGTGGCCTCGCGCTTTTTCTTGATCTCGGCCATTTCGGCGGCGATCCGTTCGGGCTCGCCCGCGCGGCCCTGAAACAGCGCCTGGGTAAAAACGATATCGTCGGGCGCGCCGGAGCGGCGGTAGCTGAAATTCATCTCGGCATTGCCGAGCGTGCGGGCATTGCCCTGGCGGTCGATGGCGCGCGCCTCGAGCAGCACATCCTTGGTCTCGCCGCCATAGGCGCCGCCATTCATGCGCAGCGCGCCGCCGATCGAGCCGGGAATGCCGCTGAGAAACGCCAGGCCCGCGACGCCGGCCGGAAGCGCGGCGCGCGCGACATTGGCATCGAGCGCGGCGCTCCCTGCCCGCACGCGATGGCCCTCCTCGACCGCGATATCGTTGAAGCCGCGGCCGAGCCGGATCACCACGCCGGGCACGCCGCCATCGCGGATGATGAGATTGGAGCTGGCGCCGATCACGGTGATTGGAATGTCGGCCGGCGCGGTTTTAAGAAAATAGCTCAGGTCGGCTTCGTCGGCCGGCATGAACAGCGCCTGGGCCGGCCCGCCGACGCGAAACCAGCTTTGGCTATCGAGCGGCTGATTGGCCAGCAGGCGCCCGCGCAGTTCGGGCATTTTGGCTTTCAGTTCGGGGACGATGTCGGGGAAGCTCATAACGCCTTCAACTCGCCCGGCAGCGCATAGGCCCATTGCGTGATCGAGCCGGCGCCGAGGCAGACCACGTAATCGCCGGGCTTCGCCAGCGCCTTGATCAGCCCGGCGAGTTTCTCCGGGCCTTCGAGCGGGATCGCCTGCTTGTGCCCGTGCGCGCGCAGGCCCGCGACCAGCCCATCGCGATCGGCGCCCGCGATCGGCGCTTCGCCGGCCGGATAGACCGGCGCCACGATCACCGCGTCGGCGTCGTTGAAGCAGGTACAGAACTGATCGAACAAATCGTGCAGCCGCGTATAGCGGTGCGGCTGCATCACCGCGACCACTTGCCCGTTGGCGCTTTCGCGCGCGGCGCGCAGCACCGCGGCGATCTCCACCGGATGGTGGGCGTAATCGTCGATGATGACCGCGCCGTTCCATTCGCCCACCCGCGTGAAGCGGCGCTTGACGCCGCCGAACGCTTGAAGCGCCTTGCGGATCAGACCGTCCTTGATGCCAAGCTCACGCGCGACCGCCACCGCCGCCGTCGCATTGAGCGCGTTGTGGCGTCCCGGCATCGGCAGCATGAGCTTGTCGATCGTGTGTGTGGTCTTACCCTCGCGGTCGCGGAACACGACAGAGAATTGGAGACTCGCCATTCTTGTTGACAATGTCGGCCAAGCGCACGTCGGCCTGCGGATTTTCGCCGTAGGTGAGAATGCGGCGGTCTTCCAGTTTGCCGACCAGCGTCTGCACGACGGCATGATCGGTGCACATCACCGCGAAGCCGTAAAACGGAATGTTCTCGACGAAGGCCCGGAACGCGTCCTGCACCGCGTCGAAAGTATGGAAATGATCGAGATGCTCGGGATCGATATTGGTGACGATGGCGATGTCGGCCGGCAGCTTGAGGAAGGTGCCGTCGGATTCGTCGGCCTCCACAACCATCCAGTCGCCGGCCCCGAGGCGCGCATTGGTGCCGTAAGCGTTGATGATGCCGCCGTTGATCACCGTCGGGTCGAGGCCGCCGGCATCGAGCAGCGCCGCCACCAGCGAGGTGGTCGTGGTCTTGCCGTGGGTGCCGGCGATGGCGACGCAGCTTTTCAGCCGCATCAGCTCGGCCAGCATTTCGGCGCGCCGCACCACCGGCAGCCGTAAGGCGCGCGCGGCGGCGAGTTCGGGATTGTCGCGCTTGATGGCGGAGGAAACCACCACCACGTCGGCGCCGTCGAGGTTTTCGGCCTTATGGCCGATGGCGACCTTGATGCCTTTCTCGCGCAGCCGCTTGACGTTGGCGCTGTCGGCAACATCCGAGCCGGTGACGGTATAGCCGAGATTGGCCAGCACCTCGGCGATGCCGCTCATGCCGATGCCGCCGATGCCGACGAAGTGCACCGGCCCGATGTCGCGCGGCAGTTTCATGGGGTTGTCCTCGGTTTCCTGCGTGCTTAATGCAAGAGGTGGAAGGCCCACGCAAGTCTGGCCTGCCCGACTTGGGTGCATCCGGGACACTCAGGGGCCGGTGGATGAGCCGTCCACAGCTTTACCAGCCGACATCGCCTCAATCGCTTGAAATAACGGAAGAATCTGTTGTGGGTTTTGGGTTACGCTCCACGGGATTCCGCCGGTAACGATTTTTTCGGGTGTTCTCGATGGCGGGAAAGCTATACCCTCATAAAAGGAATTACGGGCTTGGCCGAATCCAGGGGGATAGCCCTATGAAAATGTTGTTCGTCGCGGGCATCGCGGCCGCCGCGCTCTGCGGCGCGCCCGCGCTCGCCGCCGACATGCCGGCGAAGGCGCCGGTCTATAAAGCTGCTGCGCCTTACGATCCCTGGACCGGCTTTTATGCGGGCGGAAGTATCGGTGCCCGCTTGTCAGAAGTGCATTGGCTGTCTGACACCTTTACGGGGGCCGGCGGACCGGTTGGTGGTCCTAACAATCCGGCGTCTCTCGACAACACCAGTTTTCGGGTAGGCGGCTACATCGGCTATAATGTGAAGATTGCGCCAGCGTGGCTCGTGGGCCTCGAAGGCGATATTGCTTGGGGCGACAACAAAAAATCGGTTAGTCCATTTCCGGGCACTCCGAACCCCGGAACCGGATCTGGCGGCGGGCCAACTAATGTCAATTCAATAAAGCTCGGTTGGGATGGAAGCGTACGCGGCCGGCTCGGCTTTCTCGTCAATCCGACGTGGCTCGTGTACGGGACAGGTGGGGTGGCCTGGCAAGAAATTAAGACAACCTCGACTTGCGGAACCGGCGGCGGCTTTTGCGGTGGCGGTGTCACTGTCTCCGGTACTTCGTCAACAACCAAGGCCGGCTGGACGGTTGGCGGCGGCGTAGAAACGGCGCTGCCAAACAACTGGCTTGCGCGCGCTGAATATCGCTACGCTGACTTCGGTCACGTCAACAACACGTTGCCGCCCGCAGCGGCCGTAGGCATTAACTCCACCATAAACGTCAAGACCCATACGGGGCTCTTTGGCCTCGCCTATAAGTTCTGATCGCAATATTCTGATGCGACAAAAGCCCCGGCATCGTCCGGGGCTTCTTGTTGAGTGGCGGCGTCGTGAATGCCGCTATAGGTCATTCACGACCGACCCATTCAGCGCCCGTGCCAACCAATATCCGCTATGCCTCCGATAGCGACCGTTCAAGGCATTAGTCCGAGTTGTCGCGTTTGATGGCCGAGGAAACCACCACCACGTCGGCGCCATCGAGATTTTCCGCCTGGTGGCCGATGGCGACCCTGATGCCTTTCTCGCGCAGCCGCTTGACGTTGGCGCTGTCGGCAACATCCGAGCCGGTGACGGTATAGCCGAGATTGGCCAGCACCTCGGCGATGCCGCTCATGCCGATGCCGCCGATGCCGACGAAATGCACCGGACCGATGTCGCGCGGCAGTTTCATGGATTTGCGCCCCTGGCCTCTCAACCTCATGCCCGGCCATAGCCGTCCGAAAGGACGGCGTGCTTCGCACGCCTATGTGCCGGGCATCCACGTCTTTCTCTGTTTATTGCAAGAGGTGGAAGGCGGAAACAAGATCGGCCCTGACGGAATGCCTAAAGCCCCCGCCATTAAGCGATTTTTGCTACCCGACAGGGTAAGGCTTGCGGTATCCCCGCCCCGATTGGAACACTATGCGGAAAGCACGCTACCGATGCATTCTGCGCCAGCGTCGACAATGTCCGCTTCGCCCCGAAAACGACCGTCAGCCGTCAAAGCGCGATCTGTCGTTATGTGCCAACAGCAAACATCGCGCTTGCGCGGTCGAAAGTCATGTGTTTCGCGCCAATGCCTTCGCGATCTTTCGGGCGTGGTCGATAAAAAGTTGCACCACAGGGCTGACCGCCCGATTCTTCAAGGTCATGACGCCGACAGGCCAAGGCGGAACAGGAAGGTCGACCGGCAAGACCTTGAACAGGCGGCGATTCACACCGAACCTCAAGACGGAGCCCGGCCACATCGCCAGGAAAGGCCCGTTCGCGACGAGGGCCATGTGGAGGTGGATCGCGCCGAAGGCGAACTCCTCTGCTCGGATATTTAAGGCCGTTCGCACGAAAGGCCTCGCTGAATATCAATTCAACCATTGTGTCATGCGGCGGCAAAGCCCAAGGCTCGTCGGCCAACTCGGCAAAATTGATCTTGCGACGACGTGTCCAAGGATTTTTCAGTCCCACAACAACAAAAGTGCGCTCGTGGAACAAATTTCAACGTCAGACGTCCTCGTCGATCTGTCGTGAGGTCCGCGCGAGTATGAGATCCACATTGCGCTCACGCAGTTGAGCGTATTGTTGCTCGAGTGTCGCCAGTTGGTCCACGTGAATTGCGATCCCGGGATATCGGCGGCGAAGTTGACTGAAGACAGTTGGCAGCAGACCCGCGATGATCGCTTCGTTTCCCCCGATCCTGATTTCGCCCGTCGCTGGGTCAGCGAGAAAGTCGATGTTCTTCACGCCCTGGCGAAGATCGTCGAAGACAGCCACGCCACAGTCGAGCAACGCGCGGCCGTATTTCGTCGGCTCTACCCCCTTTGGACCGCGATCGAGAAGGCGCACGCCGAGGGTATGTTCGAGGTCTGCGATGGATCTTGAAATGGCCGACTGGGACGTGTGCAGCTGGGCGGCCGCCATGCCCATGCTCCCGGACTGAATCACGGCCATCAAGACATGCAGGTCGTTGAGCTTGAGGCGGCGTCCAATCCGGTCGGTCCAGCGCATGACGGCCCCCTTCTCAGTTCCGATATGGGCTGATCGAATAATAGCATTACCCTGTTATGTGCGAATGGCCTAGCGTCGCGCCAACTCGGATGCAGCCCGTAATGTCCGCTGCGCACCCCGGAGGAGCAAACCATGCCCAAGCAGCCAGATATCGCGAACAATGGCGCCAGCATGAGGTCGCTGGCACGTCGCGAGTTTCTGCGTCTCGGGCTTTGCGCAACTGCGGCTCCGATCCTGCCGCGGATCGCTGCAGCGCAGGCCTATCCGGCGCGGCCGGTGCGACTGGTCGTTGGCCTGGCGCCTGGCGGAGCGGTCGATATCCTGGCGCGGTTGGTGGGCGAATGGCTATCGCGTCGCCTCAGCCAGCCTGTCGTGATCGAAAACCGACCGGGTAATGCAGGCAGCGTCGGCGCCGAGATGGTGTTGCGCTCACCTGCCGACGGCTACACGCTTTTCATGGCGACATCGGCGAATGTCATCAACGCGCGGCGTGAGAAGCTAAATTTCGTTCGCGACTGCACGGCGGTCGCGATGATTGGACAAGAGCCGATCATCTTGAGCGTCAATCCGTCACTTCCGGCCAGGACGCTTCCGGAATTCATCGCCTACGCGAAAGCAAATCCCGGCAAGCTCAATATGGCATCACCCGGCAATGGGTCCGTTCCGCATATCGCCGGTGAGTTGTTCAAGCTAATGGCAGGCATCGATATGGTCCACGTGCCCTATCGCGGCGGCGCACCGGCGCTCACCGACCTCATGGGTGGACAGGTCCAGGTTGCGTTCATGGGACCGGCTGCATCGCTGTCTTTCATCAAAGCGGAGAAAATCCGCGCGCTCGCGGTGACGTCAGAAACACGCGCGGCGGTGTTACCAAACATTCCCGCGGCTGGCGAAGTCGTATCGGGCTATGAAGCAAGTCAGTGGTTTGGAATCGTCGCGCCGAAGGGTACAGCGCCGGAAATTGTCAACAGGCTCAACGCGGAAATCAATGCAGGGCTCGTCGACCCACAGTTGCACGCTCGGCTAGTCGAACTGGGTGAGAGCGTCGTTGCGCGCTCCGGAGCTGAGTTTGGTCAACGGATTGCCCGTGACGCCGAGAAGTGGGCCAATGTGATTCAGACGGCGCACATCAAGATTTAGCGTAACGATCATGGCGGACGAACGGGTGTCGCACGATCCACGGATCGCCGACCTCGTTCGCGCCGGGAAGATTCGGTTCGGCCTGTTCCCTCCACAATATTATAAAGATGAGAAGACGGGAGCGCTGAAGGGCGCGTGGGTGGAAATCGCGCGTGCACTCGCCACGCGCATCGGGGTGAAGGCCGTGCTGCTGGAGTTATCCACGCCACCAGCGGTCGTTAAGTCCATGAATGACGGCAAATGCGATATTGCATTTCTGGGCTTTGATCCCGCGCGTGCTGGCGAGGTTGAAGGCTTCTCGCCGCCATTTGTGCGCGTTGAATATACGTATCTGGTGCGTAAGCGTTCCGCGATCCGCAGTATCCACGACGCCGATAACCGGGGCATTCGCATCGCTGCAGTCGACAAACACGCGTCCACCCTCACTCTGGGCCGCATCCTCAAACATGCCGAGATGATCGCCGCCGATAGCCCGGACGGTGCTTTTAAATTGCTAGGCAGTGGACGCGTGGATGCATGGGCATCGGTGCGACCAGTGCTTCTGGATTATTCCGCTCACCTGCCCGGCTCGCGCGTGCTTGAGGGCCACTTTGGCGTCAACCTTCCGGCAGTGGTGGTCGCGAAGGGTCAGAGGGCACGGTTGGCCTATATCAGCGAGTTTATCGAGTACGCCAAAGCGTCGGGATTATTGCAACAGGCGATCAATCGTGGGGGCCAAGCCGGCTACCAAGTGCCTCAGCCAACGAAGGCCGAATAAGCCAACCCGCGATACCCGATGTCCGCTTCTCTAATCGGCCGGTTGGGGTCAAGCGCTTTCAGACTATCCATCACTGCGGCGTCGATGTCGCTCACGGGTCGTGCTTCTCTTCGGAATCGGCACCACGGCCCTTCCATCATGGGATTCGAGGACGAGGCGGAACAATCTTTGGGGCGGCCTTGCCGTCAGACGAACGGCAGGTCCAAGCGGACATACGAACTCACCTCATCCATCGTCCCGCGAGGGACATCATTCCACCGCTCGGTGGAGCTCGAGTGTTCTCCTATCGTAATTGATCCTGAACGGTTCTCATGCCGCTGCGACTTCTTCCCTGGTCCAGCGGAACTCGGTGCCATCAACCCCTAGACGGTGCATGATCACGGCCAGCCGGCGCGCCAGTGCGACGATCGCCTTCTTCATGCCGCGGTGCCTGGCGATCTTCATCGCCCAGGCCTTTAGCCAGGACCATTTGTTGGTGCGGGTCAGCATGATATGGGCTGCTTCGTAGAGCATCGCCCGCATCATCTCGTCGCCGCAGCGTGATATTCTGCCGCTCCGATCGATCTCTCCCGATTGATACTTGGATGGCGTCAGTCCCAACACCGCCCCGACCGCCTTGGACTTACGGAAGCGGGCGGGCACGTCGACGGTGGCGCGATAGGTCAGCGCCACGACCGGGCCGACACCAGGCACTGTCATCAGGCGCCGACACACCCCATCGTCCCGCACGATGGCCAGCAAGCGGCGGTGCTGGATGACGAACTGCTCGCGAAGTACCCGCCGAACGACGAGTAGCGGTTCGACCAGCACTACTAAGTCGGGGATGTTCTCGACCAGCTCCTTGATGCGCGTCTCGAACTTTACCGTCCCCACGATACCCACTTTGAGGCCAAAGTTACGCAAAGTACCGCGCAGGTCGTTCTCGATGGCGATGGCCTTCGACTGCAGCAGCTTGCGATGGGTCAACAGCATTCGTAGTTTCTGACTGCGCAATGTCTTCACATGCACTGGACGATAAAGCCCCACCCGCATCATCTGCGCAATCCCGCGTGCATCGTTGCGGTCGGTCTTGTTGATCTGTGCCTGCAACACCGCCCGCATGTGCCGCGTCTCGACGCAGATCGCTGGCAAGCCTGCTTCGGCCAATCCGCTGTAAAGCCATTGTGATAGCGGCCCCGCTTCCAGTCCGATCCGCTTGAAGTGGTAATCAGGGTTCGCCAGCACCCGAAGCAGATCTTCCGGTTCGCTCGCTACCTTTATTTCCCGGACGATCCTGCCCGTGTCATCCACAATGCAGATGCTGGTCTCCTTGACTGATACGTCTAGTCCGGCAAAGTGATCCATGCTGCGCTTCTCCTTCTGATGCTTGAGGCCGTGACCACGGACCTCGTTTCACCATCAGCCTGAAGCGCAGCACCCAAAATCTTCAGCTATCCACAAGCTGCCGGCCGATTACCCCATCTTTGGGTCATTCACGACCGATCCATTCGGCACCAGTGCACCGGACCGATGTCGCGCGGCAGTTTCATGGAAATCCGCCTAGCCCCTGCTGTCGTCATCCGCCCCCGCCTGCGCGGGGGCAGGCTCCAGCGGATAATCCAGTAATCACTGACATCTGTTTATGGCAAGCCATTGGAATGTTAAATCCATGGTGAATACTGAGTGCCCCTGCTTCGCGCGGCATGGCAACCGAGGTCTATTGGGCGGAAGCGACAATAGCCGCAACAGTATCCGGCAGCCCGTCGGAGCGGGACCGGCTGCGGAACCAAATGGATTTGAACTGGTTTCGATCGTTGCCGGCCGAACGAGGCCTGCCGGAAATGCGCACCGAGGGGTACGATCGATCGGGCCCAAAGGGCAAGGTCATGCCCGAGAGGGGACCCGAGGAGAAGCCGATGAGCCGCCTTCGCGAAACGCCATTCAAGGTCGGCGATCATGTAGGCTGGAATTCCGAGGCCGGCCGCGTCAGCGGCAGAATCGTGAGAGTGCACACCAAGGATTTGAACTACAAAGGCTACACCCATCACGCAAACAAGGGTGACCCTCAATACGAGATCAAGAGCGACAAGACCGACCACGTCGCCTTGCATAAGGCCTCCGCGCTGAAACATCGTCGCTGAACGGATGGCCATGACGTTGCCGTTTTTCACCGTCGGCCATTCCACCCGCACCATCGCAGACTTCGTGGAATTGCTGCGAAAGGCCGGCGTCCGGCTTGTTGTCGATGTTCGCACCATTCCGCGCTCGCGCACCAATCCGCAATACAATCGCGAGGTGCTTCCCGAAACGTTGTCGGACTTTCAGATCGGATATCAACACATCGCTGCGCTCGGCGGACTGCGCGGCCATAAGCCCGACGTGCCCGGAGAAGTGAATGCGTTTTGGCAGAACAAAAGCTTTCACAATTACGCGGATTACGCCATGAGCGAGAGCTTCCGCATCGGGCTGATGACATTACGCGATCTGGGCCGCGTCGCCCCGTGCGCGATCATGTGCGCCGAGGCGGTCTGGTGGCAATGCCACCGGCGGATCATAGCGGACTATCTGATCGCGGCAGGCGAGAGCGTGTTTCATATTCTCGGAACAAACCGGATTGAAAGCGCCCGCCTGACGGATGCGGCCAAACCCGGGCCCGATGGATCTCTGACCTATCCTGCCGGTCCGTGAGTTCACTCTGCGCCACGCTTTGCAGACAATACGCCGGCTCAGCGCGGCCAACCGAACAGGTAATTCACCCCGAGCGTCACCATGTGAACGCGGTTGGTGATGTCTTCGGTGAAGATATCGCCGGCATTGCCGACGAACGTCGGGGTGCGGGTCCCGAAATCGAGATAGTCATATTCGAGCCGCGCCGACCAATGATCGGTAAACGCATATTCGATTCCGGCCCCAGCCGTCCACCCGGATCGCGTCTCGCTGGCGAAATAGTCAGTCGAAACACAGGTCGGGCAAGGATTCTCGTATTTGAAGTGTCCCCAGGCGGCGCCACCCTTGGCATAGAGCAGCGCCCGGTCCCAGGCGAACCCCGCGCGGCCGGTCAAGGTCGCAAACCAATCGGCCTTCGTCGTGCACGATTCCGTGGGGTCCTGAAAGCAGCCGCCGACGGTGTCTTTCATGCTTGCCCAGCTGCCGTCGGCTTCGATTCCAAGGACCAGACGATCGAGTTGATAGTTGTATCCAATCTGACCTCCGCCAACGAAACCCGTGGGCGCAGGGTTCGCGTCATTCACCCCGGGAGTGCCACCGGGAAATCCCGTGTCGGTCCAGGTGCTCTTGGCGAAAGCGCCGCCAAGGTGCGCTCCGGCATAAAAGCCGGTCCAGCTGAATGGAACCGCATAGGGCGCCTTGTAAGGCAGCCGCGCCGGCAAATCGGCAGCCATTGCATACCCGGCGGCGATGGCGAAGACGACTGTGATAAAGCCCGATATCAACTTCCTCATCTGACAGCCCTATTCCCTCACGCGCAAATAAGTCGCTTCAGCCGCCCCTTAATATCGACGATACCAGTGCGCATGTTTGGTCACAAGTTTTCTGCCGACGCACGTTCCGAATTTCTCGACGCTTTGTCTTTCCTGCCACAGTTGCTAGGGATCGACGACCGACGAAATGCACAGACCCGATGTCGCGCGGCAGTTTCATAAGGTCGCCCTCACTATCAGGCGTGCTCAATGCAAGAGCTGGAAGGCGGAAATCAAGACCGGCCGAGGCCGGTTCTTACCGGAATGCTTAAGGTGCCGCGAATTCGATGTTACTCCCTCTCCCCATCCCAACTCGGGTTTACCCGAGTTGGGCACCTTAGATTGGTCGAAGTCGGATAAATCCGACTTCGACTGGAGAGGGTCGGGGTGAGGGGGTCTAGGAGTATCGATAGTCTGTAACCCCTCACCCGCCCGCCTTCGCTAAAGCTTCGGCGGGCGACCTCTCCCTATGGGAGAGGTGAAGAAAAGTTCGCCACTTTTAAGACCAAATCCGCCAACTTTTCGGCGGCGTCGATGGCGCCGGCCGATTTGGCGGCCTGGGCCATGCCGGCGAGGCGCGCCGGGTCGCCCGCCAATGCCGCGATCTCCGAGGCCAGCGCGATCGGGCGTGAAATCGCGCTGCTCGATCCGGATCGCCCCGCCGGCCGCTTCCAGTACACCGGCATTGACGAACTGATCCTGATCCAAGGAATGCGGCAGCGGCACCAGGATCGCCGGCCGGCCGATAGTGGAAAGCTCGGCGACGGTCGATGCGCCTGAGCGTGACACAATAAGATGAGCGGCGGCCATGCGCGCCGACAGGTCGGCGAAGAACGGCGCGCACTCAGCATCGACGCCTAGTTTGGCATAGCCGGCCTGCACGCTATCGAGATCCTCGGCGCGCGCCTGCTGCACGATCGAAAGCCGCGCTCGAACGTCGGGCGCGAGCTTTGCGATCGCACCCGGCACGATCTCCGACATGACGCGCGCGCCCTGGCTGCCGCCAAACACCAGCAGGCGCAACTTTCCGCTTGCTTCCGGCGGCGCGTAGGGCGTCGCCGCCGCCGCTATCACCTCAGCTGCGAATTGGATTGCCGGTGAAGGACAATTTTCCCTGCCAGCGCGGATCGAGCTTCGCCAGCGTGCGAAAGCCGGTGGCGATCTCCGTAACGCGGCCGGCCAGCAAACGATTGGCGCGGCCCATGACGCCGTTTTGCTCGTGCAGCACCGTCGGGATGCCGCGCAGCGATGCCGCCATCAGCGGCGGCACAGTCGGGTAACCGCCGAATCCGACCGCGACGGCCGGACGCACGCGTCCCAGCATCGACCACGCCTGGGCGGTGCCGAACGTGAGCAGCGCTCCGGTGCGCGCCAGCGCAAACGGGTTACGGCCGCGCAAGGTCGCGCTCGGGATGAGGTGAACGGCGCGCGCCGGAAATTTGAAATGCGCCGCGCGCGCATCGGTCGCGAGTTCGACGATGGCGCCGCGTTTCTGCAAGGCGTCGGCCAGCGCTTGCGCCGGAAACAGGTGCCCGCCGGTTCCGCCGGCCGCGAGAAGGATGAGGTTGTTATTGTCGCTTGCCGCAGCCAATGATCTCTCCACCGTCATGGCCGGGCTCGGCACCGCAAGTCGGGTTTACCCGACTTGCGGCAGCTAAACCTGGCGGAAGTCGGGCCAGCCCGACTTCCGATGCCATCCACGTCTTTCAATCAGCAAAGCAAGACGTGGATGCCCGGCACAAGGCCGGGCATGACGAAAAAACTCAGACCGTGCCGCCTGCTGCAACCGGCTCCGGCGCGGTCAGCATAGCCGTGCGCGGCTGCTCGCGGGTCAGCGCCAGCAGCATGCCCATGGCGTAGGCGAGCGAAAGCATCGAGGAGCCGCCATAGGAGATGAACGGCAGCGTCATGCCCTTGGCTGGGATGAGGTGCAGGTTCACCGCCACGTTGATGGCCGACTGCGTACCGAACAAAATGGCGAGGCCGGCGGCGGCAAAGCGCGTGAAGGCGTCGTCGTTGCGCATGGCGCGCACCAGCGCGCGAATGACGATGAAGGCGAACAGCGCCACCAGCGCGAGACACAGCGCGACGCCGAATTCTTCCGCCGCCACCGCGAACACGAAGTCGGTGTGGCTCTCCGGCAAAAGCCGCTTCACCGTACCCTCGCCCGGGCCGCGGCCGAACCAGCCGCCGCGCATGAAGCTCTCGGTGGCGATATCGATATTGAAGGTGTCGCCCGACGCCGGGTTGAGGAACTTCTGGATGCGGCTCGCCACGTGCGGCACGGTGAAATAGGCGGCGGTCAGCCCGACGCCGGCGATGCCGGCAATGCCGAACACCCAGATCAGCCGCATGCCGGCCATGAAAAACAGCGCGCTCCACACCAGCACCACCAGCATGGTCTGGCCGAAGTCGGGCTGCATCACCAGGAGCGCGACCACGACCAAAAGCAGCGCGAGCGAAAACGCATTGGCGGGCATGTCGGCGCGTTTGGCGGATTCACCGAACAGCCAGGCGACCAGGATGACGAAGGCCGGCTTCAGGAATTCCGAGGGCTGGATGTTGACGCCGAAGATAATCAGCCAGCGCCGCGCGCCCTTGATCTCGGCGCCGAAATACGGCGTCGCCGCCACCATGATCAGGCTGACCGCGAACACGACCAGCGCGAGACGCCGGATCTGGCGCGGATTGAGAAACGACACCGCCAGCATGATGGCGACGGTCGGGATCAGATAGAGAATGTGCCGGTTGACGAAATAAAACGGGTCGAGCCCGAGCCGGCCGGCGACCGGCGGGCTGGCCGCGAGCGAGAGCACGATGCCGGCCAGCATCAGCGCGCCGAGGGCGGCGAGCGTCAGCCGGTCGACCGTCCACCACCATTCGCCGAAGGGCGTGCGTTGTGCGCGCGAAACCATGTCCCGTTCCCGCCGGCCAAGCTGACGCGTCACGGTTTAGGAAGCATTAATGGTGGCGCGCGCTTCCACCCTCCCCTGGAGGGGGAGGGTCGGCGAGCGAAGCAAGCCGGGGTGAAGTCACCCCCGGTATCGCCTGCACCAAATCGGTGAACGCCTTTCCGCGCACCTCGAAGTTCGGGTACTGGTCGAACGAGGCGCAGGCCGGCGACAGCAGCACCACCGGTTCCGTCAGGCCCGAGGCCGCGGCATCGCGCGCGGCGGCGGCGGTCGCCGCCGATAGCACACCGGCGATCTCGTAAGGCACCTTGCCGTCCAGTGTCTTGGCGAAACCTTGGGCCGCCTCGCCGATCAGATAGGCCTTGGCAATACGCGGGAAGAATTCGGCCAGGCTTTCAATGCCGCCGGTCTTGGGCTTGCCACCGGCGATCCAGAAAATGTCCTGAAAGCTCGCCAGCGCCTTGGCGGCGGAATCCGCGTTGGTCGCTTTCGAGTCGTTGACGAACAGCACATTTCCCTTGCGGCCGAGCGGCTGCATGCGGTGCGCGAGCCCGGGAAACGTCGCAAGCCCCTTCTGAATCACCGGCAGGTCGAGGCCAAGCGCGACGCAGGCGGCGACCGCGCAGGCGGCGTTCTGTGCATTGTGCGCGCCGCGCAGACTGCCGATGCCAGCGAGTTGCGCAACTTCCTGCGCCTTGCCGCCGGCGGCGCGCAAAATGCGGCTGCCTTCCGCGTAGTAGCCGTCGCGCAGCGGCACCTCGACCGACACGCGCACGACTTTTTTGCCGGCGCGCGCGATGCGGTCGGCCGCCGCACGCGTCCATTCGTCGTCGACGCCGATCACCGCGGTGTCGGCGCCGGCCGCCAACCGCTCCTTGATGGCGGCATAATTTTCCATCGTGCCGTGGCGGTCGAGATGGTCTTCCGTCACGTTAAGCAGAATGCCGACGGTGGGTTTCAGCGAGGGCGCGAGATCGATCTGGTAGGACGAGACTTCGAGCACGTAGACACGGCCCGCTGCGAACGGCTCGAGCGCCAGCACCGGCACGCCGATATTGCCGCCCATCTGCGCGTCGCGGCCGGCGCTTTTGATGAGATGCGCGATCAGCGCCGTGGTGGTGGATTTGCCGTTGGTGCCGGTGATGGCGACGAGCGGGCACCGCGGTCCGGCTTGCGCGCGCTCGCGGCAAAACAATTCAATGTCGCCGATGATCTCGACCTTGGCGGCGCGCGCGAGCGCCGCGGCCCAATGCGGCACCGGATGCGTGAGCGGCACGCCGGGGGTGAGCACCAGCGCAGAACCCTCGACCAATCGAGCGTGCGCAGATCCTGCGTATTCGAGTCCGGCGGCTTTCGCTTCAGCCACGCTTTTTTCGTTGTCGTCATAGACGACGACCTCTGCGCGGCCTTTGACCAGCGCGCGTGCCGACAACAGCCCGGAGCTGCCGAGGCCGAAGACCGCGATTGTTTTGCCGGCGAAGGTGGTGATGGGGATCATCTGTGCGACCGGCGAACTCGGTCCAACCCTCCCCTGGAGGGCGGAGGGTCGGCGGACGAAGTCCGCCGGGGTGGGGTGAACTTTTTGCACTGTCACCCCCTCCCGGTCCGCTTCGCGGACCGACCTCCCCCTCCAGGGGGAGGTGAAGAGGGAAATTGCCGCGCGTCCTAGAATCTCATCTCAACTTCAGCGTCGCCAGCCCGGCAAGCGCCAGCACCACGGCGACGATCCAGAACCGGATCACGATCTGCGGCTCGGTCCAGCCGAGCTGCTCGTAGTGATGGTGGATCGGCGCCATCTTGAACACGCGTTTTCCCGTGAGCTTGAACGAAACCACCTGCACGATCACCGACACCGCCTCCAGCACGAACAGCCCGCCGACGATGGCCAGCACGATCTCGTGCTTGATCGCCACCGCCACCGCGCCGAGCATGCCACCGAGCGCCAGCGAGCCGGTATCGCCCATGAAGATCGAGGCCGGCGGCGCGTTGAACCACAGGAATCCCAGCGACGCGCCGATCACCGCGCCGCACAGCACGGCCAGCTCGCCGGTTCCCGCCACGTAATGGATTTGCAGATAGTCGGCGAACACCAAGTTGCCGGCGAGATACGAGATCAGACCGAAGGTCGCCGCCGCGATCATCACCGGCACAATGGCGAGGCCGTCGAGCCCGTCGGTGAGGTTGACCGCATTGCCGGCACCGACGATCACGAAGGTGCCGAGCAGCACGAAAGCCCAACCCAGATTGACCACCAGTTCCTTAAAGAACGGGAACACCAGCGAGGTGGCGATCGGCCCCTTGCCGAGATGCGACAGCGCGATGCACGCGACGACCGCGACCAGCGCCTCGGCCATGAGGCGCGTGCGGCCGGCAAAGCCGGTGTGGCTCTGCTTGGTGACCTTCAGGTAGTCGTCGTAAAAGCCAACCAGCCCGAAAGCGAGCGTCACCCCGAGCACGATCCACACATAGGGGCTGGTCGGGTTCGCCCACAGCACGGTCGAGACCAGCAAGCCGGAAAGGATCATCAGCCCGCCCATGGTGGGCGTTCCCTTCTTGCTGACCAGATGCGATTGCGGACCGTCGATGCGGATCGGCTGGCCTTTGCCCTGCTTGAGGCGCAAGAGGTCGATCATCGGGCTGCCGAACAGGAACACAAACACCAGCCCGGTCACGACGGCGCCGCCGGTGCGGAACGTGATGTAACGGAAGACGTTGAGGAACGAAATCTTGTCGGAGAATTCGGTCAGCCAATAAAACATCGAAGTCGAACCTAGCTTTGTATCGGCGCCTGCTCGATCGCGGCCGGTCCGGCGAATTGTCGTTCCAGCGTCTTGACGATTGGCCCCATTTTCGAGCCCAGCGAGCCCTTCACCATCACCGCATCGCCGGCGCGGATGGCGGCGAGCACGGCCGGCTCCAACGCCGCCGCGGTCTCGGCATAGCCGCCCCGGCGGCCAGAGGGAAGGGCCTCCCAAAGCGCGCGCATCAGCGGCCCGCTGCAATACACCAGGTCGATGCCGGCGGCCTCGATCGGCGCGGCAAGACCGCGGTGCAGCGCCGGCCCCTGCCCGCCCAGTTCCAGCATGTCACCTAGAACGGCGATGCGGCGGCCCTGTCTGCCGACCGCGGCCTGGCCGAGTAGCGCGATGGCGGCGGCCATGGAGGCGGGGTTGGCGTTGTAGCTTTCGTCGATCAGCAACGCACTGCCGCCGGGCAGACCCAGGGACATGCGCGTGCCGCGGCCGGTCGCGGGCTTGAGATTGTTGAGCGCGAGCGCGGCCAGCGCCAGATCGGCGCCGGCCAGCGCGGCAGCCGCCAGCACTGCGAGCGAATTGAGCACGAGGTGCTTGCCGGGGGCGCCCAGCTTGTAGGTGATGCTTTGCCCGAGGATGCGCGCTTCGACGGTCGAGGATTCCGCCTGTAGCGAGTGCTTCAACAGCCGCGCATCGGCCCGAGCATTGGCGCCGAACGAAACGATGCGGGTGACGCCGGCCGCCGCCGCGGCCTTGGCAAGCTGCGCATATTGCCGGTTATCGCGATTGAGCACGGCGGCGCCGCCCGGCTCGAGGCCTGAAAAGATTTCCGCCTTGGCGTCGGCGATCTTCTTCAGCGTGCCGAAAAACTCCAGATGCACCGGCGCGATGGCCGTGACGATCGCCACATGCGGGCGCACCAACTTGGTGAGCGGCGTGATCTCGCCGGGGTGGCTCATGCCGATTTCGAACACCGCGTATTTCGCGCCCGCCGGACAGCGCGCCAGCGACAGCGGCACGCCCCAATGATTGTTGTAGGAGGCGGCGGACGCATGGGTCTCGCCGTCGGCGGAAAGCGCAAGCCGCAACGCCTCCTTGGTGCCGGTCTTGCCGACCGAGCCGGTGACGGCGATGATTTTCGCGCGCGCCCGCGCGCGCGCGGCGCGGGCAAGATCGCGCAACGCCTCAAGCACGTCTGCCACAATCAGCAGCGGCGCATCGGCGGCAAATTGCCCATATTTGGCGCGCGCGACCACCGCGGCGCCGGCGCCTGACTTGAGCGCCGCCTCAACGAAGCCGTGGCCGTCGCGATTGTCGCCGGTGATGGCAAAGAACGCATCGCCCTTTCCGAGCGTGCGGCTGTCGATCGACAGACCCGGCACATCGGCCGGCAGCGCGCCGGATTTTTCCGCTGCCATAGCCCTGGCCATATCGTCGACGGTCCACAACGCGGTCATTGTGCCGCACCCATCGCGCTTCTCTTACCCTCCCCCTTGTGGGGAGGGTCGCTCACCGAGCGGCAGCGAGGTGAGCGGGGTGGGGGTAATCGCGAGCCGAGCGCAAATGCGATGACCCCCACCCGCTCGCGACCTTCGGTCGCTCGCCGCCCTCCCCACAAGGGGGAGGGCAAGCGTGGATGCGGCTCGCTCATTGAATTTCTCATGCCACGCCATCCTTCAACGCCGCTGCGACCGCGTCGTGATCGGAAAATTTCAAGACCCGATTGCCGACGATCTGACCGGTCTCATGGCCCTTGCCGGCAATCAGCAGCGCGTCGCCGGATTTCAGGTCGGCGATGGCTTTGCGGATCGCCTCGGCGCGGTCGCCGATCTCGGTTGCGCCCGGCGCCGCAGCAAGAATGGCGGCACGGATCGCGGCCGGCCGCTCGCTGCGCGGATTGTCATCGGTGACGATGACGCGGTCGGCATTTTCCGCGGCGATCCGGCCCATGATCGGACGCTTGCCCGCGTCGCGATCGCCGCCGGCGCCGAACACGACGACCAGCTTGCCGCCGGCATAGGGACGCAACGCTTCGAGCGCTTTCTTGAGCGCGTCCGGCTTGTGCGCGTAGTCGATGAATATCGGCGCGCCGTTCTTGGCGCCGGCCAGTTCGAGCCGGCCTTTGGCGCCGTTGAGGTGCTCCAGCGCGGCAAACACGCGCCCCGGCTCGGCGCCGGTCGCGATCGCAAGTCCGGCGGCGACCGCCGCGTTCTGCACCTGAAAGCTGCCTACCAGCGGCACCTTCACTTTATATGTGCGGCCACCGTGGGCGAGCGTGACGACTTGCGCGAAGCCGTCGATAACGCCGCCGGTGAGCTTGATATCGTCGCCGGCGACGCCGACCGTCATGATCTTGAGGCCGCGCTTTTTCGCAGCATCGATCACCTGCGCGGCGTAGCAATCGTCGACATCGATGACCGCGGTGCCCTTCGGCATGATCAACTCGTTGAACAGGCGCAGCTTGGCGGCGAGGTAAGCCTCGATGGTCGGGTGATAATCGAGATGGTCGCGCGACAGATTCGTGAAAGCGCCGGCAGCGATGCGCACGCCGTCGAGCCGGTGCTGGTCGAGCCCATGCGAGGAGGCTTCCAGTGCCAGATGGCTGACTCCCTCGCTCGTCAATCGGTCGAGCATGCGGTGCAGCGCGACCGGATCGGGCGTTGTGAGCGAGCCGTATTCCTCCCCCGCCGGCGAGACCACGCCAATGGTGCCGATGCTGGCGGCCTGCAATCCGAGCGCGGCCCAGATCTGCCGCGTGAAGGCGGCAACCGAGGTCTTGCCGCTGGTGCCGGTGACCGCAGCGATGATACCGGGCTGACGCGGAAAAAATTTCGCCGCCGCCAGCGAAAGCGAACGGCGGGCATTCGCCACCGGCACGAAAGCGACATCGGCGGGCAGTCCGTCCGGACGCTGCTCGGCGGCGACTGCCACCGCACCGGCCGCGACCGCCTGTCTGGCAAAATGCGCGCCGTCGGCTTTGGCGCCGGCGATGGCGAAAAACAGAAAACCCGGTTTGACCTTGCGGCTGTCGGCGGCAATGCCGGCAAGCTCAAGCGCCGCGAAACGCGGCTCGAAGCGGGCATTCTCCAGCGGCAGATCGGCGAGCTTCATTTGCGGCGATTGTAGCTCTAAAGGCGCGTAACTGACTCTCCGTTCCCTCCCCCCTTGTGGGGGAGGGTTAGGGAGGGGGGGTGGCTGCGTTTTCCGCCGCCGCTACGACCCCCACCCCTAACCCCTCCCCACAAGGGGGAGGGGAACCTGGCGCCGAGTTAGCGGCTTTCGGTTGCCCTGGCCAGGATCAACTGGTCGGCCTTGGGCAGATCGAAGCGCGGCTCGATATCGAGCAGCGGCGCAATCCGCGCGATCACCTTGGCGGCGGTCGGCGCGGCATTCCAGCCGGCGGTGGCGAAGCCATGGGTTTCCGCCGTCGGCTGCGGCTCGTCGAGCATGATCATCATCAGATATTTCGGCTTGTCCGCCGGCAGCAGGGCCATGAAATCGGTCAGCAGCTTGTGCTTTGAATAACGGCCGTTGACGACCTTTTCGGCCGTGCCGGTCTTGCCGCCGATATAGTAGCCATCCACGTTGGCCTTGGTGGCTGTGCCCTTCTCGGCGTTGAGCCGCATCAGATAGCGCATGGCGCGGCTGGTCTCGGGCTTGAGCACCTGCTTGGCCAGCGCGTTCGCCTCGCTCTCGTTGCGCCTGAGGAAAGTCGGTGGAATAAGCCGCCCGCCATTAACGGTGGCCGCGATGCCCATCACCGCCTGCAGCGGCGCCACCGACAGGCCATGCCCGAAGGCGATGGTGACGGTGTTGAGCTCGCCCCAATGCTTGGGAACGATGGGCTCGGCGCTTTCCGGCAGCTCGGTGCGTAGCCGGTCGAGTTGGCCCATCTTGCGCAAGAAGGCCTGATGGCCCTGGACGCCGACGGCGAGCGCCATGCGCGCGGCGCCAATGTTCGACGAATAGGTGAAAATCTCCGGCACCGAAAGCGCGCGGTGCTTCGGCTCGTAATCGTGGATGGCGAAGCGGCCGTATTGCAACGGATGGCTGGCATCGAAAGTCGAGGCAAGCGTCGCCTTGCCGGAATCCAGCGCCATCGCCACGGTGAGCACCTTGAAGCTGGAGCCCATCTCGTAGACGCCGGTGGTGAGCCGGTTGATGCGGGTCGGGTCGTTCGCCTCGCGCGGGTTGTTGGGATCGTAGTCGGGCTCCGACACCAGCGCGACGATCTCGCCGGTATTGACGTTGAGGACGACGCCGGACGAAGCCTTGGCCTTGAACTTCTCGCGCGCGGCGACGAGTTCGTCGCGCAACGCGAACTGCACGCGCAGATCGAGCGCGAGATTGACCGGCTTCTGCAACCGGTCGGTGGCGAGCCCCGCCATGTGCAGCGCGGCGAGCCCCTGCCCGTCCAGCCATTTCTCGATGCCGGCGATGCCCTGGTTGTCGATATTGACGTGCCCGATCTCGTGCGAGACTACGGGGCCGTTCGGATAAACGCGCTTGTTCTCGATGAGGAAGCCGACGCCGGGAATGCCGAGCCGGTGAATCTCCTGCTGCTGCTTCGGCGTGATCTCGCGCTTGAGCCAGACGAAGCCGCGCTTCGACGACAGGCGCTCGCGAACCTCGGTGGCGTCGAGATCGGGCATGACCGCCGTGAGCAGCTCTTCGGCCTCGTCGACGTCGATGAGCTTGCGCGGTTCGGCGAACAGCGACGGCGCCTTGATGTCGGTGGCGAGAATCTGGCCGTTGCGGTCGAGGATATCGGGGCGCGCGGTGGCGAGCGCGTCCTGGCCGACGCTGCGGCGCACGCCGTGGCCGTCGCTCTGCTCCGCGAACATGACAAGGCGCAAACCGATGACGCCGTAGATGGCGGCGAAGGCGACGATGGCAAGGCCGAGCCGCGCCTTGGCCTTCACGTTGCGGTCGACGTCGCGGCCATAGAGAAACGAGCGCATGAAGCGCTGCCAGCGGGTGTCGGCGGATTTCGCTACGGCGTTCATCGGGTCACCGCTGCGCCGGCACGCTGCCGGTCGTATCGGGCGCGGCCGGAGCGAGCATGGCGCCGATCGGATCGTTGCCCGGGGTACCGACAGGCTGGCGATCGGGCAGCCGGTCGAGGTTGTCGAACTGCGCCGGCTGGATCGGCTGCAACGCCAGATGACGGCCGGCCAAGCCCTGGATGCGGCCCGGGGTATCGAGCTTCGCCCATTCGGCGCGCAGCGCCGCGATGGCGTCGCGCTCGCGGCGCAATTGGCCGGCGACCTTGGCCACGCGTTCGGCCTGCAACGTCGAATCGAATTTGATCTTGTACACGAAGGAGGCCGCCAGGATCAGCGCGCCGATCACCATGATATTGAGAAGGCGCATGCTCAGGGCCCCTTCACGATATCGGCCAAGGCCGGCAGACGCGGCAGCAGATCGGCCGCGTCGTCCTCACGCGCGGGCGCTTCGGCGCGTTCGGCGGCGCGCAGCTTGGCGGAGCGGGCGCGCGGGTTGCGGGCAATCTCGCCGTCATCGGCGACGACCGGCCGCTTGGTGAGCGCGCGGAAGGTCGGCGCCGGGCGCTTGAGCTCCGGCGCATGGCGCGAGCCGGCGCGCGTTTCGCCGCGGCCGCCGAGAAACGACTTGACGATGCGGTCCTCGATCGAATGGAACGACACCGCGACCAGGCGGCCGTGCGGCTTGAGGATGCGCTCGGCGGCTTGCAGCGCCTCGACCAATTCGCCGAGTTCGTCGTTGACGAAGATGCGCAGCGCCTGGAACGTGCGGGTCGCCGGGTGAATGTCGCCCGGCCGCGAACGCACCACCGAGCCAACGATTTCGGCCAGCGCTCGCGTCGTAAGGATCGGCGCCGCCGTGCGCGCCTTGACGATGGCGCGCGCGACCGCGCGCGAGTGCCGCTCTTCGCCGAGGATGAAAATGATGTTGGCGAGATCGCGCTCGTTTGCGCCGGCGACCACGTCGGCTGCGCTCGGACCCTGCCCGCCCATGCGCATATCGAGCGGGCCGTCCAAGCGGAACGAAAAGCCGCGCGCGGCGGTATCGAGCTGCATGGAGGAGACGCCGAGGTCGAGCACCACGCCGTCGACCGCGTCGAAGCCGGCGTCGCGCGCAATCATGTCGAGATTGGAAAAACGGTCCTCGATCAAGGTCAGGCGGCCGTTTGCCGCCTGCACCAGATCGGCGCCGAGCGCGATCGCGGCCTGGTCGCGGTCGATGCCGATTACTTTGCAGTTGGCGGCGGTGAGGATGGCGCGCGTATAGCCGCCGGCGCCGAAGGTCGCGTCGATGTAGACGCCGCCGCCAAGAATGTTGAGGAACTCGACCGCGGGGCGGCCGAGCACGGGAATGTGGAGGGCTGCCCGCCCGGCAGCGGCAAAACCCTCGCCGCCCGCTGTCATTGCTATGCTCCGCGGGCGTTGCGTGCCGAACGGACGCCGGGGATTTCCGTGCTGCCGCAATGGTTTAAGCGGTCCGCCGTCCTCGTTGAGAAATCGCCGGATATCATGGGATATTCTGGGCATCAATGGAATTGACCCTGCCCCAGCGCCTTCCTAGGGGACGCCGACGCACCGCACCGCCGGAAGCTCATTAACGGCCCTTAAACTTAAGGATTTCTTGCCGCCGGCCGCCTTTCCGCGCGATCAGACGCCGGCCGCGGGGCGCCAGCAATGCAAAATCCGCGACCCGGCAATGGCGTCAAATTCGGCAAGTTCCCGGAACAAGGAATTTCGTCGCTGAGTTGGGCCAACACGGACGGCCCTATCCGTCCAAAGTATAAGCGCAAAAGTTCCACGCGCGAACAAGGAGGCGATCCATGACCAAAAAACTGATGATCGGCGCGGCCATCGGCGCGCTGATGGTATCCGGGGCATTGGCGCAGTCGCCAAATTCCCCGCCGAGTTCGAGTTCCAGCCCGCCGGCCGCTGCCCAGCCAAGCGGCGGCAAGGCGGATTTCGTGACGGCGCAGAAATCCGATCAATGGCTGGCGTCCAAATTCAAAGGGACCGATGTGCTGGGCACCGACAGCAAGAAGATCGGCAGCATAAGCGACGTTCTGTTCGACAAGGACGGCAAGATCGAAGCCTATGTGGTCAGCGTCGGCGGCCTTCTCGGCATAGGAGCGAAAGAAGTGGCGTTGGCGCCGGCTTCGTTCGAAGTGGTGCCAGGGCAGAACGGCTCCGCCGACAAGCTCAAGACCTCCCTCAACCAGGACGAACTCAAACAGGCGCAGGCGTTCGCCCGCTACGAGCCGCCGCGCCCGACCACGACCGGCTCGGGCGCCCCTGGCGGCGGCGGACTGAACGGCTTGCCAGGCGCCGGTTCGCGGCCGTCGAGCAATACGCCACCGACGGGCCGCTAAGTCCGTCAGCGCAACCTTGATTCAGGCGGCCCGGATGCGATCGCCACCCGGGCCGCAATTTTGCTTCGCCTGCCGCGTATTGCTTTTTCAGTCAAGCGCGGTGAATGTTGCGCATCCCGCGCCTCGCGCATTCAATTTTGGTTCCGGCTCATGTCGGCCTTTCCGCCGGATTCCTTCATCGTCGCCGATGTCGTGCCCTCGCCCAATCATGACGAGCGCAGGCAGGGCCGCGTCCCCGACCTCATCCTGCTGCATTACACAGGCATGAAAACCGGCGAGGCCGCGCTGCGGCGGCTGTGCGCGCCGGACAGCGACGTGTCGTCGCACTACGTCGTGTTCGAGGACGGCCGCATCGTGCAGTGCGTGCCGGAAGGATTCCGCGCCTGGCACGCCGGCGTGTCGTTCTGGGCCGGCGAGAGCGACATCAATTCATGCTCGATCGGCATCGAGATCGTCAATCCGGGGCACGAATTCGGCTATCCGGACTTCCCGCTGCGGCAGATCGCGGCGGCGATCTCGCTCTGCCGCTCGATCATCACCCGGCGCGGGCCGATCGGCGCCAACCGTGTGCTTGCCCATTCCGACGTGGCGCCGTCGCGCAAGCAGGATCCGGGCGAGAAATTTCCCTGGGACCTGCTGAACGAATCCGGCATCGGCCATTGGGTGCGGCCGGCCCAGCTCAATCTCGACGGCCCCGCGCTCGCGCCCGGCGACAACGGCGAGGCGGTGACGCGGCTGCAGCGCGCGCTGCGCGGCTACGGCTACGGCATCGAGGAGACCGGCAACTACGACGACGCCACGCGCGACGTGATCGCCGCATTCCAGCGCCATTTCCGCCCAGCTCGCGTGGACGGCATCGCCGATGCCTCCACGCTGCTGACGCTGCGCGCGCTATTGGAGACGCGGCCGGCGCCGCTGGCCTAGCCTGCTCGAGGCGCCGCAATGCGCTTCGATTCGATATCCATCGGGATCGGCGGCGAAAGCGGCATAATAATTGGCGCCGTAATCGATGCGCAGGCCAGGCTTCCCGTTGTCGCGTCCGCCGCTCGCCAGCGCCGCTGCGTGGAATGCATCGACACTCTTGCGTGTCGGCGCCGCGAAACAAAAGTGCAAGCCGGAGCGCTCGTCCGGCGCAACGGGCCGCTCCGCGACATTGATCCAAAGCGCGACGCTATCCCGCCCGTAACCCAGACTATCGGCGCTCTCGCTGAGGCGCGTATAGCCCAAGGGTTTCAGGGCCGCATCGTAGAAGCGCCGCGCTCGGGCGACCTCACGCACGCCGATGGAAACATGGTCGAGCATAGTTTTTCTCTTTCGTTTCTGGAAATAGTTCACGCCGCGCGGCGGGCGAGGTACTCGGCCTGCAAATGCCATGTCGTGCCGCCGTCGAGCGAGCGTTCGCCGAGCCAGCGGAACGAGTTCGGCTTGATCTCGGTGAAGCTCCAGCGCAGCGTGGCGCCAGTATCGGCCTTGCCGACTTGCACGATGTCGGGCCCTTGCGCGCGACCGATCTGCCGCGCGTAGAATTGGCGCAACGGATCGCTCCACAGAATGTGCCAGACATCGATACCGGGGTCATAGACTCGCAGCGTGGTGCCGTAGAAGATGCCGGGCAGAATCGATACGTCCTGGATGGCGCGGCCTTCCAGCACCCAGGCGAAATGAATTTCGCCCTGCCCGCGATGGGTCGTGCCGTCGTCCTTGTGAACGGCGGCATCAAAAATCCAATCGCCGATCAGCCAGCCGTAGAGCGCGAACTTGCCAGCGCGGTCGGCGGCGGCGCCCGCGCTGTGCAGGGTTTTCAGGAAGGAAGATGCGTGAGCAAGCATGGTGGAACCTCTCGCGAGATGTTTCATTGCGCGAATTGCTAGCGCATGACCGCCCATGCGCGCTTGGGAAAAATTGCTATGCACTGCACCTGGGTCAGCATCTCCGCATTGGCGGCGCTGCGATTCCGTTTCGCGCGAAAATCCGCTAAGGTTGCTCCCATGGCATTGGCTTCGCACGTCCTCGCATCGGGCCTGGGGTGGCGGGTGCTCGACGCTGTCTGCAGCAGCGGCCCGCAGGATCGCCCGTTCGAGGAACAGCACGCGGAAATCTCGATCGCCGCGGTGACGCGCGGCACATTCCAGTACCGCACGCGGCAAGGTTCGGCCACGCTGGTGCCTGGCGCGCTGCTGCTCGGCAACGCCGGTGCTTGCTTCCAATGCGGCCACGAGCACAGTCATGGCGATCGCTGTCTCGCCTTCCATTTCGAGCCGGAGCATCTCGAGACAATCGTCGACGGCGCGCGGCCAGTCTGTTTCGATGTGCCCAGCCTGCCGCCGTTGCCGCAACTGATGCCCCTGTTCGCCGCCGCCGAGGCGGCGCGTGACGATGGCGATGCCACAGCGTTAGAAGAGCTGGCGATCCGTCTTGCGGGCGCGGTGGCGACGCTGCTGACGGAGGCGCAGGCGCCGCTGCGGCGACCAAGCACGCGCGACGAGCGCCGCATCACCGCCGTGGTGCGGCGGATCGAAGCGCAGGCGCACGAACCGCTCACGCTCAAGGCGCTCGCGGGCGACGCCGCGATGAGCCCGTATCACTTTCTGCGCACCTTCCGTCAGGTGATCGGCATGACGCCGCATCAGTTCATCCTACGCACGCGGCTGCATCGCGCGGCAGTGCGCTTGCGCCGCAGCGGCGACGCCGTCTCGGCCATCGCCTTTGACGCCGGCTTCAACGATCTGTCGACCTTCAACCGGCGGTTCCGCCGGCTGATGGGCGTAAATCCTGGCGCCTATCGCACCCACGGTTAATCTTGCGCGACGCCGCGCTTGACGCCGCGCTCCAGCCCCTCCATGTCTCTCCCGTCAGTCGGCCGGACGGCCGTCCCGCGCCAATGCCGAAAGGCGGCCGGGGAGGAAAGTCCGGGCTCCATGGACGAACGGTGCCGGATAACGTCCGGCGGAGTTGGACCCTCGCGGGCGAGACTTCAGGGACAGTGCCACAGAGAACAGACCGCCGCGGCTCGCGTTGTGTATTGAGCAGCGGCAAGGGTGAAACGGTGCGGTAAGAGCGCACCGCGCCATCGGCAACGATGGCGGCACGGCAAACCCCACCGGGAGCAAGACCGAATAGGAATGACGTTGACGCGCGAGCGCCAGGTCCGTCCGGGCCAGTCATTCGGGTAGGTTGCTTGATGCGCCGGGCAACCGGCGTACCAGAGGAATGGCCGTCACGTTTGCTGGCGCTTGGCCAGCAGGCCTTACAGAACCCGGCTTATAGGCCGGCTGATATGTCAAGGGGCGTTCGGCGGAGAACCCGCCGGGCGTCCCGCCATTTTTGGCATCGCGGCGACGGCCTGATACAGAATGGCCGCCTGCCAAAAGGGAAAGAAACGTCTCATGAAAAAATTGCTGTTTGCCGCAGCCGTCGCCGCGGCGTTGCCGTGCGGCGCCATGGCCGCCGATTATCCGTCGCGGCCAATCACCTTGGTGGTGCCGCTGAGCGTCGGCGGCTCGACCGACGTGATCGGACGCATCATCGCGCAGGGCATGGGCGAGGCGCTCGGGCAAACCGTCATCGTCGAGAACACCACCGGCGCCGGCGGCACCATCGGCGAAGGCCGCATCTCGCGGGCCGCGCCCGACGGCTACACCATCGGCATCGGCCAATGGGGCACCAATGTCGCGACCGGCGCGATCTACAAACTACCCTACGACCTGATGAAGGATTTCGAGCCGGTCGGGCTTATTGCAACGCAGCCCTTCTTTATCGTCGCGCGCAAAACCATGCCGGCCAACAATCTCAAAGAGCTGATCGTGTGGCTGCGCGAGAACGGCGACAAGGCGAACGAAGGAAATTCCGGCGTCGGCTCGCCCAGCCATGTCGGCGGCATCCTGTTCCAGCAGGCCATCGGCGCGCCGCTCACCATGGTGCCCTATCGCGGCGCCGGCGATTCGACGACCGCGCTGCTGGCCGGACAGATCGACGTGATGCTCAACACGCCGGCGCTGTCGGTGGCGCAGATGAAGGCCGGCTCCATCAAGGTCTATGCCGTCACCGCCAAAAACCGGATCGAGTCCGCGCCCGACGTTCCAACCACCGACGAGGCCGGCCTGCCCGGATTCTATTTCTCGTTCTGGCACGCGATCTGGGCGCCGAAGGGTACGCCGAAGGACATCGTCGCCACGCTCAACGGCGCGCTGAAAAAAGCCTTGGCCAATCCGGCGACGCGCAAGAAGCTCATCGATCTGGCGCAGGATATTTACCCGCCCGATCAGCAGACGCCGGAGGCGCTGCGTACGTTTCAGCAGGCCGAAATCGACAAATGGTGGCCGATCATCAAAAAGGCCGGCATCAAGGCGCAATGAGCGCGGCAATGGATCGCCGCCCGACTTCTAATGCGACGCGTCCAGCATGGTCGAGGGCAGCCAGAGCGCGATGCCGGGAAACATAGCGACAAGCACCACGGCGACACACATCAAAAAGAACAGCGGCAGCGCGTAGGCGCCGATGGTGAAGATGTTGCGCCCGGTCATGCCTTGCAGGACGTAGAGATTGAAGCCGACCGGCGGCGTGATTTGCGCCATCTCCACCACCAGCACGATATAGATGCCGAACCAGATCAGGTCGAAGCCGGATTTTTCTACCAGCGGGATGATAATCGAGGTGGTGAGCACCACCATCGAGATGCCGTCGAGGAAACAACCCAGCACGATGTAGAAAGCCGTCAGCACGCTCAACAGGCCCCAGGCGGGCAAATTGTAACCGCTGATCCATTCCGCCAGCGCGATCGGGATGCCGGTGAAGCCCATTGCGGCGGTGAGGAAGGCGGCGCCGGCCAGGATGAAGGAGATCATGCAGGAGGTGCGCGTCGCGCCCATCAATGAATCGCGAAAGCTCTCTTTAGTCAACGTGCCCGACCACCACGAAAGGAACAGCGACAGGAACACGCCGACGACGGCCGCTTCGGTGGCCGAGGCGAGCCCGCCATAGATCGAGCCGATCACGCCGAGGATCAGCAGCGTCACCGGGATGAGCCGGCGCGAGGCCTTGACGCGCGCGGCAAACGGCACGTGCGGCTCGGGCGGCGGCATGCGCTTCTTGTTGAGCGCCGCCCACACCATGATGAAGCCCATGAACAATCCCGCCAGCATGATGCCGGGGATGACGCCGGCGATGAACAGCCGCGCGATCGATTGGTCGGTCGCGGTGGCATAGACGATCATGATGATCGAGGGCGGGATCAAAAGCCCGAGCGTGCCGGAGCCGGCGAGCGTGCCGACCGCCATCTTCTCGTCGTAGCCGCGCTTGAGCAGCTCGGGCAGCGCGATGCGGCCGATGGTGGCGCAGGTGGCGGCGGAGGAGCCCGACACCGCGGCGAAGATCGCGCAGCCGATGACGTTCACATGCAAGAGCCGGCCCGGCAATCTCTGCACCCAGGGCGCGAGGCCCTCGAACATGTCGTCGGACAATTTGGTGCGATAGAGAATCTCGCCCATCCAGATAAACATGGGGAGCGCCGTGAGATCCCAGGAATCGGAGGCCGCCCACATCGAGGTGGCGAGTACCTGCCCCGCCGGCGTCGCCGCTTTGGTCATCACCGCGGCGAAGGCGCAGGCGGCGAGTGCTATGGCGATCCACACGCCGGAGCCAAGCACGGCGAACAGCAGCAGCATCAGCACGAGGGAGAGCTCGACGACGCTCATGATTCACTCCTGTCATTCCGGGGCGCGCGCTTTGGCGCGCGAACCCGGAATCCAGAGCCACGCGCCGTGTCGCCCCTGAATTCCGGGCCCGGCGCTCCGCGCCGTCCCGGAATGACGAAGAAATGACACGTCCTCACCCCTCCTTGCCCAAGGTGATGGCGTCCTCGGCGGTGCGGAAGCTCGGCCGGCCCTGCGCGACGACGGCGACGAGCTCGTCGATCAGCGCGACGGTGAGCATAAATGCGCCAAAGGCCATCGTCGCCTGCGGATAGGCCAGCGGCACCCGGATCACGCCGTTAGACACTTCATGAAACTGAAACGACACCCAGGCGAAGTTGGCGAGATTGCCGGTCATGTAGCCGGCGGCAGCGGCGGCAAAGCCGAAGGCCCAGATTTCGGCAAAGCGCCGCATGCGCTCGCTCATGAAGCCGAGCAGCATGGTGACGCGGATATGCGCGCCGGCTTTCAACGTGCCGGCGAGCGCGAGGAAGCTCGCACCGGCGAGCAGATAGCCGCAGATTTCGGCGAGCGAGAGGACGATGAAGTCGGTGCGCGGCAGATGCAGCAGCGCCAGCGTCCCGTCGAGCAGCCGCCCGGCGAGCTGCGCGCCGACCAGAAGGGCGATCGCAACCAGGCAGAGCGCCGAGGCCCACAGCGTCAGGAGATAGAGTTCTGTCAAGGATGCGGCGCATCCTAACCCTCTCCCCTTGTGGGAGAGGGTCGCGCGGGCCGCAGACCCGAGCGGGGTGAGGGGTCTGCTTCTTCGTCAGATAACCGCGACCATAGATCTTCCAATACGGCCGCCGGGCGCGTCAACACATCATTATTCCAGTACCGAATTGTTTCGAAACCTTCGTCGCGCAGTATTCGATCTCTCACCGTGTCGCGCGATGATTCGGCGTGCTGGCTACCATCAATCTCAACGATGACGCGACGGTCGAAGCAGACGAAATCAAGAATGTAATTCTTGAACGGCGCCTGTCTTCGAAACTTGAAGCCAACAAATCTTCGACCGCGCAGTAAGCGCCACATCGTCGCCTCTGCGTCAGTCAAGGAGCGGCGGAGATTCCGCACGTCCCCGCGTTGACGCGGCGAAACTTCACGGTGGTATTTTTGCGATTGCGACAAAGAAACCCCTCACCCCGCTCGGGCCTTCGGCCCGAGCGACCCTCTCCCACAAGGGGAGAGGGTTACGCAGTGCTTGCGGCTATACCATGGACAACAACATCATCTCCGGTACGCCGCCAGCATGGCGCTGCCATCGGCGCCCGCGGCTTTCTCCCATTCCGCAGCGATGGTTTCGCCGATCTTGGACAGGCCCGACTTCAGAGCCGGCGATGGCGGCAGCACGATGATGCCCGCGTCCTTGAGCGCCTTGGTCTTGATGGCCATTTCCTGTTCCGACATTTTCCAGCCGCGCGTCTCGGCGGCCGCGGCCGCGTCCTTCACCGCCTTCTGCTGGGCCGGGGTCAATTTACCGAACGCCTCTTTGTTGACGAACACGATGTCGCGCGGCTGCCAGGCCTGGGTGTCGATGTAGTGGGTGAGATAATCCTGCGCCTTGGTATCGACGCCGGTCGAGGCCGAGGTGATCATGACGTCGACGCGGCCGGTGGCAAACGCCGTCGGTAGGTCGGGCACTTCGATCTGGGTCGGGATCGCGCCGGCGAGCGTGGCGATGCGCCCGATAGTGGCGTTGTAGGTGCGGAACTTCAATCCTTTGAGGTCCTCGACCGACTTGATCTCGCGCTTGGCGTAGATGCCCTGCGGCGGCCACGGCACCGAATAGAGCAGGATCAGGCCTTCGGAGGCGAGCTGCTTTTCCAGATAAGGCTTCTGCGCCTGGTAAAGCTTCATCGCGTCGCTGTAGCCGTGCGTGACGAAGGGCAGCGAGTTGATGCCGTAGACCGGCGCCTCGTTGGCGGCGAGCGATTCCAGAATCTCGCCGATCGGCGCGGTATTCTGCCGGACAGCGCGCTTGATTTCGGCGTGCTTGAACAGCGAGCCGGCCGAATGCACCGCGATGGTGAGCGAGCCGTTGGTCGCTTTCGCCACGTCGGCGGCGAACATGGCGATGTTGCGGGTGTGGAAATTGCCGTCGGGGTAAGGCGTCGGCATGTCCCATTTGGTTTGCGCCGATGCCGCGGCCGACAGTCCGCCCGCCAGTAGCAGGGCGCCCAATACACGCACAAATTTGGTCATCCAGCCCTCCATGAGAAACCGATACATTCCCGGCTTTGAATACCGAGCATGGCTCTATCGGGCGTCCGGTGGCAAGTCCGGCGAAAGGCGGAAGTTCAACTCGCCGGCTCGACGCCCTTGGCGCGCAGCGTGGCGGCGGCGGAGGGCGCGGACAGAAAGCGGATCAGCGCCTTGGCCGCGTCCACGTCCCTGGCGTTTTTGGCGAGGCCCGCGGCAAAGCCGATCTTGGTCTGTAAATCCGCCGGAATGGGCCCGGCCACGTCGACGCCGGGCACGCCGGTAATGCGGGTGGCCACCACCACGACCATGTCGGCTTCGCCGCGCGCCACCACCTCGACGGTGTCTTCCGCCGCCATCGGCTTCAGCCTGGATTTCATTTCGTCCTTGATGCTCATGCGGTCGAGCAGGCCGACGAAATAGATGCCGCTGGCGCCCTTGCCGGGGAAGGCCACGGCCTTTGATGCCAACAGCGCGCGCTTGAAGGCCTCGACCGTGGAGATGTCGGGCTTGGGCGCGCCGCTGCGCACCGCGACCGCCAGGCCTGAGTGACCGAGGTCGCGGCGGCTGCCGGGGACGACTTTGCCCGCCGCGATCAACTGCTCGATGGTCGAGGGATTGCCGACCGCGACGTCGAAGGCTTCGTCCGCCTCGCCGCGCCGGACCACCTCGGGGTTGACGTCGAACTGCAAATCGATCGTGCTGCCGGTCGTGTGCGCGAATTGCCTGCATAATTCGCATACCGCAGCGCGCGGGCCGTTGCCGCTCAGCACTTTGAGATTGGCCATCAGTGCTGGGCAACCGGCTCGATGTTCGCCGCCTTGATGACCTTGCCCCACTTGTCGATTTCGCTGGCGATGAACTTGCCGTAGTCTTCTGCCGAG
Organism: uncultured Alphaproteobacteria bacterium; assembly: GCA_963709015.1. Classification (GTDB taxonomy): domain Bacteria; phylum Pseudomonadota; class Alphaproteobacteria; order Rhizobiales; family Xanthobacteraceae; genus Pseudolabrys. The sequence goes on along the minus strand of CAVPUU010000050.1, from coordinate 135,107 downwards.
TCGCCGAGCGCCGAACCGCCGAGATTGGCGAATTTTTCCTTGATCTGCGGCGTCGCGAGGATCGCGTTGATCTCCTTGTTGAGCTTGTCGACGATCTCCTTCGGCGTGCCCTTGGGCGCGCCGATGCCGTGCCAGATGTTGGCGTCGAAGCCCGGTAGGATCTCGGCCGCGGCGGGCACGTCCGGCAACGCGTCCGACCGTTTGGGGCTCGACACCGCCAAGGCGCGCAATTTGCCGGCCTTGATATAGGCGAGCGTGATCGGCATCGGGCCGAAGAACGCCTGCACCTGGCCGCTGAGCAGGTCCGGCACCGGGCTCTGCCGATACGGCACGTGCACCAGGTTGATGCCGGCCATCAACTTCAACAGTTCGCCGTTCATGTTCGGCGCACTGCCGATGCCGAACGAGGCATAGTTGATCTTGCCCGGATTGGCCTTGGCATAGGCGATGAATTCGGGAAGGGTCTTGGCCGGGACCGACGGGTTGATCACCAGCGTGTTGGGCGAAGTGAACGTGGTGGTGATCGGCGCGATGTCCTTGCGAATATCGAACGACAGATTTTGATAGAGCGTGGCATTGACCGCGTTGGTCACCGTCATCGCCAGGAGCGTGTAGCCGTCGGGCGTCGCGCGCGAAACGGCTTCCGCCGCCAGGTTGCTGCCGGCGCCGGGTTTATTGTCGACGATGACTTCCCGTCCGAGCTTCTGCCCGAGCGGCGCAGCGATCAACCGCATGTCGATGTCGGTCGCCGAGCCCGGCGGGAAGCCGACGACGATGCGCACCGGCCGCGTCGGATAGTTATCCGCCCAGGCGAAGCACGAGGCGGCCGGCAGCGCGGCGGCGGCTCCGGCGAGTTGCAGGAATTGACGGCGGCGAAGTTTCATGACGTTTCTCCCCAAAGGCATTATTTTGCGATTGCCCTTAGCGCCAAGCCTAGCAGGCTTGTTTTATTCCCGACAGGCTGGACATAGTGCGGCCTCCGTCCACGGCCTGAGCCATGCCCGCCAAAACCTCAGCAAAGATCCCGAACCTTGGGACTTCTGGATCGACCGCGGCGGCACTTTCACCGACGTGGTCGGGCGGCGCCCGGACGGCACGCTCGCCGCGCACAAGCTGCTGTCGGAGAACCCGGAAGCCTATGCCGACGCCGCCGTGCAGGGCATCCGCGACCTCCTTGGGCTTGAAAACCGGCGAGCCGATCCCGCCCGGCCGCGTTGGCGCGGTCAAGATGGGCACAACGGTCGCTACCAACGCGCTGCTCGAGCGCAAGGGCGAGCGCACGCTGTTGCTGATCACCAAAGGCTTTCGCGACGCGCTCAAGATCGGCTACCAGGCGCGGCCGAAGATTTTCGCGCGTCACATTATCAAGCCCGACATGCTGTACGAGCGCGTCGCCGAGGTCGACGAGCGCGTGCGCGCCGACGGCACGGTCGAGCGCGCGCCCGATTTGGCCGCCGTGCGGCGCGATCTCGAAGCGGCGAAGGCAGACGGCATCGCCGCGGTCGCGATCGTGTTCATGCACGCCTACCGGTTTCCGGAGCACGAGCAGCAGGTCGCGGCGCTGGCGCGTGAGCTTGAGTTTGCGCAGGTGTCGGTCAGCCACGAGGTCTCGCCGCTGATCAAGCTGGTCGGCCGCGGCGATACCACGGTGGTGGATGCTTATCTCTCGCCGATCCTGCGGCGCTACGTGGCGCAAGTTGCGGGGGAACTTGCCGCGGGCTCTTCTGCTCCCTCTCCCCATAGGGGAGAGGGTCGGGGTGAGGGGGTTACGACGCCGGAGAGTCACGATCTCCCTCACCCGGCGCGCTTCGCGCGCCACCCTCTCCCCCCTGGGGAGAGGGAAGAAAGAATCCGGCTGATGTTCATGATGTCGTCGGGCGGGCTGACGGCGGCGGAATTGTTCCAGGGCAAGGACGCGATCCTGTCGGGACCGGCGGGCGGCGTGGTCGGCATGGCGGAGACCGGGCGGCAGGCCGGTTTCGACCGCTTGATCGGCTTCGACATGGGCGGGACCTCGACCGACGTTTCCCATTTTGACGGCGAATTCGAGCGCGCCTTCGAGACCGAGGTCGCCGGCGTGCGCATGCGCGCGCCGATGATGCTTATCCACACGGTCGCCGCCGGCGGCGGCTCGATCCTGCATTTCGACGGCGCGCGCTTTCGCGTGGGCCCCGACTCGGCGGGCGCCAATCCGGGGCCGGCGTGCTACCGGCGCGGCGGCCCGCTGGCGGTGACCGACGCCAATGTGATGGTCGGCAAGCTGATGCCGGATTTCTTTCCGAAGATTTTCGGACCTCATCAGAACGAGCCACTCGACGCCAAAACAGTGCGGCACGACTTCAACAATCTGGCGCAGAAAGTCAGTCTGGCGCCGGCCGGCGACAAATCGCCCGAGGAGATCGCCGACGGTTTCATCAAGATCGCGGTCGAGAACATGGCGAACGCGATCAAGAAGATTTCCGTCCAGCGCGGCTATGACGTCACGCGCTACGCGCTCAATTGCTTCGGCGGCGCCGGCGGCCAGCACGCCTGCCTGGTGGCGGACGCGCTCGGCATGACGCGGGTGCTGATCCATCCGTTCTCTTCGCTGCTCTCGGCCTATGGCATGGGGCTGGCCGATATCCGCTCGACGCGGCAGCAGGCGATCGAGCTGGCGTTCGGGGCGAAGGCGCTTGCCGCGCTCAAGCGCGAGAGTGCGCGGCTCGGCCGCGAGGCGAAAACCGAAGTCGCCGGCCAGGGCGTGCCGGCGGGCAAGATCAAGGTCTTTGTGCGCGCGCACCTTCGCTACGCCGGCACCGATACCGCGCTCATCGTCGATGCGGGCACTCTTTCTTCACCCTCCCCTGGAGGGGGAAGGTCGACGCAGCGCGCTAGCGCGATGCGTCGGGGCGGGGTGAAACGCAGCAAGCGAAGATCACCCCCTCCCGGCTCGCTACGCTCGCCGACCTCCCCCCTCCAGGGGGAGGTAAAGAGTGCTTCGCTCGCGGCTATGCAACGCGCCTTCGAGAAGGCTCACAAGGCGCGCTTCGGCTTCATCGACCGCAGCAAGCAGATGGTGGTGGAGGCGGTGTCGGTGGAAGCGGTCGGCGGCGGCGCCAAATTCAGTGAGAAGGCGGTCGGCGCCAAGCGCGGCAAGCTGCCGAAGCCGGCGCGGCGCACCAAATTTTTCTCGGCCGGCGCCTGGCACAAAGCCAATGTCTACACGCGCGGCCAGCTCAAACCCGGCTCACGCGTCATGGGCGCCGCCATCATCATCGAGCCGCACCAGACCATCGTGGTCGAGCCCGGCTGGCAGGCCGAGCTGACGCGCAAGAACCATCTGGTCCTCACGCGCGCGAAAAAGCTCAAGCGCACCCATGCCATCGGCACCCATGCCGATCCGGTCATGCTGGAAGTATTCAACAATCTGTTCATGTCGATCGCCGAGCAGATGGGCGTGTCGCTGCAGAACACCGCCTACTCGGTCAACATCAAGGAGCGGCTGGATTTCTCCTGCGCGGTGTTCGCCGCATGACGGCACGCTGGTGGCCAACGCGCCGCACATGCCGGTGCATCTGGGCAGCATGGACCGTTCGGTCGAAACCATCATCCGCGACAACAAAGGCAGAATCAAACCCGGCGACGTCTACGCCATCAACGCGCCCTATAACGGCGGCACGCACCTGCCCGACATCACGGTGTGCACGCCGGTGTTCGACGACACGAAGAAAGAAGATCCTGTTCTGGGTCGCCTCGCGCGGGCATCACGCCGACGTCGGCGGTATTTCGCCCGGTTCGATGTCGCCGAACGCGACCACCATCGAGCAGGAAGGCGTCTATATGGACAACTTCAAGCTGGTCGACCGCGGCCATTTCCGCGAGGCGGCGCTGATGGCGGCGCTCACCGGCGCGAAGTACCCGGCGCGCAATCCGGTGCAAAACATCAATGACATCAAGGCGCAGATGGCGGCCAACGAAAAGGGCGTTGCCGAGCTGCGCAAGATGGTCGTGCATTTCAAGCTGCCGGTCGTGAAGGCCTACATGCAGCACGTGCAGGACAACGCCGCCGAAAGCGTGCGGCGCGTGATCGACCGGCTGCACGACGCGGAATTCTCCTACGCAATGGATCAGGGCACCGTCATCAAGGTCAAAATCACGGTCGACAAGCAGAAGCGCGAAGCGACCGTCGATTTCACCGGCACCTCGCCGCAGCAGCCGAACAATTTCAACGCGCCCGAGCCGGTGACGCGCGCCGCCGTGCTCTATGTGTTCCGTGTGATGGTCGACGACGACATTCCGATGAACGCCGGGTGCTTAAGGCCGATCAACATCGTGATCCCTGAGAAAACCATGCTGACGCCGGAATATCCGGCGGCCGTGGTCGCCGGCAATGTCGAGACCTCGCAGGCGGTGACCAATTGCCTGTTCCTCGCGTTGGGCGCACTCGCCGCCGCGCAAGGCACCATGAACAATCTCAATTTCGGCAACGCGCGCTATCAGTATTACGAGACGATCTGTTCCGGTTCGCCGGCCGGCCCCGGCTTTGACGGCACCGACGCCGTGCACACGCATATGACCAATACGCGGCTGACCGATCCGGAGGTGCTGGAGTTCCGCTATCCGGTGGTGCTGGAGGATTTCCACATCCGCACCGGCTCGGGCGGGCGCGGAAAGTGGCACGCGGGCGACGGCATCCGCCGCACCATCCGCTTCCTGGAAAAAATGGAATGCACGATTTTGTCCGGCCATCGCCGGGTGCGGCCGCCGGGCCTTGCCGGCGGCGATGCCGGCCAAATCGGCGAGAACTGGGCGCGCCGCAAGGACGGCCGCATGGAACGGCTTCAGGGCTGCGACGAGACGGTGATCGACGCAGGCGAAGCGGTGATCATCCAGTCGCCAACAGCGGGCGGGTATGGCAAACCGGATGCCCGTTAATTGACGCAAATCGCGATTATTAAGCATCCGCCGCGCTTGCGCTTGATTTCGCCGCATTCGCGCACGACTTTGAGAGGATGCGCAAAACGATTCCGCTCGCAATCCTGCTGACCGCGCTGGCTATGCCGGCGCTGGCGGACAGCTATCCGGTCGACGGCCAATGGGGCCAGAGCGCGAACTCGGCCAAAGGCGTGATTGACTGCTCGGGCAAGCGCGTCATCACGTTCAACGGCGATCAGCGCACCGACAGCAACGGCGGCGTGCCCGCCTATCGCAACAAGTCGGTGACCGCGGTCGGACCGGACTATCGCATCGTCGATCAATTCAGCAATGGCCAGGTCAACGCCGCCAACACCAGCTATACGCTGCGCCAGGTCGACGACGATCATATCGTGATGCAGCAGCAACAGGGCGGGACGATCAAGCTCCAGCGCTGCAAGTAAGTCGTTGTTGTCGTCCCCGCGAAGGCGGGGACCCATACTCCACAACCCATCGATAGAACACGGCGTATGGGTCCCGGCTCGCGCTCGCTGCGCTCGCTTGGCCGGGACGACAGAAAAATTCTAATTTCTGGCGATGATCTCGCGCTCGCCGCGATGCACCGGCGTAGCATCGGTGAGCTTGCCCGCGAGGCGGCGCAGCGGCATCTTCGGCCGGCGGTTTTTGATGGCGTTGCGGCGGCGGCGGCGCGAGCGTACCGCATCGACACGCACGCCGCCGATGCGGGCGAACGGCTCGCGCAGGACGCCGTCTTCCTCGGCAACCAGCAGCGGCAGGCCCAGCACATTGGCCCAGGCGCGCCATGCGGCGAAGGCCTCGTCGGCCTCGCCGGACACGAATAGCGGCAGCGCGAGCGAAGGATCCTTGTGTTCGAGCGTAACCGAGCAGGTGGCGTCGTCGTCGCTTTCCCCCGGCACTACGCGGATCGCGATGCCGGCAAAGGCGGAGACCGGCATGTTGAGCGCCATGCGCATGCCGTCGAGCGAGCGGCGCACCACCACGCGCTCGCGGTAGAGCTCAACGTGGCGCACCCGCTCGTCGGCCGCGGCATCGGTTGCCGCAAAGCGCGCCGGCAGGCAGAACGGGTCGAGCCGCAGCGCGCGGCTCGACCCGGCGGGCATTCCGCCACTTCGCATTTGACGCCTCGAAACTCTCCCACGCCGGGCTTATGGCTCCGGTCGTGCGAGGATCATGGCGGACAGGCGTCGGAATCCGCTTAAGTTTCGCGGTTAACCGCTGGTCACTTGGCTGGCTTTGCGGCTGCATGATTGACGGGACGTTGCGAACCATGATTGACGAGGTATTGACGGCCGGCGGCAAAATATTCGGATCGGCGGTTGAACCGCGTCCCGTTTAGGCCCATTTGATCTCCATCCCGTCATGCATGCTCCCGCCTCATCGTTGTTCGACCAGACCGCCCTCACCGACTGCGCCGAGCGGCTGGTCAAGGCCGCGCTTAGCGTCGGCGCCGACGCCGCCGACGCGGTGGCGGTACGCACTATGTCGCTCGGCATCGAGGTGCGCGACGGCGCGGTCGAGGAAAGCGAGCGCGCCGAAGGCGACGATCTCGGCCTGCGCGTGCTGGTCGGAAAGCGCCAGGCGGTGGTCTCCACCAACGACACGGCGGGCGACGCACGTCTGCTGGCCGAGCGCGCGGTGGCGATGGCGCGCGCGGCGCCGGAAGACAAATATGCCGGCCTCGCCGACGAGGCGCTGCTGGCGCATGATTTTCCCGATCTCGACTTGCTCGATCCCGACCTGCCCAGCATCGCGCAACTCGAGACCATGGCGCGCGAAGCCGAAGCGGCCGCGCTTTCGGTCAAGGGCGTCGCCAAGTCGGGCGGCGCCTCGGCCTCGGCCGGCATCGGCGGCATGGTGCTGATCACCAGCCACGGTTTCCGCGGCAACTATCTGGCCTCGCGCCACGGCGTGTCGATGACCGCGATTGCCGGCGAAGGCACCGGCATGGAGCGCGACTACGACTACACCTCGGCGCTGCACGCCGCCGATCTGGAAGCGCCGAAAAAAATCGGCCGCAGCGCGGGCGAGCGCGCGGTCGAGCGAATCGGTCCGCGCAAGGTGTCGACGCGCAAGGTGCCGGTGGTGTTCGACCCGCGCGTCGCCGGTTCGCTGGTATCGCATCTCGCCAGCGCCGCCAACGGCGCGTCGGTCGCGCGCAAGACCAGTTTCCTGCGCGACAAGATGGGCGAGAAGCTGTTCGCCGACGGTATCCGCATCGTCGACGATCCGCGGCGCTTGCGCGGGCTGCGCTCGCACCCGTTCGACGGCGAAGGCGTCGCCGGCAAGAAGCTCGCGCTGATCGACGACGGCGTGTTGCGCTCCTGGATTCTCGACTGCTCGACCGCGCGCGAGCTCGGCCTAACCAGCACCGGGCACGCCAACCGCGGCGTCTCCTCGACGCCGTCGCCGGGCGCGAGCAACCTGCATCTGGAAGCCGGGCGCTTCGCCCGCCGAGTCGCTGATCGCCGACATCAAGGACGGTTTTTACGTCACCGACCTGATCGGCATGGGCGCGAATATGGTCACCGGCGACTACAGCCGCGGCGCCTCCGGCTTCTGGATCGAGAACGGCAAGCGCACTTATCCGGTGAGCGAGGTCACCATCGCCGGCCATCTCCTCGACATCTTCCGCACGCTCACGCCCGCCAACGATCTCGAATTCCGCTACGGCACCAACGCGCCGACCGTCCGGATCGAAGGCCTCACCGTTGCCGGACAGTAATCCTTCCGCACTGCTCGCTCCGCTCGAAGCCGTGATGCGCGAGGCCGGCGAGCAGGCGCGGGCGACCGCGCGCGGTCCCTACAAGCGCTGGACCAAGGGCGACGACAACTCGCCGGTGACCGAAGGCGACATCGCGGTCAACGATCTTTTGCGCGCGCGATTGACCGCGCTGGTGTCGAGCGCCGCTTGGCTGTCGGAGGAAACCGAGGCAGCGCCTGACCGTGCGCTGCCGCTGGCCTGGGTGGTAGACCCGATCGACGGTACCCGCGCCTATATTTCCGGCCGCGCCGACTGGACGATTTCCGTCGCGCTGGTCGAGAACGGGCGGCCGATATTGGTCGCGCTCTACGCGCCGGTGACCGACGAGATGTTTCGCGCGGTTGCGGGCGCGGGCGCCGCGCTCAACGGCGTCCCCATCGCGGTCAGCGGCGGCGAAACGCTTTCCGGCGCGCGGCTCGCCGGCCCCAAGCGCTATCTCGAAAAGGTCGCCGGCCTCGCGCCCGGCATTCTGCCTCAGCCGCGGGTCCATTCGCTCGCGCTACGGCTTGCGCGCGTCGCGCACGGGAACCTCGATGCCGCCTTGGTCTCGCCCGGCAGCCAGGACTGGGACCTTGCGGCGGCCGACCTCCTGGTGCACGAAGCCGGCGGCCTGTTCACCGACATTGCCGGGAAGCCGCTGCGCTACAACGCTCCGCACGCCGGGCACGGCGCGCTGATCGCCGCCGGACAAGCCCGCCACGCCGCGCTGATCGATCTGGTGCGCGACCGGCGCGGCGAGTTTGCATAAATTCGCCGGCTATAGCTTAATCCCCGCCGCCGTTACCGAATCCGCCGCCGGGGCTTCATCGGAGGATCAAGCCATGTCCGACAAGGTTCCCGGAAAACAATTGCTCCATCTCGTATTCGGCGGCGAGCTTACCGATTTCGGCAGCCCCGAATTCAAGGATCTTGCCAAGGTCGAGATGGTCGGCGTCTTTCCGAACTACGCCAGCGCCTACGCCGCCTGGAAGGCGAAGGCGCAACAAACCGTCGACAACGCCCACATGCGCTATTTCATCGTCCACTTGCACCGCCTGCTCGATCCCGATCGCACGAGCCCGACGGTGCGCTGAAGCAGGTGCTGATGCCGGTATTCAAGCGGGTCGTCGCCTCATCGGCCTTCCAGGGTGCCGTCGCAACGGCGGGAGCATGGTATCTGCGGCTGGCTTGGCACACGAGCCGCACCGTCTTCGATCCGCCGGACGTCTACGACCAGATCCGCATGCCGGCGATCATAGCGATGTGGCACGGCCAGCATTTCCTGATGCCGTTCGTGAAAAAAACCAACGCCGACCACCGCGTGAAGGCGCTGATCTCGCGTCATCGCGACGGTGAGATCAATGCCCGCGCTGCCAAGAAATTGGGCGTCGAGACGATCCGCGGCTCCGGCGCACACAACAATGAATTTAACCGCAAGGGCGGCGCCTCGGCCTTCGCCGAAATGCTCACGGCGCTCGAACAAGGCTACAATGTCGCGCTCACCGCCGACGTGCCGAAAGTCGCGCGCGTCGCCGGCCTCGGCGTGATCAAGCTGGCGCAATATTCCGGCCGGCCGATCTACGCGGGTGCGATCGCGAGTAGCCGCCGCATGGAGCTCGACAATTGGGACCGCAGCGCGATCAATCTGCCCTTCAGCCGGATTGCCGTGGCGGCGGGCGGACCGATTTATGTGCCGAAAGACGCCGATACTGCGGCGCTCGAATCCGCGCGTAAACGTATTGAGGACGAGCTCAACCGGCTGACCGCGCGCGCCTATGAGATCGCCGACCGCAAGGGAGGCTTCCGGTGAGCGGCAGGCTGCCGGCAATGCTGCGCGCCTACCGGCTGTTTTCGGTAGCGATGACGCCGCTGACACCGCTATTCTTGGCGCGGCGGCTGCGGCATGGCAAGGAGCACAGCCTGCGCGTGCCCGAACGGCGCGGCATCAGCGTGACGGCGCGACCTCCCGGGCCGCTGGTCTGGCTGCACGGCGCGAGCATCGGCGAATTGATCAGCGTGCTGCCGCTGATCGAGCGCATCCACACGCGCAAAATCGACGTGCTGGTGACCTCCGGCACGGTCACCTCGGGCGGGCTTGCCGAGCAGCGGCTGCCGCGCGGCGTCATCCATCAATTCGTGCCGATCGACGCGCCGCGGTTCGTGCGCCGCTTCCTCGATCACTGGCAGCCCGATCTTGCGCTGTTCGTGGAATCCGAACTGTGGCCAAACATCATGATCGAGACGTCGGGGCGCGGCGTGCCGATGATCCTGGTCAATAGCCGGCTGTCGGAGAATTCGTTCCGGCGCTGGCGGCTGCTGCCGGCGACCATCGGCGACCTGTTGCGACGGCTCGATCTCTGCCTCGCGCGCACGCCAGCCGACGCCGAGCGGCTCGGCGAGCTGGGCGCGCCGCACATTGTTACCACCGGCGATCTCAAGCTCGACGGGCCGGCGCCGCCGGCCGACCAAGCCAAGCTCGCGGCACTTAAAAGAGCGATCGGCGGCCGTACACTGATCGCCGCCGCATCCACCCATGACGGCGAGGAAGCCGCCGTGATCGACGCGCACCGGAAGCTGCGCGCGAGCTTTCCCGGCCTCCTCACTCTGATCGTGCCGCGCCATCCCGAGCGCGGCATCGGCGTCTGCGACATCGCGCGCGAGGCCGGGTTCAACGTCCGCATGCGTTCGCAGGGCGAATTGCCCGACGCGACCACGGAAATTTATGTCGCCGACACGGTTGGCGAACTTGGGCTCGTCTATCGGCTGGCGCCGGTCGTTTTCGTAGGCGGTTCGCTGATTGAGCACGGCGGACAAAATCCGATCGAGCCCGCCAAGCTCGGCGCCGCTATCTTGCATGGACCGCATGTCTCGAATTTCGCCGAGATCTATTCCGCGCTCGATGCGGCGCATGGCGCCGAGCCGGTCGCCGACGCCAGCAAACTTTCCGCCGGCTTTGCCGCGCTGCTGGCGCAAGCCGAGGCGCGCGAACGCGTCGCCACGGCCGCGCGGGAAACCGTGGAACGCTTGAGCGGCGCGCTTGAGCGCACCTTGCAATCGCTCGATCCCTATCTGATGCAGCTTCGCCTGCACCAGCGAGCCGACAATGCGTGAGCCAACCTTCTGGTGGCGCAAGGCGGGCTTGGCCTCCGGCCTGCTGGCACCCGCCGCCGTCTGCTATGGCGCCGTCGCCGCGCGGCGGATGGCAATGCCGGGCGCGCGCGCGGCCGTGCCGGTGTTGTGCGTCGGGAATTTCACCTTGGGCGGGGCCGGCAAGACCCCGGCCGCGATGCTGCTGGCGGCTTGGCTTAAGGACGCCGGCATGCGGCCGTTTATTCTGAGCCGCGGCTATGGCGGCAATCTCGCGGCACCGAAGCGTGTGGATCTAAAGGCCGACGGCGCGGCACAAGTCGGCGACGAGCCGCTACTGCTGGCGCGCGTGGCGCCGACCGTGGTTGCGCGCGACCGCGCGGCCGGTGCAATGCTGGCGCACGCGGGCGGCGCCGATGTCATCGTCATGGACGATGGCTTGCAGAATGCCTCGCTCGCCAAGGATTTCACGATTGCGGTCGTCGATGGCCGGCGCGGGATCGGCAATGCGTGCGTGTTCCCCGCCGGGCCGCTGCGGGCGCCGCTCGCGGCACAGATCGCCTGCACAGATGTACTGCTGGTGGTTGGGGACGGCGAGGCGACACGCGATATCGCAAAATCCGATTTACCCGTCTTTCATGGCAGACTGGTTCCCGATCCCGCCGTTACCGCCGAACTGAGCGCACGCAAGGTGCTGGCTTTTGCCGGTATCGGCGATCCAAACAAGTTTTTCGCAACCGCGGAGACGGCCGGCATCGCCGTCGCGCAGCGCAAGCCGTTCCCCGATCACCATCGCTTCGGCGCCGAGGAAGCCGCCGAGTTGATCATGCAGGCCGAGCACGGCGGGCTGGCGCTGCTCACGACCGAGAAAGATCGTGCGCGCATGACCGGCGAGCCGCTGCTGGCGGCTCTGGCCGCCAAGACGCACGTGCTGCCGGTGACGCTGGTGGTGGACGAAGCGGAAGAATTGCGGGCGCTGGTGCTCGGGAAAGTGCGTAAGCCGTCATCCTGAGGGTGACGGAGATCGTTATTTGGCCGCCTGCGGCTTGAGCCTCTGCATCACAGCCTGCGGCGAGGCATAGGCCTCCTGCCGGTCGACGCTCCAGTATTTGAGTTCCTCGAGCGGGATCGGCACGCCCGGTCACGGCGCAGCGCACGAAGGCGCCCGGACGCACCACGCGGAAATCGCCGTCGAGATATTTCACCTCGGCCTCCCCGCTCATCGGGCGAGGAGCGATCGTAGCGATTGAGCAAAGGGGGCCTCCGTTGGATTTCCGGCGCGGGAATGCGCCTAAGATAATCGTTTGGAGGCGCGGCGAAACCCTCAGATTGCGGAACCGCCCGTATCAGATGGCTTGGCACGACCCGGATTGTCCTGCCGCCGAATGCGGCTTCCTGCCCGGCCGGGTCTTCGCCGCCGCTTCTGTGCTTGGCTTGAGCTTCGCCGCCGGCGGCGCCGCGGCGTCCTCGCCGTCGGCGGTGGCGCCGACGCGACCGTCGGAAAATTCGATCTCCAGCCGCATTCCGCTGGTAACCGCGCCGGCCGCACGCAGCGGATGGCCGTCGCCGTCGCGCACCAAGGCGAAGCCGCGCGCCAGCACGCCGCGATAGGAGAAAGCCGCCAGCAGTTGTCCGGCGGCACGCAGACGGTCGGCACGGCGCGCCAGATAGTTCTCGCGTGCGCGTTGGCCGCGCTGTGACGAGCGTGACGACAATTTCGCTCGAACGCGCCAGCCGCAATTTCAACAGCCGCGGTGTCAGGCTCGCGGCGGCGTGTGTCAGACTGGGTGCGGTGAAGCTGCGCGTTCGCGTGCAAGGCGCGCGGCAGCCGCTTCGCCAAGGTGTCGAGCCGCTGGCGCGGGTCGGCGAGCAATTCATCGGCCGCCGGCAGCGCGCGTGACAGCAGGCGCAGTTCCTTGCGGCGCTGGTCGACGCCACGCTGCCAGCAGGCCAGCTTGCGCTGCGACAGCGCGGAGAGCGTCGCCGATGAGTTCGCTGCGCACCGGCACCGCCATTTCGGCGGCGGCGGTCGGCGTCGGCGCGCGGCGGTCGGAGGCAAAATCGATCAACGTGACGTCGGTCTCGTGGCCGACCGCGGAAATCAGCGGGATCATGCTCTCGGCCGCCGCCCGCACCACGGCCTCGTCGCTGAACGACAGCAGATCCTCGAGCGAGCCGCCGCCGCGCGCGACGATGATCAGATCCGGCCGCGGCAGCGCGCCACGCTCCGGCAATGCGTTGAAGCCATTGATGGCATTCGGCCACTTCGGCGGCTGAGTTCTCGCCCTGCACGCGCACCGGCCAGACCAGCACGCGGCGCGGAAAGCGGTCGGCCAGGCGATGCAAAATGTCGCGGATCACCGCGCCGGTCGGCGAAGTAACGACGCCGATCACGTTCGGCAAAAACGGCAAAAGCTGCTTGCGCGCCTCGTCGAACAGGCCCTCGGCGGCGAGCTTCTTCTTGCGCTCCTCCAAGAGCTTCATCAGCGCGCCGATGCCGGCGGGCTCCAGCGTGTCGATGACGATCTGGTATTTCGACGAGCCGGCGAAGGTGGTGAGCTTGCCGGACACGATCACATCAAGCCCCTCCTCGGGCTTGACCCGCATGCGGCGCAAGATTGCCCTTCCAGATCACGGCTTCCAGCACCGCCCTGTCGTCCTTGAGACGGAAATAGACATGGCCGGAAGGCGAGGCTCCCTTGAAGCCCGACACCTCGCCGCGCACACGCACATAGCCGTAGGCATCCTCGACGGTCTTCTTCAGCGCCGCCGACAGCTCGGAGACGGTCCATTCCACGACGTTGTTGAGAACTGCTTCAGGCATCGCGGGCCGAATCTCTTGAGAGGCGCGAGTGGCCATGCTACACCAAACGTGGCGCCATTGGCTTTCGGTAATTGCGGACTGTGCCACGAATACGGCGGCACTCCCTCTCCCTTGGGGAGAGGGCTGGGGCGAGAGGTCACGGTCCATCGATAGGCTGTAACCCCTCACCCGCCCGCCTTCGCTAAAGCTTCGGCGGGCGACCTCTCCCTATGGGAGAGGTGAAGTGGAGTGGGCATGAACATCCTCATCCTCGGCTCCGGCGGCCGCGAGCATGCGCTGGCCTGGAAAATGGCGGCGAGCCCGCTCGCCGACAAGCTCTATTGCGCGCCCGGCAATGCCGGCATCGCGCAGGAGGCCGAATGCGTGGCGCTCGACCTCGCCGACCACAAGGCGGTGATCGCGTTCTGCCAGGCGAACAAGATCGATTTCGTCGTGGTCGGGCCGGAAGTGCCGCTCTGCGCCGGCATCGTCGACGATCTGGAAGCCGCCGGCATCAAGGCCTTCGGCCCGAGCAAATGGGCGGCGCGGCTGGAAGGCTCCAAGGGCTTCACCAAGGACCTGTGCAAGGCCAACAAGATCCCGACCGCGGCCTATCAGCGCTTCAAGGGCGCGTCGGCGGCCAAAGACTACGTGCGCAAGAAAGGCGCCCCCATTGTGGTGAAGGCCGACGGGCTCGCCGCCGGCAAGGGCGTGGTCGTTGCGGAAACGATCGAAGAAGCGGAAGCCGCCATCGATATGATGTTCGGCGGCGGGCTGGCCAGCCGGCCTGGGAGATCGTGATCGAGGATTGTCTGGTCGGCGAGGAAGCCTCGTTCTTCGCGCTGTGCGACGGCGAGACCGCGATCGCCTTGGCGTCAGCGCAGGACCACAAGCGCGTCGGCGACGGCGACAAGGGGCCGAACACCGGCGGCATGGGCGCCTATTCGCCGGCGCCGATCATGACGGATGAGATGAATACGCGCGTGATGGACGAAATCATCATCCGACCGTGCGCGCCATGAAGGCGATGGGCGCGCCCTACAAGGGCGTGCTGTTCGCCGGGTTGATGATCACCAAGGAGGGTCCGCAACTGATCGAATACAATGTCCGCTTCGGCGATCCGGAATGCCAGGTGCTGACGCTGCGCCTGATGTCCGACCTGGTTCCCGCGCTGATCGCGGCGCGCGACGGGCAATTAAAGAATTTCGATCTGCGCTGGTACGACGACGCGGCGCTCACCGTGGTGATGGCGGCGAAGGGCTATCCGGGAAATTACCGGCGCGGCAGCGTGATCGAGGGGCTGGACGCGGCGGCACAGGTCGAAGGCGTGGAAATCTTCCATGCCGGCACCAAAGCAGACGGCGTCCGCATCCTCGCCAATGGCGGGCGCGTCCTCAATATCTGCGCGCGGGCAAAAACCGTGCGCGAAGCGCAACAGCGCGCTTATTCCGCAGTCGATAAAATAAATTGGCCGGACGGATTCTGCCGGCGCGACATCGCGTGGCGCGCGATCGCGCGCGAAAAATAAAATTCATGCGGAGCATCAACGATGCGAATGCATCTCCTTAATAGCGGGTAGAGCAATGATCGTTAATTTTTTGTTTTCATTCACGGCGGCGTCACGACTTCGTCATCGCGGTATTGAACCTGTTCCCGTCTTTCGTCGCGGTTGCACCACTAAGAGGCTGTGGCTGTATCGCGCACGCGCGCATATCCGCGACATAAAATTTATTCCCGCATGGCTCGCATGCACGCGCGCCCATTTTCAATCGCACGGCGATTTCTAAGTTGCCCGCATGGGCGATAACTTTCCAGGAGATTCGAGTATGAAGTTCTTGATGACCGCCGTGGCGCTGGCGACACTCGCCGCCTCTCCGGCTTTCGCCGCACCGACCAGGCACCTGAGCCATCGGATGACGGCCGATCAGGCTTACGCGGCCTACGCGCAGGACCCCGACGCCGTCGTGGTCAACGGCCAGGTGGTCGGCCGCGACCCTGACGCCACTGTGCGCCTCAGTCTGCGCCGCGATCCATGGCTGCAAGCCAACTGAGGCTTGAGCCAACAAACACCGCAAAGCCCGGCTTCGGCGCCGGGCTTTGCTTTTTCTCGGCTTGAACAGGCATACTGCCGCGGTTTTTCGTAATTCGAATGCCGGTAGCCCATGCCCGATCTCGCCGACCTGTTTCCAGGCTTTGCTTCGCACTGGATCGACACCGGAATCGGCAAAATCTTCGCCCGTTCCGCCGGCGCCGGGCCGCCGTTGTTGCTGCTGCACGGCTATACCGAAACCAATGTGATGTGGCACCGCGTGGCGCCCGATCTGGCGCAGCGCTTCACGCTGGTGATTCCCGACCTGCCCGGCTACGGCTGGTCGGCGGTACCGGAAGCCAACAAGGACCACGCCCCTTACGACAAGCGCTCGATGGCCAAGGCGATGATCGAGGTTACGGAGAACCTCGGCCACGCGCGCTTTCGAATGGCCGGCCACGACCGCGGCGGCCGCGTCGCCTACCGCCTCGCGCTCGATCATCCCGGCCGCGTCGAGCGCATGGCGACGCTCGACATCGTGCCGACCTACGACATGTGGCACAACATGGACAGCAACATGGCCATGAAGGTGTGGCACATGTCGAATGGCCGGCCACGACCGCGGCGGCCGCGTCGCCTACCGCCTCGCGCTCGATCATCCCGGCCGCGTCGAGCGCATGGCGACGCTCGACATCGTGCCGACCTACGACATGTGGCACAACATGGACAGCAACATGGCCATGAAGGTGTGGCACTGGCCGTTCCTGGCGCAGCCGGAGCCGCTGCCGGAAATGCTGATCTCGAAGGCGCCGGTCGAATACCTGGAATGGAAATTGGCGAGTTGGACCAAGGCGAAGAATTCTCCGCCTTCGACCCGCGCGCGCTCGATCACTACCGCGCGAGCTTTTCCGACCCGCTGCGCATCCACGCGCAATGCGAGGACTACCGCGCCGGCCACGGCGCCGACCGGCTCAACGACGAGGCCGACCGCGAGGCGGGCAAGACCATCGCCTGTCCGCTGCTGGCGCTGTGGGGCGGCGTGGGGATCGCCAACGAGACCAGCGAGCCGCTGGCGATCTGGAGAAAATGGGCGCCACAGGCGACCGGCCAGGCGATTGATTTCAGGCCATTTTCTTGCCGAGGAAAATCCTGCCGCTACTGCCAAGGCGCTGGTTGATTTCTTTAGCGCTAGCTGATTGTCATTCCAGGATGGCCCGAAGGACCGGACCCGGAATCCATAATCACAGACCGGGGTTATGGATTGCGGGTTCGCTCGCTATGCTCGCGCTCCGAAATGGCAGACGATAAGCGGGAAACACAATGCATCCAGTGCTTCGGTTTTATGAGGACGTCCTCTCGTCAGCCGAAAATGTCGAATTCCAGCTGCCGCCGCTGCCGCGTTTCATTTTCGTGGTGCATGGCTCGGCCAGCATCGGCGGCCAAGCCCTGAACGAAGGCGAAGCCTGGCAGGGCGAAGGCGCGACGCTGGTAAAGCCCGGCAAGGGCGGCGTGACCTGCTGGCGCTGGGAACTGTCGCGCGGCGATCACGGCTCGACGGTCGCCAGCGCGCCCGGCATGATATCGCACGAAAAGCTCACCGCCTTCCTGGAAACGCTGCCAAAGGGCGGCCTCTTGATGCGCGGCGACAGCGTCGCCTTCCCGCCCGGCGGCGTTGCCTATACGCACCGGCATCAGGGGCCCGGTATCCGCTGCATGATCGAAGGCGGCATCCGCATCGACACGCATGGCCGCTCGACCTCGTATGGCGTGGGCGGCGCCTGGTACGAAACCGGGCCCGACCCGGTATTCGCGCAAGCCGCGGCCAGCGTGCCCAGTCGTTTCATCCGTGTGATGATCCTGCCGCGCGCGCTCACCGGCAAAAGCTCGATCGAGTACCTCTACGACGAGGACAAGGCGAAGCCGAAGCCGCAGACCTACAAGATCTACGCCGACGCGCCGATTTCCTTCGACACCGCGCGCAAATAGTGGCGCACTGTGGTGGCCGAAGCCGGGATCGCCCTTCTCAAGCTGCTGCTGGGTCTCGGCGTCTTCGCGGTGCTCGGCTATATCGGCAAACGCCACGACAAACGCATCGCCGGCGTGCTGCTGACATTTCCGATTCTCAACGGCATCAGGCATCCTCACCGGCAGCGATCCTCTTGCTGTCGCGGACTGATCTATGCCGTGGTCGTGTTTAACGGGCTGCTGCTGTTCCTGATGGTTTGGCTCTGCAACGCGCTGCCGCCACGCGATGCGTCACCGAACGTGAAACTGGTGGCCCGGCTGATCGTCTGGACGGCGGTCTGGGCCATTGGCGCGCCGCTTGTGATCGTCTGGCGTGATCGCCTCCCAGGCGTACTCGGGCTGCTTTTGATACAGAGCTGCATTGCCGCTGCCGCGATTCTTTTGTTCTGGAAGCCAGACCCGCAGGACGAGCGGAACGCCGCGTCCGATTCTGCGCCGCCATTGCCGTCTCACCTCCAGGCGCTGATCGCGTTCTGGAGCGACCGCAGCGGCCTGTTGCGGCTGGCGCTGTTCGCCGTGTCGTTCGGTATTCTGCTGTTTGCGGCTTACGCCTACGAGGCAAAATGGGTCGGCATGCTGAGCGCCCTGCCGGTGCCGGGGCTCTTCGCGGTCGCAACCTTGTCGGTGATCGAGAAGAAGGAATACTTTGAGCGCATGCGCGATACCGTGCTGTTCGGACCGTTCTCGGTCATCGTGTTCAACTGGCTTTACGTCCAGGCCGTAATCCGCCTGCCAGCCGCGCCGTTCGAGCGCGCGGCTATCGGCATTGTTGCGATGCTGCTGCTATTGTTCGCCGATGCGATTTTCATTTTTTGGTCGACACCGGTGCTTGCAAGGCTGTTCAGCCGCGCGTTTGCAGCAAGACGCGGGCCTTAGTCCATGATCGGGATCGACCGCCAACAGGCTTTTTCCGGCACCAAGGAGGCGGTGGGAGCGCTCGCGCTCGACGCCGCGCGGCTCGCGGCTTATCTCGCGCAGCACGTCGCGCGCTTCGCCGGTCCGCTGACGATCAAGCAATTCAAGGGCGGACAGTCGAACCCGACTTACCTTTTGGAAACGCCGGCGCGGCGTTACGTCTTGCGCCGCAAGCCGCCGGGCAAATTGCTGCCGTCGGCGCACGCGGTCGACCGCGAATACCGCGTGATCCGCGCGCTGTACGCGCAAAAATTTCCGGTGGCGGAGCCGCTGGTCTTTTGCGCCGACGAGAGCGTCGCCGGCACGCCGTTCTATGTGATGAGCTTTGCCGACGGCCGCGTATTCTGGGAGCCGCAGATGCCGGACTCGAATGCGGCCGAACGCACCGCCGTCTATGATGCGATGAACGATGCCATCGCACGGCTGCATGTTTTCGATCCTGCTGGCATTGGATTGGGCGATTTCGGCCGCGGCGAAAATTACGTCGCGCGCCAGGTCGATCGCTGGTCGAAGCAGTACCGCGCATCGGAGACCGAACAGATCGACGCCATGGAGCGGCTGACCGAATGGTTGCCGAAGCACATTCCGTCTAGCGGATCGCCGCGGCTGGTGCATGGCGACTACCGGCTCGACAATCTGATCGTCGCCAAGGAGTTAGCCGGCATCCTCGCCGTACTCGACTGGGAACTGTCCACGCTCGGCGATCCGCTCGCCGACTTCACCTATCACCTGATGGCCTGGCACATGCCGCATTCGGAGAGCGCGGCCGGCACCGCCTCGCTGGTCGGACACGATCTCAAAGCGCCCGGCATTCCCGCGATGGCGGACTACGTCGAAGCTTATGTTGAACGCACCGGGCTCGATCCGCGCCCCGCGCTGCCGGTCTATCTCGCCTATAATTTTTTCCGCCTCGCCGCCATTCTGCAGGGCATCGTCGGGCGCGTGCGCGACGGCACCGCGACAAGCGAATTCGCTCCCGCCAAGGCGGAGATGGTGCGCCCGCTCGCCGACAAGGCGTGGGAATTCGCGCGGCAGGCGTAACGCGGCAGCGTTACAGTCAACAAATCCTTTCCGAGCTTGGCTGGATTTTGTCCCATCTCGACGCGCAAAATTGAGGCCTGCTTTATAACGTCGTGCCTGTATGGAGAAGAAATCCACCAGCTGCATCTCAGGTATCGGCGTTTACGCCGTCACGCCGAAGAGGGCCATCGCGCCGCGCCGGCGGGTACAGCGGCGCGTTGACGAGCGCGCCGACGAAGAGCCCGCGCTTGAGCAGGCCCCGCCACCGCCCGGCATGGGCGCCCTGGTCGACAAATCGGCCTAGCGATTTTCTCTTCACCGTCGTTCCCGCGAAAGCGGGGACCCATACACCGCGGCCTATCGACAGTTCACGGAGTATGGGTCCCGGGCCTCGCGGAGCCTTGTCATCGGGCCGCGCTTCGCGCGGACCCGTTGGCTCGCCCGGGACGACAGGGTTTAGCGTCTCGCCTGGAAAAAATCTTTTAGCAAGGCCGCGCATTCGCCCTCATTGATGCCGCCATAGACTTCCGGCCGGTGATGGCAGGTCGGTTGCGAAAAAAACCGCACGCCGTTTTCCACCGCCCCGCCTTTTGGATCGCCGGCGCCGAAATAAAGCCGCCGGATCCACGCATAGGCCATCGCCGCGGCGCACATCGCGCAGGGCTCAAGCGTCACATAGAGATCGCAATCGGTAAGCCGCTCGCTGTTGAGCGCCGAGGCCGCCTGGCGGATCGCCAGCAGCTCGGCGTGCGCGGTCGGGTCTTTGTCGGCCAGCGTGCGGTTGCCGGCGTGCGCGATCACCGCGCCTTTGCGCACGATGACGCAGCCGACCGGCACCTCGCCGCGCGCTTGCGCGGCGCGGGCCTCGTCGAGGGCCATTTGCATGAAAGTGGGTGATGCCATAAATGCCGTCATGGCCGGGCTTGTCCCGGCCATCCACGCCTTCTTCTACACCCGTGTATAAAGGCGTGGATGCCCGGCACAAGGTTTATGCTCGGGCCGGCCGAAGGCCGGACCCGAGTGCCGGGCATGACGGAAAAAAAGTGCATGCCCGACAAGAGCAATCAACAAAATCCCGGCGAGCGCATCGCCAAGGTGATGGCCCGCGCCGGGCTTGCCTCGCGGCGCGAGGCGGAAACCTGGATCGCCGCCGGGCGCGTCGCTGTCAATGGCGCGGTCATTCATTCGCCTGCGCTCAACGTCACGGCCTCCGACCGCATCGCGGTCGATGGCCAGCCGCTGCCGCGGCGCGAACGGACGCGGCTGTTCCGTTACCACAAGCCGCGCGGACTGGTAACGACGCATTCCGACCCGGAGGGGCGGCCGACTATTTTCGCGGCGCTGCCGAAGGACTTGCCGCGGCTGATCAGCATCGGCCGGCTCGACATCAACACCGAGGGCCTGCTGCTGCTGACGAATGACGGCGGCTTGGCGCGCGTGCTCGAATTGCCGGCGACCGCCTGGCTGCGGCGCTATCGCGTGCGCGCCAAGGGTCGTGTCATGCAGCCTGCGCTCGACAAATTACGTGCCGGTATCACCGTCGCGGGCGTGCACTATGGACCGATCGAGGCGACGCTTGATCGCGAACAGGGCGCCAATGTCTGGCTCACGATCGGCATTCGCGAGGGCAAAAACCGCGAAGTCCGCAAAGTTCTGGAAACGCTCGACCTGCAGGTGAACCGCCTGATCCGCGTGGCGTTCGGACCGTTCGAGCTGGGCGGCCTCGAAGACGGCACAGTCGCGGAAGTGAAGACGGAGGAACTGCGCAAGCAGCTTGGACCGGAAATCGCGGCACAAGCGGAAGTGGATTTCGAGGCGCCGTTGATCGATCACGAGGCCCTTCCCCGTCACCTTGAGGTGCGCGTGAAGCGCGCCTCGAAGGGCGACAGCCGTCCATCCTTCGAGGCGCGGCAAGGCCGCGCGCCTCAGGATGACGGGTCAAAAGTGAAGCGCGGCCGCAATCACAAAAAGCCCCCGCGCCGTGATCGCACCGGCGGTCCGCGGCCGAAATATCCAAGATAGCGCATGATCCCGAAAAGTGGGCACCGGTTTTCGGATAAGATCATGCGCAAAGGGAAAAAAGTATAATGCGCGTCGTCGGCGGCAGATTGCGCTCCCGCCCGATCGCCGGGCCAAAATCCGATTCGCTGCGCCCGACCGCCGACCGGCTGCGCGAGTTGTTGTTCAACATCCTCATTCACGCCTACGAAGACCCCGTGACCGGCGCGCGCGTGCTCGATCTGTTTGCCGGCACCGGCGCGCTCGGCATCGAGGCCGTCTCGCGCGGCGCGGCCTACGTGCTGTTCGTCGATGACGGCGTGCAGGCGCGGGCGCTGCTGCGCGATAATACCGAGCAGCTCGGCTTGGGCGGCGTCAGCCGCATTTTCCGCCGCGACGCCACTAAATTGGGTCCGGCGCATCCGCTCGAGCCGTTCACGCTCGCATTCCTCGACCCGCCCTATCGCAAGGGCCTCGCCGAAAAGGCTTTGGCCGCGGCGCGCGACGGCGGCTGGCTGGTGCCGGGCGCACTGGCCGTGGTGGAGGAAGCAGCGGATGCCGGTTTCGCCGCGCCGGCGGGCTTTGAGAAACTGGAGCGACGCGATTACGACGATACCGAGCTAATTTTTCTGCGGAACCTCTAACCGTCGTCGCGGCCGAGCCAACGGGTCCGCGCGAAACGCGGCCCGATGACAGGCTCCGCGAGAGCCGGGACCCATACGCCGTGTTCTATCGATGGGTTGTGGAGTATGGGTCCCCTGAGTTCACAAACGAAGTGCAACACCTTCTTAGGGGGGTGTTGCCATGGGACGCCAGTATGGGCAGCTGTCATTGGAAG
Organism: uncultured Alphaproteobacteria bacterium; assembly: GCA_963709015.1. Taxonomy (GTDB): domain Bacteria; phylum Pseudomonadota; class Alphaproteobacteria; order Rhizobiales; family Xanthobacteraceae; genus Pseudolabrys. The sequence continues at coordinate 112,717 of CAVPUU010000050.1, read as the reverse complement.
ACCGGTGTGAGATTGCCCGCCTTCAAGCCAATGGGTGCTCGATCCGGCAAATCGCGGCAGCTCTGGATCGCGCGCCATCGACGATTGCTCGCGAGATAAAGCGCAACCGCGGCAAAGAGGTCGGCTACAAGCCGAGCTACGCGCATGAAAAGGCGAAGGCGCGGCGCTGGACCGGCTCGCGCCTCGAACGGGACGAAAGGCTGCGCCATGTCGTGCTCAAGCGTCTCGCTTGCGGCTGGTCGCCCGAGCAGGTCGCCGGCCGGCTGGCCAAGGAGAATGGTCGCAAGATCATCAGCTATGAGAGCATCTATCGCTTCATCTATGCCCAGATCGCGCGCAGCAAGGATTACTCCTGGCGGCACTACCTGCCACGCGGCAAGAGCAGACGTGGGTTCCGCGGCATAAAGGGCGGCAGCTCGGCAAGCTTCATCGAAGGCCGGATTCCGGTATCCAAACGGCCTTTGGCCGCAGCCGGCCGCAAGCGCTGCGGCCATTGGGAAGGCGACCTGATGATGTTCGCCAAATACGGTCAGGCCGTGCTCACCGTGCACGAGCGCAAGACCCGCATCATCTTGGCCAGTAGGCCGCCCACCAAGCAGGCGCGGCCGATCGCGCGCCGGCTGGTCAAGCTGTTCGGCAACCTGCCGAAGCGGCTGCGCCGGACCGTCACTTTCGATAACGGCACCGAGTTCGCGCATCATCACGCGTTGCACCGGCTCGCGATCAAGACGTTCTTCTGCGACCCTTACGCGCCCTGGCAGAAAGGTGGCATCGAGAACGCCATCGGCCGCATGCGCCGTTTCTTGCCGCGCAAGACCGATCTCGCAACGCTCTCGCCCCGACGCTTCAACGCGCTCATTGCCGCCTACAACAACACCCCTCGAAAATGCCTTGACTTCAGCACCCCGGCCGAAGCCTTCTCCAAAGTGTTGCACTTCGAGTGTGAATCCACCTCCCCGCCTTCGCGGGGACGACAAAAAATCAACGTCGTCCGAATAACCTTTCGATGTCCGTCAACTTCAACTCCACATATGTGGGCCGGCCGTGATTGCATTGGCCGGAATTCGGCACCTCTTCCATTTCGCGCAGCAGCGCGTTCATTTCCTCGGGCTTTAGCCTTCGCCCGGCCCGCACCGAGCCATGGCAGGCCATGGTGGCCGAGACGTGCAGCAGGCGGCGCTCCAAAGGCAGCTCATCATCCCACTCGGCCATGTGCTCGGCGAGGTCGCGCAGAAGGCCGCGCACGTCGACCTCACCCAGCATCGACGGGGTCTCCCGCACCGCCACGGCGCCCGGCCCGAAGGCCTCGATGAGCAAACCGAATTTCGCCAATTCGCCGGCGCGCGCGGAAAGTCGCTCGGCATCGGCCTCGTCGAGTTCGACGATCTCCGGAATGAGCAGGATCTGCCGCGCCACGCCTGTTTTGCCGATCGCCGCCTTCATGCGCTCGTAGACGATGCGTTCGTGCGCTGCGTGCTGGTCGACGATCACCAGCCCGTCGCGGGTCTGCGCCACGATATAGGTTTCGTGCACCTGCGCGCGTGCCGCGCCGAGCGGGCGGTCGATCAGATCGGCGGCGGGCGCGAAGCTCTCGACGCGCGCATCGGCTGAAGGCGCGCCGACTTCGAAGGCGGCTTGCGCTGCTTCGGCGAAGCCGAGCGCGGTGGCGCTGCGCGCCGAGACGAAACCGGGCGGGCGCGCCGGCGATCGCCGCCAGTCGTAGGAGCCGCGGCGCGCGCCTCCGAGGGGCCGGAAGGCGGCAATGGTGGCGCTGCCGCCGGTTGTCGCCGCGCGCTGACCTTCACGCGCCAGCGACTCCTTCAACGCGCGCACGATCACCCCGCGCACCAAGCCGCCGTCGCGGAAGCGCACTTCGGTCTTCGCCGGGTGCACGTTAACGTCGACTTCGCGCGCCTCGAGCGTGACAAACAAGGCAAGCAGCGGGTGCCGATCGCGCGGCAGGTAGTCGGCATAGGCGCCGCGCACCGCGCCGACCAAGAGCTTGTCACGCACCGGGCGGCCATTGACGAACAAATATTGCCCGAGCGTGTTGGCGCGAGAGAGCGTCGGAAGGCCAGCGAAGCCTTGCAGGCGCACGCCGTCGCGCTCGGCTTCGATGGCGATGGCATTGGCGCTGAAGTCGGGCCCGAGCACGTCACCAAGCCGCGCCAATCCGTCATTGGCCGCCGCCCACGTGATCGGCACGCGCTCTTCGCCGGCGAGTGTGAAGGCTACATCCGGCCGGCTCATGGCGAGCCGGCGCACCACCTCGCGCACGGCCTCGGCCTCGCTGCGGTCAGTCTTGAGGAATTTCAGCCGCGCTGGCGTCGCGTAAAACAGATCGCGCACCTCGACGCTGGTGCCCCGCGAAAGCGCGGCCGGCTTCACCCCGGATTTTTCGCCGGCATCGACCGTGATGGTCCAGGCGTGCGGTTCGCTTTTGTGCCGCGTCGCGATGGTCAGCCGCGCCACCGCGCCGATCGAGGGCAGCGCCTCGCCGCGGAAGCCGAGCGTGCCGATCGCGAGCAGATCGTCGCCGGCAAGTTTCGACGTGGCGTGGCGGTCGACGGCGAGCGCCAAGTCGGCGCGCGTCATGCCCTCACCGTCGTCCGCCACGCGGATCAGCCGGCGGCCGCCGCCGTCGGTGAGTACGTCAACGTGGCGCGCGCCGGCGTCAAGTGCGTTCTCGACCAATTCCTTGACCGCGCTCGCCGGCCGCTCGACCACCTCGCCGGCGGCGATGCGGTTGACCATGGCCTCGGATAGTTGGCGGACGGGCATGAAATTAGACCTGATTCTACTTCAGCCCGACTTTATCGGCGCAATATGCCGCCCGCGAGGCAAAGGCCGAACGGGCCCCCGCTATCCCCATGCCGTCGTCCCCGCGACAGTGGGGACGACAAAGAAATCAATCAAAGCTGGGCTTACGGCTGCGCAGCCGTTTTATCTTGGAACGGTGCTTCTTGCCCTCCAGCCGCTTTCGTTTCTCGGCCTTGGGCGGCTTGGTGGCGCGGCGCGGAACGGGCCGCACCGCCGCTTGGCGGATCAGCGCGAACAGGCGCTCGCGCGCGTCGGCGCGGTTGCGCTCCTGGGTGCGGTGCTGCTGGGCGATGATGACGATGATGCCCTCTTTGGTCAGCCGTTTTCCGGCGAGCCGCATCAAGCGCAACGCCACGTCGTTCGGCAGCGACGGAGAGAGCCGCGCATCGAAGCGCAGCTGCACGGCGGAAGACACCTTGTTGACATTCTGCCCGCCCGGGCCGGACGCGCGCACGAAAGCCTCCGACAGTTCGGATTCGTCGATCGCGATGGTGTCGGTGATGCGGTGCATTCGTTAGTTATGGCCGCGCCCGTCCGAACCGTCGATGGACTGACATATCGTCATGGCTGGCGGAATTATCTGCCGTTAGCGTGCACGACACGCAACCGCTCACTCGCCGCTGGACGTCAAGCCCTTCGGCCGGCCGGCGACGGTGACCAACATGCCGCCGCTATAGAGGCGCTTGGCGACCCGCTTGGCGTCCTCGACGGTGACGGCGTCGATCATGGCGCCGCGGCGCTGGACGTAGTCGATGCCGAGATGATCGAGCTGGATCTGGGTGAGTTGAGCCGCGATCTTGGGCGAGGTGTCGAGCGTGAGCGCGTAGGCGCCCTTGAGGTATGACTTGGCCGCGGCCAGTTCGTCGGCGGTCGGTCCGCTCTCGGCCATGCGCTTGGTCTCGGCTTCGATGATCGCCAGCGCGTCGGCGGTGCGGTCGGCGCGGGTGGCCGTGCCACCGAGCACGACGGCGGCGCGCCGGAACCAGACTAGGTGATCCGAGACGCCGTAAGCGAGCCCGCGCTTTTCGCGCACCTCCCGGTAAAGCCGAGAGGAGAAAGTGCCGCCGCCCAGGATATGATTGACGACATAGCCGGCGATGAAATCGGGGTCGTGTCGGGCAAGCCCTTGCCCGCCGAAATTGACCACCGCCTGCGGCACGTCGAGATTGATGACGATGGTCCGGCCCATCCCACGCGGGCTGGCAGTAGCGACCGGCCTGAGGTCGTCTTTTGCCGGCAAGCCGGCGAAGGCGCGATCGATCAAGGCGCCGGCGGTCTTGGCATCGATATCGCCGACGATGGAGATCGTCAGCCCGTCGCGCGCGAAGGTGCGGCGCACATAATCGCGCATGTCGCCGGCGGCGATGCGCGGCACGCTTTCCAACGTGCCCTTGGTTTCGCGGCCGTAAGGATGGCCGGCGAAAGCCGTCTCCCACCAGCGATTGCTGGCGAGGCTATTGGGATTGGTGCTATCGCGCCGCAAGTTCGCCAGAACTTGCCCACGCACGCGTTCAACCGCATCGGCGTCGAAACGCGGCGCGCTGAGCGAGAGCCGCAGCAAATCGAAGGCCTCCTCGCGGTGCTCGTTGAGCGTGCGCAGCGAGCCGTGGAAATAATCGCGCGCGACCTGGAAGCCGAGCTCGATGGCATGGCTCTCCAGCCGCGCATGGAAGGTCTTGCTGTCGAGATCGCCGGCGCCCTCGTCGAGCAGATCGGCGGTGAGATTGGCGGTGCCGGCCTTGCCCGCGTCGTCCTGCGCGGAGCCGCCATGGAAGGCGTAGTTGAGCGCGACCAGCGGCACGGTGCGCTCACGCACCAGCCAGGCCTCGATGCCGGACGGGCTGACGATCTTTTCGATCGCCATCGCCGAGGCGGCGGGCGCGACGCCGATGAGCGCGAGCACGGTGAGCGCGGCGGCGGTCAAAAAGCGCGTCATGACTTTTTCTCCGCCTGCGGGCTTGTATCCTTGATGAGGTAACCCGTGACCGAGCGCCGCTTGTCGAGCCAGTGGCGGGCGGCGTCCTGCACCTCGGCTGCGGTAACCGCGCGGATGCGGTCCGGCCAGCGGCGCACGTCGTCGACGGTTGCGCCGGTCATTAGCGCGGTGCCGTACCAACGCGCCATGCTTACCTGGTTATCTTGCGCGTAGGTCGCGTCGGCGATCATGTTGGACTTGGCGCTTTCCAACTCCTCGGACGATACGCCCTTGCCGGTCACGTCGTTCAGCACCGCGTCGACATCGGCCTCGAGTTGCGGCAGCGCGACGCCCTGGCGCGGCGCGCCGAAGACCCCGAGCTTCGACATGTCGAGCGCGGAGCTGTCGTACCAGGCGCCGGCGCTGACCGCGACGTGCTTGTCCACCACCAGCGCGCGGTAGAGCCGGCTGTTGGAGCCGTTGCCCAGAATATGCGCGAGCACTTCCAGCGCTTCCGATTGGCCGGACTTGGCGGTGTGGAAAGACGGCACCAGATAGAAGCGTTGCAGGACCGGTTGCTCGACGTGCGGATCGGCGAGCGTCAGCGAGCGCACCGCCACCGGCGGGGGTTCCTGCGGACGCTCGCGCGGCAAAATATTGCTGTGGCGCGCGATCTTGCCGTAGGTTTCCTCGGCAAACTTGCGGGCGGTTTCCGGATCGACGTCGCCGGCGATCACCACAACCGCGTCGTTCGGCGCGTAAAAGCGCCGATAAAAGCCGATGGCGTCGTCGCGCGACAGCTGCTCCATCTCGTGACGCCAACCGATCGTCGGCTTGCCGTAAGGGTGATTGAGAAACAGCGCGGCATCGATCTGCACGCCGAGACGCGCGCGCGGATTGTTCTCGATGCGCATGTTCTCTTCTTCGAGGATGACGTCGCGCTCGGGCAGCACCACCTGGTCGGTGAGCTGAAGGCCGGTCATGCGGTCGGCCTCGAAATCCATCACGGTTTCGAGCTGCTCGTTCGGCACGCGCTGGTAAAAGGCCGTATAGTCGTTCGAGGTGAAGGCGTTTTCCTCCCCGCCGACGCTGGCGACCGCTTGCGAGAAGCGCCCTGCCGGATTCTTCGCCGTTCCCTTGAACATCAGGTGTTCGAGAAAATGCGCGAGCCCCGATTTGCCAGCCGTCTCGTCGGCGGCGCCGACCTTGTACCAGATCATGTGGGTGACCACCGGCGCGCGGTGGTCGGGAATGACGACCAGCTGCAAGCCGTTCGCCAAAGTGAAGGCGGCGACCGGCGCACCCGACGGGGCGGCCGCGGCCGCGTTTGCAAGAAGCGCCGCAGCAAAGATCGCGGCGGCGCCGAGCAGCGGTCGAAAATGCCGGCGCTGTTTCGATGACATCGAGTTTTAAATCCGCCACTGACGGCAACCCGCCGCCCGGTTGAGGTTGGCGACGCGCAGAAGTGCACGACGCATAACGTGTCGGATTACTGACTGCCGACCGGGTGGTCCATCAGGTAGTCGTTCGATGTTTTGACGACCGGCGGCGCCTTGCCGACGCCATAGGGCTGATCCGGCGACGGCGTCTGGTAGCCCGGCGGCGGCTCGGTGAGCGCCGTGCGCGGAGGCTCGCCGGTGAAGCGGCCCGATTCGGGTTCATCCTTGCCGAACATCCGGCCGAAGAGACCGGGCTTGGTGTCGAGTTGCGACGGCGTAAGCGGACCGCCCGAGCCATTAGCGGAAGGCCGGTAGCCGTCATCGCCGATACGCTTGCCGGTTGGTTTGGGTCCCGGCGTCATTTGATCCGGCCGCAACGCGCTCGCCTCGGTTTGGATGGTCTGATCGGGATTGACGTAGGCCTTGCGCGCTTGCGCCGCTTCCGCCTTCGCCCGTTTCACATCGGGGTCGACGGGCCAAGCTGGGTTTCTGGCAAGCGCGGCATCGGATCGCTCCGGCGGCGGCAAATCGTGGCTCGGCGGGATCACCAGCGGCGCGCGCTCCTCATAGTCGATCGCCGCGCCGTCGCGGCGAAGACCGAGGCTTTCCATGACGCCACGCATGATTTGAGTATCGAGCGGCACACCGGCATTGTCGTCCCCTGCGCGGGCCGGGGTGCAGGGCGCGAGCAAAGTGGCGCCGAGCAGGCAGCCGGATGCGGCGCGCGAAACCGTTCGCAGGCTGAATTTGGCCGCCAAATTTGTCCGCAACGTATCGGTCATCCGATCCCTTACGCCCCTGAAAAGCCTAGGGGATAACGCGTTCCTGGTTCTGACCATTGTCCCGGATCAGGGCGCTTTTTGGGCGCGCTGGCCAGCCAGGGATTCATACAACAGGCCGACCACCCCGGCAACGATGGCTACATCGGCTAGGTTAAAAACGTACCAGTTGAACCGCCAAGTGGGCGTGGCAACGTGGAAAAACACGAAATCCGCGACCCAGCCATAGGCCAACCGGTCGATCGCATTACCCACCGCCCCGCCGATAATCAGACCGAGCGACAGCGCGGTCAGCCGGTCCCTCGCGTGCGCCAGCCAGAGCCAGAGCAGGACCACGGCCAGCGCCTTGAAGCCGAGCAGCACCCACTGGCCGAGCGCCCCCTGCGTCTGGAACAGGCCGTAGCTGATGCCGGTGTTGCGGGTGAGCACGAAATCGAAGAACGGGCCGAGCCGCAGCGGGTGATTGGCGAGGTCGAAAATTCTGAGCAGATAAAGTTTGCTGGCCTGGTCGGCGAGACAGGCGATGGCGGCGACGGCGAGGCCGAAACGTGTCAGCGGGCCCCGCAGATATGATTTCATATCGCTGTCGTCCCCGCGAAGGCGGGGACCCATACGCCGTGTCCTATCAGTCGCCCGCATACCATTCCGGTCAGCCAATGAGATGACTTAGGTCGCGCCATCCGAGATTGTTCTCTTCGATGAGCCGAATTTTCCAATCGCGATTTCATTTCTTCAACTGCTTTTCCCGGCGAATTGCGTCTTCAGCATTTTCAAATGGCTCGACGTAGACCAAACGATGGACAAGATATTTCTGGACGAATGCAGAGCCTAGCCCAAGCCTGTGTTCTTCCATCCGTCTGCGCAAATCATTCGTGATCCAGATATACAGCGTCCCATATCGCTTACTTGCAAGTATGTAGACGTGGCACGGCACGAGATTATCTCACGTCCGGTGATTATGGGTCCCCGCCTTCGCGGGGACGACAAAAATTATCTCATTCCGCCGCCTTGCGCATGGTTTCCCATTCGCGCAGCGCCTTGGCGTCGCGCGGCGAGACATCCGGATAGTCAGGATCGGCGCCGATGGTGGTCAAAATCTTCCACGATCGCGCGCACTTGGTGCCTTCGGCGAGATTGGGGGTGACCGCAACGCCGGAAACGTCCGGCAGGCTGAAGGCGCCGTCAGAACTGCCGACGTTGCGCAAGGTCAACGCAGAGGTGATGCAGACCTCGGCCAGATCAACGTCGAGCACGGCCTCGTACAAGTCTTCGTCCGTCACCAGAACAATCGGGTGCGCTTCGAGCGAAGACCCGATGCGTTTCTGCGCGCGCTCGATTTCGAGCGCGCCGGTGACCACGCGCCGCACGGTGCGGACCTTGCGCCATTTGTCGGCGAGTTTGTCGTCGCGCCAGGAAACCGGAACTTCGGGGAACGGTTCGAGATGCACGGATTTCGTCGCTTCGCCGTAGCGCGAGGCCCAGGATTTCTCCACCGTGAAGCACAGCATCGGCGCCAGCCAGGTGACCGTGCAGCGGAACAGATGATCGAGCACGGTCAAGCAAGCCTTGCGTGTCGCCGACGAATAAGGATCGCAATAAAGCGCATCCTTGCGGATGTCGAAATAAAACGCCGAAAGGTCCGCGGTCATGAAGGCTGAGAGCGCCGCGAAGATGCGTTTGTAGTCGAACTCGGCGTAGAATTTGCGCACGAGTTCATCGAGTTCGCTGAGACGGTGCAGCATCAACCGCTCCAGCTCCGGCATCTGCTCGCGCTTGACACGCTCGTCCTCGTGGAAATGCGCGAGATTGCCGAGCATCCAGCGGATGGTGTTGCGCAGCTTGCGATAGGTGTCGACCGTGGTTTTCAAAATCTCGGGCCCGATGCGCAGGTCGTCGGCGTAGTCCGACGCGCAGACCCACATGCGCAGGATATCGGCGCCCGATTGCTTGATCACGTCCTGCGGCGCGGTGACGTTGCCGGCCGACTTCGACATTTTGCGGCCCTGCTCGTCGAGCACGAAGCCATGCGTGAGCACCACGTCGAAGGGCGCGCGGCCGCGCGTACCGCAGGATTCCAGCAGCGAGGATTGAAACCAGCCGCGATGCTGGTCGCTGCCTTCGAGATACATCACCGTGTCCTTGCCGCCGTCGACCTTGCGCTTGATGCCGGCGAGCTGCGGGAAATGGACCGGGTCCTCCAGTACGAAGGCGTGCGTGGAGCCTGAATTGAACCAGACGTCGAGAATGTCGTCGACTTTTTTCCAGGTATCGTTGCAAGCTTGCCGAGAAAGCGCTCGCGCGCGCCAGCGGCGTACCAGGCATCGGCGCCCTCTTTTTCGAAGGCCTCGACGATACGCACGTTCACGTCGGGGTCTTCCAGGATGTCGACCGAGCCGTCCGGCTTTTCCTTGATGAAGACCGCAATGGGCACGCCCCAGGCGCGCTGGCGCGAGATCACCCAGTCGGGGCGCTGCTCGATCATGCCGGTGATGCGGTTTTCGCCCTGCGCCGGCACCCAACGCGTGACCTTGATGGCGCGCAGTGCGCGAGCGCGTAGCGTCTTCTCCCCTCCCCCTTGTGGGGAGGGGTTGGGGGTGGGGGTCGCTCTTGCCGCGGCGACTTGCGACGACCCCCCTCCCTGACCCTCCCCCACAAGGGGGGAGGGAAAAAGGGAGATCGGCGTATCCATCGCGATGAACCACTGCGGCGTGTTGCGGAAGATGATCGGCTTCTTCGAGCGCCAGGAGTGCGGATATTGATGCTTCAGCCGCCCGCGCGCGATGATCATCTTGGCGTCGATCAGCGCTTTGATCACCGCCTCGTTGGCATCACCCTTCTCGCCTTTGTCGTTGATGACGCGCTTGCCGGTGAAGCCAGGCGCCGCCTCGGTGAAAGCGCCATTTTCGTCGACGGTGTAAGGGATCGCGGTGTTGATCCGCGAGTTTCAAAGCTTCGCGAGGATTCGCCATCCACACCTCGAAGTCCTCGCGGCCATGACCCGGAGCGGTGTGGACGAAGCCGGTACCGGCGTCATCGGTGACATGATCGCCAGCAAGAAGCGGAACCCGAAAACCGTAGAACGGGTTGCTCTTTGCAAGCGGATGAGTTGCTTCAAACATATCTTAAGCATCTCGTCGGTAACGGTCCCTAGACGTTCGAGCGTTTCAATCTTCGCGACCTCTTAAAAACATCGTCAGCCAATTTGTCGGCCAGAACAAAGCGGTCGCCGACGGCAGCCCAATTCCCTTCTGGCGCCGCAGTCACTTTATAAAGTCCGTAGTTGATTTTCGGCGAAAATGAGATCGCTCGATTTCCAGGAAGAGTCCAAGGAGTTGTTGTCCAGATAACAATTGAAGCGCTAGCAAGCTTATCGGCAAATGCTTCTGCTTGTGCAGCGCCGCGTGGCGTATGCGTTCCAGCTGCCCTGGCCATAGCGACCGGAAACTTCACCCACACCGTATCGCTCGTATAATCCTCGTACTCGACCTCGGCTTCCGCCAGCGCGGTCTTCTCCACCACGCTCCACATCACCGGCTTAGAGCCGCGGTACAGCGTGCCGTTGGCGGCGAATTTCATCAGCTCGCGCGCGATCTGCGCCTCGGCGAAAAAATCCATCGTCGTATAAGGATGCGCCCAGTCGCCCGTAACGCCGAGGCGCTTGAATTCCTCGCGCTGAACTTCCAGCCAATGCTGCGCATAGGCGCGGCATTCCTGCCGGAACGCGATCATCGCCGCCGGGTCGGAAAGGTCCGGTTTCTTCTTGTTCTTGGAGCGGTAATTCTCTTCCTCGATCTTCCATTCGATCGGCAGGCCGTGACAATCCCAGCCCGGCACGTAATTTGAATCGTAGCCAAGCATCTGCTGGCTGCGCGTCACCACGTCTTTGAGGATCTTGTTGAGCGCGTGGCCGATGTGGATGTTGCCGTTGGCGTAAGGCGGGCCGTCGTGCAGGATGAATTTCTCTTTGCCCTTGGCCGCCTTGCGCAACTGCCCATAGAGGTCGCCCGCTTCCCAGCGCTTAAGAATTTCCGGCTCGCGCTGCGGCAGCCCGGCGCGCATCGGGAAATCCGTCTGCGGCAGGAACAGCGTCTCGGAATAATCGCGCTCGGGCTTCGACATTTTGGGGTCCGCTTTGGCCGGGTGTTTAGCAGGCGGATTCGGCATCGGAAAGGCTGCTTTCTTCCCCTCTCCCCTTGCGGGAGAGGGTGGCGAGCGCGGAGCGTGAGCGAAGCGCGAGCCGGGTGAGGGGTTACAGACTCTGGTGAGGTTATAACCCCTCACCCGCCCTCGCTTCGCTCGGGCACCCTCTCCCTTTGGGAGAGGGAGAAGAGGGAGAAGACGCTAAATCTCCCCCAGCACCGGGAAAATGTCGCCGGCGCGGGCGAGCACGGCGCGCGCCTGGGCGGCGTCGGCGGCGATCTGGCGCGTGAGCGCCTCGGCCGATTCGAATTTCTGTTCGTGGCGGATCCAGCCGATGAAGGCGACGTCGATTGTCCGGCCATAGAGGTCGCCGTCGAAGTCGAACAGGAACACTTCGAGCAGTGGCGTGCCGCCGCCGAACATCGGGCGCACGCCGAAGCTCGCCACGCCATCGTGGATTTGAGTTTCCGTTCGTCCCCGCGAAAGCGGGGACCCAGCAACGCCAGCGCGCGTCGCCCCTAGGTTCCCGCTTGCGCGGGAACGAGCGGAAGTAGGGACGGCAGCGCGCACCGCGTAGATGCCGTGCTTGAGTCCACAGGAGGGATCGAGCTTGAGGTTGGCGGTCGGAAAGCCGAGCCCACGCCCGCGCTTGTCGCCGTGGATGACTTCGCCGGAAACGAACCAGGGCGCGCCCAGAAGTTCCGCCGCCTCCACCACCTTGCCCTGGCTCAAGGCCGCGCGCACCGCGCCGGAGGAGACCGGCCGGCCCTCGTCCTCCAGCGGCGGCACGATGTCGACCGCAAAGCCGAGCCGCGCCCCTTGCTCCGCCAGATAGGCGGGCGAGCCGGCGCGCTTGTTGCCGAAGTGAAAGTCGAAGCCGATCGCCGCGCCGCCGATGCCGAAGCGTCGGACTAAAATGCGCTCGATGAAATCCGCCGCCGAAGTGGCGGCGAGTTGGGCGTCGAAGGTCATGACGATGGCGCCGTCGAGCCCCGTCGCCGCCAAAAGGCGCAGCCGGTCGCGCTCGCTGGAGAGCTGGAACAGCGTGTCCTGCGGCCGCAAGAACAGCCGCGGATGCGGCGCGAAGGTGAGCGCCGCAGCCTTGCGCCGAAGCGCCTTGGCGCGGCCGAGCGCCGCGCCGATCACCGCACGGTGGCCGCGATGCACGCCATCGAAATTTCCGATCGCCACCACCGCGCCGTGCAAAGGGCCGATATCGATGCCTTGCGGGCCGTCGCGGGCAATATGGAAGGGTGTCGCTCTACTCATTTTTTTCATCATGCCGCCGGTTGCGGGCCCAAATACGGTTAGCGCGCGGTTAATAAACTTTCAAATTAACCGGATATTCAAAGCCTCGGGATACCTTCCGGCATCTCCAGGGGAGGCCCAGTTAGGGCATTGATCTATGGCTGTCGATGTTTCAACACCAATTCTTATCGTCGACGATTACAACACGATGATCCGCATCATCCGCAATCTTCTGCGGCAGCTCGGCTTCGAACATATCGACGAAGCCAATGACGGCACCATGGCGCTCGCCAAGATGCGAACGCGCAATTACGGCTTGGTCATCTCTGACTGGAACATGGAGCCGATGACCGGCTACGACCTGTTGCAGCAGGTGCGCGCCGATCCCAATCTGGCGGCGACGCCGTTTATCATGGTGACGGCGGAATCCAAGACCGACAACGTGATCGCGGCCAAGAAAGCGGGCGTATCGAACTATATCGTCAAGCCGTTCAACGCGCAGACGCTCAAGAGCAAGATCGACGCGGTGTTCGGCGAGAAGATTTAGACGGGACACTGTCATGCCCGGGCTTGTCCCGGGCATCCATGATCGCTCTCCGCAAATAAAAACTTACGTAAGGCCGCCACCGCCGATCCATCTCATGGATCGCTGGGTCAAGCCCGGCGATGACAGTTTCGGCTACCACACCAGTTCGCGCATCACCGCCTTCGGCACGCCGCCGGCGGCGGCGAAGGTCGCGCTGAGCGCCTGGTTGTCGGGCCGCGCGCGGCCGCCCAGCTCTTCGGCGTGGATGCCCGAGGTCACGAACAGGAAATCGACGCCGATCGCGCGTGCGCCTTTGAGATCGGTGCGCACCGAATCGCCGACGGCCAGCACACGGCCCGCCGGAACCTTGCGGCCCGCCGCGGCCTGCGCCTTCGCCAGCGCCATGTCGTAGAGCGGCCGGTAAGGCTTGCCGGCATAGAGCACGTCGCCGCCCATGCCGGCGTAGAGATCGGCAAGGGCGCCCGCGCAGTAGACCAGTTTCGGCCCACGCTCCACCACGACATCCGGATTGGCGCAGACCATGAACAGCTTGCGCTTGAGCATGGTTTCCAGCCGGGCGCGGTAGTCGTCCGGCGTTTCCACGTCGTCGTCGTCGAGGCCGGAGCAGACCACGTAGTCGGCGCTTTCCAGCGCGGCGAAACGCACATCGAGCCCGGTGAAGATCGAGCGGTCGCGCTCGGGGCCGAGATGAAACAGACTTTGCCCGGGGCGCGACTCGATCACCGCGCGGGTAACATCGCCGGAGGAGACGATGGCGTCATAGGTTTCGCGCGGCACATGCAGCTTTTCGAGCTGGCGCGCCACCACCGTGCTTGGGCGTGGCGCGTTGGTGATCAGGATCACGACGGCGCCGCGCCCACGCGCGCGCATCAGCGCGTCACAGGCGTGCGGGAAAGCTTCGACGCCGTTATGCACCACGCCCCAGACATCGCTCAGCAGCACGTCGTAGTCCGGCGCCAGCGTCGCAAAATGCAGGAGCAAGGGCGGCAAGATACTGCTTCAGCCGGCACCGGCGGCAACCAGCTCGTTGGCGTCGCTCGCGGCCTGCGGCGCGCCGGGCGTGCCCTGCAAGGCCTCGGCCCGCACCGGCCGCGGCGGCGAGAACAGGAAGCCCTGGCCGAAGCGCACGTCGAAATCGAGCAGATCGACCACCATGTTTTCGTTTTCGACGCGTTCGGCGATCAGATCGATGCCGGAGCGCGCCAGCAGATCGGCGAGATCGCCGGGATGGATGTCGCTCTGCGCGGCGAGCGCGGGATTGAGCAGCAGCGAGGCCGGAACCTTCAGGAAGCGGAACGCGCGGTCGGCCAGTTCCTTCGGCGCCATGCGCAGGTCGCTGACATGGTCCATCGAGAAGCGGAAGCCGCGCTCGGCCAGCGCCGCGAGGCTTTCGAACTCGAGCGGCCCGAACCCGCGATAGGCGGTCTGGGTGATCTCGAACATCAGGGCGTTGCCGAGCGCGCGGTTGGCGTCGATAAAGTCGAGGAACTGCCGGAAAAACACCGGATCGCGCAGCGTCGAGGCGCTGACGTTGCAGAAAAGGCCGACGTCGCGGCTCTTCAATTGCAGCCGGCGCGTCACCTGCACGCAGCGGAACAGCAGCAGATTGTCGATTTTCGGCATCAGGCCGACGCTTTCGGCGAAGTCGATGAAGTCGCCGGCCGGGATGACGTCGCCCTCCTCCGTGCGCAGCCGGGACAGCGCTTCGTAATAGCGCACCTTGCGTTGCGGCAGCGTGACGATCGGCTGCAAATAAAGATCGATGCGGTTGGCATCGGCCGCCTTGCCGATCAGTTCGACCACGCGCTCGCGGCTCAAGCTGCGGAAGCGGCGGCCACCGACCGTGTCGCTTTCGTTCAATGTCAACGGGCTTTCAGCTTCGGGCGTGGCGGCGGGTGCCGGCGGCGGCGGCAAAGCGCCCTGCTGCTGCAACGCCGTTGCGTGGCTCGCGACCGTGTCGGCGAGCTGGCGCACCAGCCCGCCCAGTTCGCCGATTTCGGCGGCGATCGGATCGACCGTGCCGCGCATCCGGCTCACGCTGCCGTCGATCCGGCCTTCCATGGCGGCAAGGCGGCGCGCCATCTCGCCGACCTGGCGGGCGAGATCGGCGGTGCCGCGCGAGAGATCCGTGATCTGATCGCCGAGATCGTTGCGGTCGCGCAAGCGGCCGCTGACGGAATTAAACAGCGCCATGCCGGTGAGCGCGGCGAGCGCCACGATCACCGAGCTGCGGGCATCGATTTTGAGGCCGAGATAGAGCACGGCGCCGATCGAGCCGGCGATGAGCACCATGCAGACCGCGACGAAGATGGCGCTGATACGACGCATAAAGCCAATCCCGGGCCAATTCTTGCGCAATCGACCGGCGGACGTGATTCGCGCCGCCATGCCCCAATGTCCATGACACCACGGGTCCGCGCAACCTCGAACACCTGCTATGATAGCGGCAATTCGTCCGTTATTCGCAGGAAACTTGCTGAGTTTTGGAGTTCGAGCCGATGGCGTCCCGCCGCGAGCCCGTTCTGGCCTGGATCGCCGCCCGGCCGGGGCGGGCCTTTGCCGCGTTCCTTGCCCTGCACGCGGCGGTGTGGACCGCGCTGCCAACGCTGCTCTACCCCAATCTGCCGCTCGACCTGATCGAGGCGCTGATCTACGGCCGCGAATGGCAGCTCGGCTACGACAAGCTGCCGCCGCTGCCCTGGTGGCTGGTCGAGATCGCCTACCAGCTCGCCGGACACGACTTCGCTTATTACCTTTTGGCGCAGATCGCGGTGGTGGCGGGCTTTGCCTTCGTCTATCTGGCGGCGGCACCGCTGGTGGGCACGCTCGGCGCGCTGGTTTCCGTGCTGATCGTCGACGGCCTGCACTACCTCAACTACACCTCCGCCAAGTTCAATCACGACGTCGTCCAACTGCCGTTCTGGGCGCTCGCCGGCTTTGCCTTTCACCGCGCGCTGCGCGGCCGACAGACGCTCGACTGGCTGTTGCTCGGGCTGGCGGTAGGGCTTTCGCTGTGGGCGAAATATTTCGTCGCCGTGCTGGCGATCCCGATGGCGCTGTTCGTCCTCCTCGACCGAGACGCGCGCAAAACTTTGACGACGCCTGGACCCTATATCGCGATCGCCGCCGCGCTGATCACGATGGCGCCGCATCTGGTGTGGCTCGTGCAGAACGATTTCCTGCCCTTCGCCTATGCCGAGCATCGCGCGCTGCCGTCGCGCGGGCTGATCGATCATCTCTGGCATCCGGCACAATTCGCGGTCAGCCAATTGTTCTTTTTGATTCCGTCGCTGCTCATTGCAGCGCCACTGTTTTTTCCACGCGCGCGCGACGGCGCACCACCCGTGGCGAATGCCGATGCCTTCGACCGGCGCATCGTCACGTGGCTGGCCTTCGGGCCGATCGCGACGGTGCTGGCGCTCTCGGCTGTCAGCGGACGCGGCACCGTGGCAATGTGGGGCTATCCGCTCTGGTTATTCCTAGGCGTTTGGCTGGTGCTGACCGCGCAGCGCGCGCTCGATTGCCTACGACTCGGCCGCTTGGTCGCTATCTGGGCAGTCGTGTTCACGTGTTTGGCGCTCGCCTTCGTCGCCAATTACGCGGTGCTGCCGCGGTTCGATCACCGCTACCGCGCGGTGTTCTTCCCCGGCAACGATCTCGCCCGCGCGCTCTCGGACCGCTATCATGCCATCACCGGCAAGGCGCCGGTCTACGTGATCGGCACGATGTGGGACGGCGGCAACGTCAGCCACTATGCGCCGAGCCATCCGCGCGTGCTGATCGACGGCAGACCGGCGCGCGCGCCCTGGATCGACCTGACCGATTTGAAAGCGCGCGGCGCGCTGGTGGTGTGGACCGCCGGCGATCCCAAAGTCATGCCGGTGGAATTGCGCAACGTCGCCGCCGATGCCGCCGTGCAGCCGGCGTTCGCGCTGCCCTACCGGCGCGGGCCGGGCGAGGTGACGGTCGGCTGGGCGATCCTGCTGCCAAGGCCGTCATTCGCCAACGTGGACTGAGGCGTGGGCTTGTGGACGCGCCGCAGTCGCGCCCCGAATGTCCTCTATTGGGGGGCAAAGCGGGCATCAAGCGAGATCGCAACCATGTCCGCTAATGACCTAGGCTGTGTAAAAACGCTGCCAGCAGTTGTCAGCGCGCAACAAGAGAATCGAACTTGCTGCCTTGGCGAATTTTTCATGCGCCGACGACATTCGGTTTGAATCAATCTTGCGCCAGAACGACCTGCAGAACCGTTTTTACACAACCAAGACCTAGGCTGTGTAAAAACGCTGCCAGCAGTTGTCAGCGCGCAACAAGAGAATCGAACTTGCTGCCTTGGCAAATCTTTCATGCGCCGACGACATTCGGTTTGAATCAATCTTGCGCCAGAACGACCTGCAGAACCGTTTTTACACAACCAAGACCTAGGCTGTGTAAAACGCTGCCAGCAGTTGTCAGCGCGCAACAAGAGAATCGAACTTGCTGCCTTGGCGAATCTTTCATGCGCCGACGACATTGGGTTTGAATCAATCTTGCGCCAGAACGACCTGCAGAACCGTTTTTACACAACCAAGACCCGAAGCCGTCATTCCGTCTCCTAAAGTAGCAAGTTGATTGATGTTTTACGCGACATCGTGTGTCGCGCCTTATTTTTTCAATTGCTCCATCCAATCGCGGTGCATTTTCTGAAAGTCTAAGTCCGACATCTTGTTCAGAATTGCTATAGCGAGATCATGTTGAAGTTTGCGGAAGATTTTCACCTCCGCCGGGCTAAGATAATCAACGGGCGAGACGCCACGGAAATCCTCTTGCGTCCATGTCCCGGCCACAATGTGATCCCAAGCCCTCCGCGTCTTACACAGGTATTCCTGCCGATCTTGAGGCAACGCGTCTACGGCCGTCTGATCACCTAGAGCAGACTTCGATAGTTTGAGCGATTCGAAGTCTGCCGCCGTCAGCATGCATGTCGCTGCCAAGTTCGCTTTGTTGCCCGCAACAAAGACGCAGAAGACAACGATAGCACAAGCGAGTAGATGCTTAATTGAACGCATGACAGCAGCCGTCCTTTTATCGAAGTCCACAACGCTAACCCGCAATTCACTGGACACGAATTCTAAACTTGCAGCCCATGGCAGCAATTTTCGATAGCGATCTTCTTTGCTTTCCACAAGTCATACCGAACCGTAGAGAACATCGCTGACCACGACTTCTGCTAATGATGCCGTGGACGACTCCTCCACCGGCATGTGAGTGCCATGAATGGGGGTGCGTTTACCGCTTATCTAATGAGAATTGCTGCAGTGCATGAGTCCGTTCCCGGCACAAAGCCGACATGCCAATTCCAGCGCACTATGTCCGCTCTCGGAGCTAAAGCGGATGAGGCAAATTTACGTCACCAGGTCCCTTAATGACCCTAGTGGCGCGATTTGAAATGAGGGCGGACTCCGCAAGGAAAGCGATCACGAACAAGGACTATTTTTAGGAGTCCGAATTCCGCGCGTCGGAAAAGACTTTCCAGGTCGCAATCCCGAAGTCTACGATATGCTCCTTTTGGCAATGCCTGCAGCGGTACGTACGCATATCATCGCCCGACATCGTACTCTTATCAATCAAGACCATTTCCCCGCCACATTCAGGACATTTCGTCAAAGGTGCTTCCGATAAGGGATCGCGACGATATCTTAGCGTGATCCAAGAGGGCAACTTCATGCGGAATTCTCCCGATGCAAGGCTGCCGTATTATCTCAGTCTGGATGAGCACAATCGACACATAAAATTAGCAGGACTGGCCGTTATATCTGCTTCTGGCACGTCGCGGACAAACGATCCGCGCGCTCGAATGCCCGCTATTGGGGGTAACGGGGCCTTAGCAACCCGACGCCGCGATGCAGCTGCCGTTCGTGCTCAAGGATCTGCGCGGCGACAACGTCACCCATGTCGGCTGGGCCATTTTGCTGCCGAAGCCGATATGCAGTAGCGCCGACCAATTAGGGCACAGAATTATAAAGGTCAGCCGAACCGCCCAATGTCCGTTATCGGGGGCAAAGCGGGCATGAGATCGACATCGCCGAATGTCCGCTTTTGACCTAGGCTGTGTAAAAACGCTGCCAGCAGTTGTCAGCGCGCAACAAGAGAATCGAACTTGCTGCCTTGGCGAATCTTTCATGCGCCGACGACATTCGGTTTGAATCAATCTTGCGCCAGAACGACCTGCAGAACCGTTTTTACACAACCAAGACCCTGAGCGACCATGCGGCCTACACGCAGCGGGCGCGTCTTACCGCCACCGGCCCTGTTGCCCCGGACGATAGTACTGGCCGTCTGGCCAGCGGCCATTGCGAGTTTGGGGGCTCCAATTGCGCTGAAAAAAGAACCCGAAGCCGTCATCGTTCCGGACGCTGTCGGTCGCAACGAGGGCATCGGTTGAAGGCTCGCGCGTTATGAAGCCACCCTGGGGCTGATTGCTCAACACCACGACAAACTCGGTGCGATAGTTGGTCTCGGCGCTCAGCGGCTCGTCCGAGACGACGATCGAGGATCGCGGCAATGCGGTCGACCCGATGCGATCGAGCAAATCCTGCGGGATGGTGATGCGGTCGAGCGCGTCCTTGGCATCATCCCCCTCGTCGATCGTGACCGCGGTCCAGCGCAGGCCGGCATCGTTGCGCGCCATCGCCGTGAACACATGCGTGCCGATCGGCTTGTCGGGATTGCGGATCGTGACTGGGACCTCAATGGTCGCATCGAACACCTCGCCCCCGTCCGGCCACGGCTTGTGCGTGTTGCGCCGCACGTAAAGCTTCTGCGTCGCGCGGCTGATGAAGATGGACACCGGCTCAAGCGCGAGCTTCGCCTCGTTCGCCGCCTTGGCGATGTCGGCCGTCCTCCTCCCGGCCGCTTTGGCGGCGTCTTTTGCGGCAGCGGCTGCGTCGAGCTTCGGTTTCGCGTCAGCCTTGGCAGTGTCGAGCTGCGTCGCCAGGTCCGCGGCCCTGGCGTCGGCCTTCTGCTTAAGGTCCTCGGCCCGCGCCTTGGCCTCGTCCGTCTTGGTGGCGGCGAGCACCTTGTCGGCGTGGGCGAGCTCAGCGTCGGCGCGAAGTCTTGAGCTTCTCAAGCTTGCGCAGCGACGACGTCAGCGATGCCGTCTCGCGCGGCGCTTTCGCGGCCGCTTTCTTCGCCTCGTCGGCCATCTTGGCGGCCTCGGCCGCCTCGCGGGCGAGCGCCCCGGCCTTGGCCGACGCAGCCGCGATAGTCTCCCGGTTCGGCACGAACAGCGCCGGATGGGAGAACTCGATCGGCTCGGCGTCGTTCGGCGCGATGATCACCCGCATCCCGATCCACGTCTTGTCGAACAGCTTCTCGGCAAAGCCGTAGGGCATCCGTATGCAGCCGTGCGAGGCCGCATATCCGGGCAGCGGCCCGCCGTGCAGCGCGATGCCGTTCCAGGTGATGCGCTGCATGTTCGGCATCCAGGCATCGTCATACATGCTCGAGTGGTGGTCCTTTTCCTTCTCGAGGACGGCGAAGACGCCGGCTGGCGTCTCGCGTCCCGTGATGCCGGTCGACACCGGCGCACGAAGGATCCAGCCGTCGGCGTCGTAGAAAGTGACCTGCTGTGTCTTGATCGACACGATCGCCATAATCGGTTCGCCTGCCTCGCGCGGAGCCGTCGCCTCGGTGGCGCGCGCGGGCCGCACCTGCCTCGCCGCGGCGTCAGCGGTCAGCGCCGTCAGCGCGATCATCGCCGCGAGCGTCACAATGGCGGGAGGACACCAAAGCCGGATCGTCACGGAGGACCGCGCCGTCGTAAATCGATTTGCCATGCCATGCCCCGGTTGCAACGCGTGTCCGCGCCCGCGTCGATCAAGTGTCAGATCACGATATTTGAATTAACTACCCGTCACCACCATCCACGCCGCCGATTCGTCACTGGGGATTAAGTCTAGACCGGTTCCCAGGTTCCCTTCCATATTGCAGGGCGTACCTACATCAGGCTTGGTCGATCCTTCCACCCGCGATGCGGTCGAACAGTTGCGGCTGTCCGCTATTGATGCTGTGGACGGCTCCTCCACCGGCACGCGAGTGCCATGAATGGGGGTGCTGTTAAGGCCCCCACAATTTGGAGGAGCCAAGCATGCAATCGGTCACGACAATCGGTCTCGATATCGCCAAGTCGGTGTTTCAGGTGCACGGCGTTGATGCCGCGGGCCAAGTGATCATCCGCCGTCAGTTGAAGCGACGCTTTGTCCTCGCATTCTTCCAGAAGCTACCAGCCTGCCTAGTCGGCATCGAAGCTTGCGCTTCATCGCACCATTGGTCGCGCGAGCTCAAGGCGCTCGGCCACAGCGTGCGGCTAATGCCGCCTGCCTACGTGAAGCCATACGTCAAGCGGCAGAAGAACGACGCGACTGACGCCGAGGCGATCTGTGAGGCGGTCGCCAGGACCAACATGCGGTTCGTCGAGACCAAGACTCCCGAGCAACAGAGCGGCATGGTACTTCATCGCACGCGCCATCTGTTCATCCGCCAGCAGACTGCGTTGATCAATGCGTGTCTTACAGCCCTCGGGACACAATTACGCAGGCTCAAGGAGCAGATTCTAGAGTTTGATCGCATGATCAGGACTTGGCATCGGTCTGATGAGATGAGCATGCGGCTGGATAAGGCCCCCGGTGTTGGCCCAGTACTGGCCACCGCACTGGCAGCTACCGTTGCTGACCCAAAGGCCTTCCGATCAGGGCGCAACTTCTCAGCTTGGATCGGGCTGGTGCCGAAGCAGCATTCGAGCGGTGGCAAAAACAGGCTCGGCAGTATCAGCAAGCAAGGTGATCGCTATCTGCGCGGCCTGTTCGTAGCCGGCGCGCTCGCTGTCATCCGCTATGCCAAGAATCCACGGCACTAAGCACCGGCCTTGGCTCACGGCATTGTTGGCGCGGAGGCCGGCTAAGGTTGCTGCCATCGCTCTCGCCAACAAGATCGCGCGGATGGTCTGGGCCATGATGGCTAGAGGCGAACGCTATAGGGAACCCGTCGCGCTTGCGGCGTAAACGAGATCGCGTCGGACATCCGGCGTGATGTGAAGGTTGGGAGGGCCAACAGCACGTAATGCAGAGCCGGTCGATCCGGCGATCAGGACAACCCACTAGTGCCATCGCATTCTTGAATGCGTGCTTTTGACCGGGACCTGATCCGCGGAGGGCATTATGGCCAGCGGCCCAGTGTGCCGCGCTTAAAGGCCGAACACATGGCTGCACCGACCAATGCTGCAAACGTGAAAAAGCTCTTGCCAACTCGGAGCCGTCCACACATGGCACTTAGCGAACATTTCAGCTGCACGGCGCAGCACAAAGTGGGATCACGCCACCTGCTTGATGATCTTGCCGAGCTTGTCGAACATCTCGCCGATTTGCGCTTCGGTGACGATCAGCGGCGGGCTCATGGCCAGCGTGTCGCCAACCGCGCGGAACATGACGCCGTGCTCGAAGAAGCCGAGGTCGAGCGCCTCCATGCCGCGTTTGCCGACGCCGTCGGGCTTGCCGGCGAGATCGATGCCGACCGTGAGGCCGACCGGCCGGACATCGAGCACGTTGGGCAGGCCCTTCAAGCCCATCGCGGCCTGCGCCCACATTGGCTCGAGCTTCTTGGCGCGCGCGAACAGATCCTCGTCGCGGTAAAGATCGAGCGTGGCCAAGCCCGCCGCGCAAGCGAGCGGATGCGCCGAGTAAGTATAGCCGTGGAACAGTTCGATGACGTGCTCGGGGCCTTTCATGAAGGCGTCGTAGATGCCCTTTCGAACGATCACGCCGCCCATCGGCACGCTGCCCGACGTGATGCCCTTGGCGAAGGTGATCATGTCCGGCACCACGCCGTAGCGCTCGGCGGCGAAGGCCGCGCCCATACGGCCAAAACCGGTGATGACTTCGTCGAAGATCAAAAGAATTCCGTGCTTGTCGCAGATCGCGCGCAGGCGCTGCAGATAGCCCTTGGGCGGCGCCAGCACGCCGGTCGAGGCCGCCACCGGCTCGACGATCACCGCCGCGATGGTGGAAGCGTCATGGAGCGCGACAAGCCCATCGAGCGCATCGGCGAGATGCGCGCCCCACTCCGGCTCGCCGACGCTGAAGGCCTGCTCGGCGCGGTTATAGGTCATCGGCAGATGATCGACGCCGGCGACCAGCGTGCCGAACTGCTTGCGGTTGGAAACGATGCCGCCGACCGCGACGCCGCCGAAGCCGACGCCGTGATAGCCGCGCTCGCGGCCGATCAGACGCACGCGCGAGGCATTGCCCCGCACATTGTGAAACGCCAGCGCGATCTTGAGCGCGGTGTCGACCGCCTCCGAGCCGGAATTGCAGAAGAATACATGATCGAGATCGCCGGGCGCCAGCGCGGCGACCCGGCTCGCCAGCTCGAAGGCTTTCGGATGGGAAAACTGGAAGGCCGGCGCGTAATCGAGCTCGGCGGCCTGGGCCTGGATCGCCGCCACGATGGAGTCGCGGTTATGGCCGGCATTGGTGCACCACAGGCCGGCGGAGCCGTCGATGACCTTGCGACCGTCGCGGCGTGATGTAGTGCATGTCCTTGGCGCCGGCGATCATGCGCGGGCGCGCCTTGAAGGCCCGGTTGGCCGTGAACGGCATCCAGAAGGGCTCGAGATCGTTGGGGATGCCGGGTTTCGGCTTTGCCTGGGTCAGGGCCATGCGGATGATCCTCAATCGTCATGCCCGGCCTTGGGCCGGGCATCCACGCCTTGCTTATCATGACACATAAAGGCGTGGATGGCCGGGACAAGCCCGGCCATGACGGTATACAGCACGGCTGAACACTTAGACGCCGAAAACCGTGGATTGCGCGGAAGAAACCTGCTTTCAGAGTACAGCGTGGCTGTACGCTAGCTTTCTGGTATGTACGCCGCCAAATGTCCGATAAGCCCAAAAAGCCGCAAAAGCTCAAGGCCCGCCTGCCGCGCGGGCTGGCCGACCGCGGGCCGGCCGAGATCGCCGCCACGCGCGACATGGTGGAGAAAATCCGCCTGCAATTCGAGCGCTACGGCTTCGAGCCGGTGGAGACGCCGGCGATCGAATACACCGACGCGCTCGGCAAGTTTCTGCCCGACCAGGACCGGCCGAACGAAGGCGTGTTCTCGTTCCAGGATGACGATGAGCAGTGGTTGAGTTTGCGTTACGATTTGACCGCGCCGCTGGCGCGCTACGTGGCGGAGAATTTCCAGAATCTCGCCCTGCCCTACCGCTCGTATCGTTTCGGCTATGTGTACCGCAACGAGAAGCCGGGCCCGGGCCGCTTCCGCCAATTCATGCAGTTCGATGCCGACACTGTGGGCGCGCCGACCATGGCCGCCGATGCCGAGATGTGCATGTTGGCGGCGGACACAATGGAGGCGCTGGGCATTCCGCGCGGCAGCTATGTGGTGAAGGTGAATAATAGAAAAGTGTTGGATGGCGTTTTGGAATCCATTGGACTTGGTGGTGACGAGAATGCCGGCAAGCGACTGACTGTCTTGCGCGCGATCGATAAACTCGATCGGCTTGGTGCCGATGGCGTGAAACTTTTACTTGGCCCTGGTCGAAAGGATGAAAGCGGCGACTTCACAAAGGGTGCCGGACTAGATGAATCGGCAATTAAGCGAATCCTCGAACGGATAACAGCGGGCGTCGCGGGAGATATCGGTGGGCCTTCAGGCGGCGTGATGCTAGTTGGCAATTCACCAAACGGACAACTTCCGCCAGGGCAACCAACAGAGCTGAGTGGCCTCGGCGAATTATTCGAAATTCAGAAGCTTGTGCGAGCCGCCGGGTACGACCGCGATCAAATTCGCATCGACCCCTCCGTCGTCCGTGGCCTTGAGTACTACACCGGCCCGGTCTACGAGGTCGAACTCACTTTTGAGATCAACGACGACAAAGGCCGCCCGGTGCGCTTCGGCTCGGTCGGCGGCGGCGGGCGTTACGATGGCCTCGTGTCGCGCTTCCGCGGCGAGCCGGTGCCGGCGACCGGATTTTCCATCGGCGTCTCGCGCCTGCAGGCGGCGCTGACCGCGCTCGGCAAACTCGATGCAAAAGCCTCGGCGGGTCCGGTGCTGGTCACGGTGTTCGGCGCCGAGAATGTTCCGGCGTCGCAGAAGCTGACCGCCGACCTGCGCAAGGCCGGCATCCGCGCCGAGCTTTATCTCGGCAACCCCAAGCACGGCATCGGCCAGCAGCTCAAATACGCCGACAGGCGCGGCAGCCCTTGCGCCGTGATCCAAGGGCCCGACGAAAAGGCCAAAGGCGAAGTGCAGCTCCGCGATCTGATCGCAGGCTCAGCGCCCAGCGACCTCAAGGACCGCGACGAGTATCTCAAGAAGCAGGCCGAGGCGCAGGTCGCAGTGAAGGAAGCCGATCTGGCCGCCGAAGTGCGCAAGCTGCTGGCGCGCCACAAGATCGGGCCAGCCTGAACGTCTCACGGCTTGCGCGGCATCCCGCCCATTTCTGCATGTCGATGACGTTCATTTTCATGCCGTTGCTCATGACGATGTCGCCGGGCTTTTGACCCGCGGCGCAGGGGCCAACCCATTTCGCCGCGATCGTCATGTGCGTCTCGCGGCCCGGCGCCGCGCCCGGAGCCGGACGGCCGCCTTCGCGTGTCGAGACAACGTCGACGATATAGGCGGAATTGAAGTCGCCGCTGATCACCGCGTGCGAGGTGCTGGTGGCGGCGCCGAACTTGCAGACCGAGTCGATGGTGATGGTGCCGCCGGAATTCTTGATGTCCTGCTTTTGGCAGTTCTGCTGGCCCGCGCCGCCGAAATTATAGGTCATCAATTTATCGGAGGCCGCATCGGTGCATTGCTTCATCACCTGTGCCGGCAGACTGCGCCCCTCGAACACCATCTTGATTTCCCACAAGCCGGTCTTGCGCGTCGGCAAATCGAGCGCCAGAGCAGGCGCTGCTGACAGCAAAACAGCGGCGGTCACGGCGAGTTGGCGATGCATGGGGCACTCCGTCGCAAATATAGTGCGTGAGTGTAACATGCCGAGGCAGCGGGGAAAGTACGGCAGCTTGCGCCGTTCACACGGCGATCAGATCACCTTCATGCGGACGGCGGTCATGGACGGCGAGCGGATGACCGAGCACCTGCTCGACGGCGTCGAAGCTGTCGAGCAGCGAGAGATTTTCGACCACCTTGCCGTCACGAAAGCGCAGGAAATTTGCAACCCGGTAGCTGATCACCCGGCCGTCAACCGCCCGTCTCGACGACTGGCGGCTGAGGATCGCCACCAGGTCGCCATCCACCACGACGGAGTCCGGCACAAAGCTGAAGACGCGCAGTACCGCCGGCACCTGACGCCCGATCAAATCGAGCACGGCCGCCTTGCCGCGATGCGTTCCGCAGAACCGCAAATAATCGACCGGCCCGCTGATCGTCCACTGCACGTCGTCGGCGAGGAATGGCGCGACTTTGACGACGTCGCGGGCGGCGTAGGCCTCGTAGAACGCCTCGACAACGGCGCGCGAGACAGGCTGGGCGGTCGCTGGGCTCTCCATGACCCCAGTCAACGCCGGGTGTATTGAATTTGTCTTACCCGTTAGGGCATTTAGTGCCTGCCATGCAGGTGAATTGGGTACTGTAAAATTCGTTAACGATACCAAATATTTGAAGCCTGGTGTCGTTAAGGCCGTGGGGCGATCGGCGTCGAAACCTTAAAACTCTCGTGTTAAATGGCCGCCGCAATCAAGTGCCAGAAAGACCGATGAACACGAGCGTTACCATCAATTCGAGAGTGCCCGACACGCGGGCGGAGGCGCTGGTCGCTTCCTACGAGCGCGCCGGCTACGCCCGCATCGCGCCCGCCATCCTGCAACCGGCGGAGCCATTTCTCGACCTTTCGGGCGAGGACATTCGCCGGCGCATGTATCTGACCACCGCGCCGGGCGGCGGCGAATTCTGCCTGCGCCCCGACCTGACGATTCCGGTGTCGCGCGATTATCTCGCCTCGCCGCTCGCCGGGAAGCCTGCGGGCTACTGCTATCTCGGTCCGGTGTTCCGTCACCGCAGCGACGGCCCGAGCGAATTCCCGCAAGCCGGCATCGAGATCGTTCGGCCGCTCCGACAAGGCGGCAGCCGACGCCGAGATGCTGTCGCTCGGGCTGGAGGCCACCACACATTACGAACTGGCGGCACCCGATATACAGATCGGCGACGTCGCGCTGTTTTCCGGCCTGATCGCCGGGCTCGATCTGCCGCCGGCCTGGAAGCGGCGGCTGGTCAAGGACTTCAACCGCAAGCGCAATCTGGCGCAGGATCTCGATCGTCTCGTCCTCGGCGGCAACAATTCGCGGCCCGAGTATCAGGGCGTGCTGGCGGCGCTTGCCGGCTCCGATCCGAAGGGCGCGCACGCGCTGGTTACCGATCTGTTGTCGATCGCCGGCATCAATGCGGTCGGCGGACGCTCGGTCGCCGAGATCGCGGAGCGTTTCCTCGAACAATCGGCGCTCGGCGCCGGCGCCAAGCTGCCGCGCGACGTGCGCGCGCTGATCGAGCGGTTCCTCGCAATCGCCGGCGAGCCCGACGAGGCGGCGGCAAAGCTGCGCGCGCTCGCGGGCGAAGGCAATATGACGGCGGCGCTCGCTCCGGCGATCGACCTGTTCGAGACCCGCACCGGCTTTCTGGCCGCGCGCGGCATCGACCTCAAGCGCTTGCGCTTCTCGACCGCATTCGGGCGCGGCTTCGATTATTACACCGGCTTCGTGTTCGAACTGACCGATCCCGCGCGCACCGGCGATCCGCTGGTCGCCGGCGGGCGCTATGATGGACTGTTCACCCGGCTCGGCACGCCCGAGCCGATCGCGGCGGTCGGCTTCGCGGCCTGGATCGAGCGGCTTAGCGTTTACGGGGGGGCATCGTGATGAACACGTCCCTGGTGCTGGCGGTGCCGGCGAAAGGCCGGCTGCAGGAAAACGCGGAAAGCTTCTTCGCCCGCTCCGGCCTCGCGCTGATCAAGCCGCGCGGCGCGCGCGATTACCGCGGCGCCATCGCCGGGCTCGACGGCGTCGAAGTGGCTTATCTCTCGGCCTCCGAAATCACCCACCAGCTCGCGGCCGGCAGCGTGCATCTCGGCGTCACCGGCGAGGATCTCGTGCGCGAGATGATCCCGGACGCCGACGGCAAAGTGGTGCTGATCGAAGGGCTGGGCTTTGGCTTCGCCAATGTCGTGGTCGCCGTGCCGCAGGCGTGGATCGACGTGCGCACCATGGCCGACGTGGACGATGTCGGCACCTCGTTCCGCCACACCCATGGCAGCCGGATGCGGGTGGCGACCAAGTACGTCAACCTGACGCGCGATTTCTTTTCCGCGCATAGCATCGTCGATTACCGCATCGTCGAGAGTTCGGGCGCGACCGAGGGCGCGCCAGCCGCCGGCACGGCCGAGCTGATCGTGGACATCACGACCAGCGGCGCGACGCTCGCCGCCAATGGGCTGAAAGTGGTGGAAGACGGGATCATCCTGCGCTCGCAGGCTAATCTGGTGGCCGCGCGCGGCGCCACCTGGGGCAATGCCGAGCGCGAGACCGCGCGCGTGATCCTCGATCGCATCGCGGCGCAACAGCGCGCCCGCTCCTTCCGCGAGGTGCGCGCGCGCTTTGCCGCTTGCGATGCCTCGCTGGTCGAGCGCGCCAAACAGCAATTCGGCGTGGTGACGCCGTTCGGCGGGCCGACTTCCTCCGGCATGCTGACGCTGCACTGCCCGCCGGACAAGGTCTATGCGCTGACCAGCTTCCTGCGCGCGAACGGCGCCGAAGCCGTGGCGGTGGCCGATCTCGACTACGTGTTCTCGCGCGACAATCCGCTTTACGCCAAGCTCGAAGCGGCGCTGTAACGCGGCCCAAACGGCCGATTTCACCTTATCAAAAACATGCGGGCGCGCTTGACGCGCCTTGCGGTTTACTTAAGCCGCAACAAACCCCTATCATCGGCGCAAACAAAGTTCGGGAGGAAACGTGTTCATCACGACGGGCAAGCGCCTGACCATGGATGGCGCCAGGAAGATGATGGCGACCGCCGTGGCGGAGGCCGACAAAGCGGGCATCGCGGTGTCGATCGCCATCACCGATGCGGGCGGACATCTCATTTTGTTCGAGCGCATGGAGGGCGGCCGCTTCCATTCGGTGCATTCCTCGACCGTCAAGGCGGTCTGCGCGGCGTCGAATAAGCGCATGACCTCGGCGCGCGGCGCGCAGGCGCAGGAGCTCGACACGTCGCACGCGATCGGCCTCGCGCTCGCCGCGGGTCCTGAGCGCTGGACCGCGATGGAAGGCGGCTGCCCGGTCATCGTCGACGGCGAATGCATCGGCGGCATCGGCGTCGCCGGCGGCGACTGGGCGACCGACGAGCGTATCGCGCAAGCCGCGGTCGAATCGATCGGCGCCAGCTGGCGCGCGGACGCGAAGTGACGGCCATGGCCGGGCCGTTGCGCGTCGCCTGCGTCGGCATGGGCTGGTGGTCCGACGTGCTGGCCGACGCGGTCAAGCGTTCCGGAAAGATCGAGATCGTCGCCTGCTTTTCGCACTCCGAGCAAAAGCGGGCGGCCTTCGCCGCTAAATATGGCTGCCGCGCGCTGCCGAGCTATCAGGCGGTTCTTGCCGACAAGGATGTTGAGGCCGTCATCAATACGACGCCAAACGACGTACATCTCGAAACCACGCGCATGGCGGCAGAAGCCGGTAAACATGTTTTCCTCGACAAGCCCATCGCCAATTCGGTCTCCGACGGCCGCAAGATCACCGAGAGCTGCCGTCAGGCGGGAGTCGTGCTCGCGCTGGGCTATCAGCGCCGACGGGAAAGCCATTTCCGCTGGATCAGGCGGCAGATCGACGCCGGCGTGTTCGGCAAATTGGTCAACGCCGAAGCCAATATCAGCCGCGACCGGCTCGGCCAATTCGATTTGAGTTCGTGGCGCTACACCGCCGCGGGCATGCCGGGCGGCGTGATGCTGCAGATCGGCATCCATTATGTCGACGTGCTGAATTATCTGCTCGGGCCGATCAAGGCCGTGAGCGGCCGGTTCGTACGGTTGGTGCTGCCGGGCGACAATCCGGATGTCGCAAGTCTCATCCTTGAGCACGAGAACGGCGCGCTATCAACGCTCAACGCCAGCTACGCCTCGGCCTCGGAATATTATCTGATGAATATCTACGGCAAGGAGGCCACCGCCTATTACGACATGCACCACGGCCTCAGTCTGCTCAAGCGGGGCGAGAAGCAGGCAGTCGGCGTGCCCTGCGCGAAGAACGACACCTTCGTCGAGGAGCTTGAGGAGTTCGCTGCGGCGGTACGCGGCGGTCCGCAGCCGGAAGTCGGCGGCGACTACGCGACGACCTCGCTCGCGGTCATTCGCGCCGGCATCCTGTCGGCGCGCGAGGGCCGCCGCGTCGAAGTCGCGGAAACGCTGGCCAAGGACTGAACGAGGACCCGGTTATTTGGGCGCGGCCATCGTAGCTTTGGAGAATCGGGTGCCACTTCGCGATATCGTTCTTGAGCACTTCGGCAAGATGCGCCGGGCCGCGCTCCGCCTTGGTCGGCACACTGCCGCCGAGATCGACCACCCGCTTGGCGACCGCCGGATCGTCGAGCGCCCTGGCGAGCGCGCCGCTGAGCTTGGCGACGATGTCCTCCGGCGTTCCCTTCGGCGCATACATGGCGCTCCAGATGCTGAGCTGGAAGTCGGGAATGCCGGCTTGCTTGGCCGAAGGCACGCCCGGCAAGGCCGGCGAGGGCTCATTGCCCGACACCACATAGGCCTTGATCGATTTTCCTTTCACGGCCGGGGCGACGCTGACCACCTGATCGCAATAGAAGTCGACGTGATCGCCGATCAGGTCGCTGAGTGCAGGGCCGGTGCCGCGATAGGGGATCAGCTTCGGCTTAAGGCCGAGCTCCGTCGTGAACAACAGGCAGGCCATGTGCGACGATGAGCCGACGCCGCCGTGCGCCTGCTTCACGCCGTCGCCATTGGCCTTCACATAGGCGATGAACTCCTTGAGGTCCTTGGCGGGGAAGTCCTTGCGTGCCACCACGGCGACCGGCGCATTGGCGGTCAGCCCGATCGGCTCGAAATCCTTGATCGAGATCGTAGCGGATGTTGGGCGTGAGCACGGGCGCGGCGACGTGCGAGCCCATGCTGCGCGGCAAGCAGCGTGTAGCCGTCGGCGTCGGCCGCTGCGACGCGCGCGGTGCCGATCGTGCCGCCCGGCGCCGCCGACGTTTTCGATGATGACCGTCTGATTAAGCACCCGGCCCATGCCTTCGGCGATGATGCGTGCCACCACGTCGCTCGGCCCGCCGGGCGGAACGGCACGACTATGGTGATCGTCCGGGACGGGTAATCGTCAGCGCGCGTTGCGGTTCCGGACCGCCTATGCCGGCGATAAAGCCAACGGCGGCCAGCCGCCGTTTTCCAGAATTTCATCTCCACCTCCGCTATCCAACTTCCACCTTTTCTTGTTTGGATGATATTGCCGATAGTCCACGGCGTCGAGTCCGGGCGGCGGATGCCGTAGCTCGAGTTCGGCGCGATCCGATGCTCATGGCCCGATCGAAGTTCGCGTCAGAGTGTGCTGCAACGTCTGGCGAACTTCGGAATCGGGAACTAGAGCGCCGCGTAATCGATCGGCTTGGTGCGGTCGAGCTTCCGCTCGATTTTGGGCAGCGGATATTTCAGCCCGCTGGCGCAATTGAACAGCACCACCTGGTCGGTGCGCTTGACTTGGCCCGAGGCGAGGCTCCGCTTGTAGGCGGCGTAAGTGGCGGCGCCCTCCGGGCACTGCAGAAACCCCTCCTCGCGCGCCATTTCATCGAGCGCCGATTGGATCGCATCGTCCTCGACCGCGATGGCGAAGCCGCCACTCTCGCGCACCGCGCGCAGAATGAGAAAATCGCCGATCGCCTGCGGCACGCGGATGCCGGACGCGATGGTGTGCGCGTTCTCCCAGCGCGGCGCGTGTTCGGCGCCTTCTTCGAAGGCTTTCACCATCGGCGCGCAGCCGGCCGCCTGCACCGCCACCATGCGCGGGCGCTTTTTGCCGATGAAGCCGATCGCTTCCAGTTCGGCAAACGCCTTCCACATACCGATCAATCCGGTGCCGCCGCCGGTCGGGTAGAAGATCACGTCCGGCACGGTCCAGCCGAGTTGCTCCGCCAGTTCGAGGCCCATCGTCTTCTTGCCCTCGATCCGGTACGGCTCCTTCAAAGTCGAGGTGTCGAACCAACCGACTTTCGCCTTGCCCTCGCCGACGATCTTGCCGCAATCGTCGATCAAGCCGTTGACGCGATAAACTGTTGCGCCCTGCAACGCGATCTCGCTGACGTTCACTTCCGGCGTGTCTTCCGGACAAAAGATCGTGGTCTTGATGCCGGCATGCGAGGCGTAGGCCGCAAGCGCCGCGCCGGCATTGCCGTTCGTCGGCATTGCCATGTGCTTGATGCCGAGCGCTTTGGCCATCGACACCGCCATCACCAGGCCGCGCGCCTTGAACGAGCCGGTCGGCAAGCGGCCTTCGTCTTTCACCAAAATTTCGCCGCCGCCGAGTTTGGCTTGCAGCTTCGGCATGCGGATCAGCGGCGTGATGGCTTCGCCAAGGCTCACAATATTCGCCGGATCGCGCACGGGCAGGAGTTCGCGGTAGCGCCATAGATCGGGCGCGCGGCCGCTAAGCTTTTCCTTGCTCAGCGCCTTGGCGACTCCGGCGAGATCGTAGCGCACCAGCAGCGGCTTGCCCGCGCGCGAGAGATTGTGGACCTGATCGGCCTCATGGCGCTCGCCGGTCATCGCGCATTCGAGATGCGTCACGAAATTCGGCCAGCGCGCGGTCAGATTACTGTCGTGTTGCATTGACACTCCAACTCAACTTTAAAGTCCTGTGCTTCACGCGCCGCCGCGCGGATCGCGCACGCGGAATACCACGAAATGGGAGAGCGAGAAATTCACCGCGAAGCTGACCAAGATCGAGATGAGCTTCGCCACCAGCACCGGCATCGCATAAGACAGCACGAACAACGTCGCCGTGCTCGCCACCATGCCGGCGATGCCGGAGGCGGCGAAGGTCGCGTAATCGCGCCAGCGCAAGGTGCGTCCCGATTCCGGGCCGAAGGTGATGAAAGAATTCATCGCGTAGGAAAAACTCACCGCCACCAGCCAGGCCAGCACGTTGGCGGGCACCAGCGGCCAGCCCAGAAAATGCGCCGTGGTCCAAAACACGCTGAAATCGATGGCGGTATTGATCACCCCCACCAAAGCGAAGCTGACCGCCTTGAGGGCCACCGCACGCTCGTGCCATGCCACGGTGAGACGTTCGAGCAGATTTTGCAGAGGCGCTGGAATCATGATCGGTTCATAGCATTTTGAGGCGGGCGCGACAGCGCGGCTGCATTGCGCTATAGATCGCGCCGAAACCGAGCGACAGGTCAACGGAAAATGCCGGCGAAATCGATCAAATCAGGCTCCCGCGCGCCACGATCCGCGTCGGCGTCCGGCCTGTCGATGGTGGTTCCGGTGTTCAACGAGGCCAAGGGCCTCGCCGCTCTGCATGAGCGCATCGCCGAGGTGGCGCGCTGGTTCAAGGTCAAGCGCGGTCTGCCCACTGAAGTCATTTACGTGGACGACGGCAGCACCGATGGCACCGACCAGGTCGCCCATTCGCTGATCGCCGACCCGCTCGATATCCAGGTGGTGACGCTGTCGCGCAATTTCGGCAAGGAGGCCGCCTTGCTCGCCGGCCTCGACCATGCCCGGTTCGGCGCCGTGCTGTTCATGGACGGCGACGGCCAGCACCCGCCCGGCTTGATCGACACTTTGGTCGCGCGCTGGCTCGATGACGGCTACGACGTCGTCTATACCGCCAAGGCGCACCGCGTGAACGAGTTCTGGCTGCGCCGCGCCGGCGTGCACTGGTTCTACGCGCTGATCAATTTGGGCGCGCGGCAGAAAATTCCCGAGGACGCCGGCGACTTCCGCCTGCTGTCGCCGCGCGCGGCGGCGGCGCTGCGGCAGATGCCCGAGCGCAGCCGTTTCTTCAAGGGACTGTCGAGCTGGATCGGATTCAAACAGGTGCGTGTCGACTACGAGCCAGCGCGGCGCGCGCACGGCGCAACCAACTGGAGCGTGTGGACCCTGATCGGCCTGTCGATTGAGGGTTTGACCTCGTTCTCGGTGGCGCCGCTGCGCGTCGCCAGCCTGCTCGGCCTGCTGCTGGCGGTGACCGCGCTGTTCTTCGGCGCCGAGATTCTCGATCGAGACCATCCTCTACGGCAAGGACGTGCCCGGCTATCCCTCGCTGGTGGTCAGCGTGATGGTGATCGGCGGGGTGCAACTGCTCATGATCGGCGTGCTCGGCGAATACATCGGCAAGCTGTTGTCCGAAGCCAAGGCGCGCCCGGTCTATTTCGTCGCCGAACACAGCGTGAAGAGCGCGGACGATTCCGCCAAGGCGCGGCCGGCGACCTCGCGCGCGGCGGAGTAAGAAAAAAGTGCCCGCGGCGGTCCGCCGGATCTGGTTGTGCGCGGACGATTACGGCATTTCTCCTTCGGTCAACGCCGCCATCCGCGAATTGATCCTGCACGGGCACCTCAATGCGACCTCGGTGATGACGGCGGCGCCACATCTCGATGCCGGCGAAGCCGCGGCGCTCGGTCGGCTTAACTCCGACGGAAAGCGCGCCGCGCTTGGCTTACATGTCACGCTGACCGCTCCGTTTCAGCCGCTGAGCGAAGGTTTCGCGCCGACGAGCCGCGGTCAATTCCTGCCGCTCAAGAAAATGATACGCGCGGCGGTCACCCGACGGCTGCAGTCCGACCGGCTCGCGAGCGAGACTGCCGCGCAAGTGCAAGCCTTCGTCACCGCGTTCGGCCGTCCACCCGACTTCATCGACGGCCATCAGCACGTGCATCTGTTTCCGCAAGTGCGCGATGCCGTGCTCAAGGTAGCGGCAGAAGCGGCGCCCGCGGCCTGGGTCAGGCAATGCGGCCGCCCGCGTTCGGCGCGCCGGCTGAAGGGCCGCAAGGAATTGCTGCTCGATATCCTGAGCTTGGGCTTTCGCCGCAAGGCGCGGCAGCTTGGCGTTGCCACCAATCCAGCCTTTGCCGGCGCCTATGATTTCGACGGCAAACCCGACTTCGCCGCGCTATTCCCGCGCTTCCTCGCCGGGCTGCCGGACGGCGGGCTGATCATGTGCCACCCCGGCTTCGTCGACGCCGAGTTGGAGCGGCTCGATCCGCTCACGCACCAGCGCGAGCGGGAATTTGCTTTTTTCAATTCCACGGAATTTCCGCGCCTGCTGGCGGAGCACGGCGCCGCACTGGCGAACCCCGCAAGCGATTAAAGCACGACGACCTTGGCGCCGATTTTCACGCGGCTGTAGAGGTCGATCACATCGGCATTGCGCATGCGGATGCAGCCGGACGACACGTTGTGGCCGATGGTCCAGGGCTCGTTCGATCCGTGGATGCGGTACATGGTCGAGCCGAGATACATCGCGCGCGCGCCGAGCGGATTGTCCGGACCGCCGGCCATGAAGTGCGGCAGATAAGGCTGGCGCTGGAGCATTTCCGGCGGCGGCACCCAATCCGGCCATTCCTTCTTGGCCGAGACCGTGTGCACGCCCGCCCAAGTGAAGCCCGGCCGGCCGACGCCGACGCCGTAGCGTACCGCCTTGCCGCCGCCCTCGACCAGATAGAGAAACTTGTTCGGCGTATCGATGACGATGGTACCGGGCGCTTCGGCGCCGTGAAAGGCGACCTCCTGGCGCTCATAGCGCGGATCCATCTCGAAACCTGGCATCTGGCGCTCGACCCTTGGATCGGCGGCCGGTGCGATATTGGCATAGGCCCTTTCGGCCCCCGGTTCGAGATTGCGAGAGCGCGGTTGCGCCGCGCCGTTGCCGAACAAAAACTGGATGAAGCCGCCGCCAAGTCCGGAACCCGGCTGCGGGGATTGCGCCGCCACCTGGATCGGCCGCGCGTCCGTCATATCTTCGCCGGGCGGCGCGAGCGACAGCGGCTCTGCCCAGGCGGCGGTGCTGAAGGAGACGGCAACGATGAAGGCTGAGAAAATGAAACGCTGCATCGACTGAACTCTCGCACTCAATTCGCCGGACGAATTGCACTACAAACGCAAAGCGACACCGAATGGTAAACGGAAGCTGCCACATGCCTGATTGCCCGCGCGCACCTGCGCGCTTCGTCGCAATAGAGTTTATTTAGCGTAAAAGGCGGTCGATCATGGTAAACGCCGCGTTTCGAATGGCAACGGCGCGGTTGCAACCAGGCGTTAATCGCCGCTCTGATAGAAGCAACCGTCGGGTCGCGAGGGGCGTGACGTGCAGCATAAAGTTTTTCGCGTCGAGCGGATGTTCGGCAGCCGTATGGCTGCGCGGCCGGCAGCAACGCCAACGCACCACAAGATACCGCAGGCGATCGCCGAGCAGCGCGACGCCGACGAAACCACCATACAATCGCTCAAGCGAGAACTCGCGGCGCTGAACGATGCCGTCGCCCACAGCATGCGCGAACTTGCCGCGCTGATCGGCGAAGGCCGCGAGCGGCGCATGGCGCATGCCGCCGGCAAGCTCGGCGCCGCGGTCGAAGGCATGGAAAAGGCCACCGAGAAGATTTTGAAATCGACGGAGGTGATTGACGACAGCGCCAAAGCGCTCGCCGCCGCGATGAAGACCGATTACGAGCGCGGGCTGGCACAGGAAATCCAGGAGCACGTGATAAAAATCTACGAAGCCTGCAATTTTCAGGATCTCAGCGGCCAGCGCATCGGCAACGTGATCGAGACGTTGAACATGATCGAGGACCGGGTCGAGGGCATGCTCGATCGCCACAAAGACCGGCTCGGCCAAACGCCCACGGTCAAGCCGGTCGCCGGCACCGGGCTACTCAACGGCCCGCGGCTCGACGGCGATTCCGGCCACACCAGCCAGCGCGACATCGACGTTCTGTTCGATTAGGGCGGCCGCCTGATTAAAATAAAACAGCCCAGCGCCGCGGCCACAAAAGCCGCGGCGATCGCCAATGCTGCCGCATCGGATGCCCGGTCCACCACAAAGGCCATCGCCAGCGGCGCCGACGCCTGCACCAGCAGGAAAGGGCCCGCGAGCCGCCCCATCAAGCGCCCGTAGCCGGAGGCGCCGAACAGCGCCAACGGCACCGCGCCGCGCGTGATGGTGACCAGCCCGTTGGCGCCTCCGAACATCAGCGCGAAGGCCGCCGCCACCGGCACCGATATGCCGAGCAGCGCCAGCATCGTGAAGGCGCAAAGCAGAACCGACAGCGCGAAACGCGCCACCCATAGTGGATGCAAGTTCCGGCCGAAGGCGAATTCGATCAGCCGCGCGCCGACCTGCGCCGGTCCGAACAGCGCGCCGATCCAGACCACCGTGCCGGCATCGATGCCGGAACGCGCGAAAATCGCCAAGAGATGCGCCGACAGGCCGGAGGGAACGAAGGCATAGGTCGCGAAGGCCGCCGCCACCAGGACGAATGGCAATCCATAGGGCGGAAGCACCGCCGGCGGCGCCGGCGCCTCGCTCGCCCGCGCGCCGGCGGCTTCGAAGCGTTCGCGCGGCAGCGCCAAGGCATGCAGCGGCGCCGACACACAGGCCAGCAGCCCGGCATAGAGCAAATAGGTGCCGCGCCAGCCGACGTGTTCGAGAAGGATATGAGTCGCTGGCCAGCTCACGGTCGAGGCAAAGCCGCCGGCCAGCGTCAGCGCGGTGATCGGCGACCGCGCGGCGGCGCCGAAGATGCGGCCCAATGTCGCGAAGGCGGAATCGTACAGGTTCGCCGCCATGGCGACGCCGAGCACAACCCACACGGCGAGATAGCTGGCGCGGTTCGCGGCGTAGGTGATCAGCGCGAGCCCAAGCGCGCCGATCAACGAGCCGGCGGTCATCACCACGTGGCCGCCAAAACGGTCGATCGAGCGTCCAACATAAGGCGCGCTAAGGCCCGCGGCCAGCAGTCCAACCGAGAAGCCGCCCATGGCGAACGACATCGACCAGCCGCGCTCGGCGGCGATCAGCGGCACGATCAGCACCGGCGTGTAGAAAATCGTGCCCCAGGACAAGATCTGGGTGACGCCGAGAACCGGCACGGCGCGCCAGGAGCCCTCGATGAAGTCGCGGGGAGCGGGCATAAGGCTACCTACCCGGCGTCATGCGCGGGCGCGGCCCGCGTATGACGAAAGAGAGGTCACCGCGCCGGAGGAGCGTTTTGGATGGGCGGCTGGACGGGCTGCGGCGCGGTTTTCGGCCTGGCCTTAGGCTTGCCCTTGGGCTTCGGCCGCTTGGCGCCTTCCGGCCCGCAACGGACATAGACCATTGTGCCGTAACGGCCCTGCACTTCGGGGTCCATCCAGCGCAGGATCAGCACGCGGCCGTCGAACGACAGCACCTCGCGATCCTGTGCGCTGCCCGGCGGATCGCCCTCCGGCCCGATAAAGGTCTTGCCGCCCGGCGCGCCCTTCAGGCGCAGTTCGGAAGGCGTCGCCTGGTCGGCGAGATGCATCATCACACCGCCGCTGGGGCCGAGTGTAATGACGTAAGGCTGCTTGCATTGACTTGCTGCGGCGGCCTCGATGCGCGGGCGGTCTTCGTCCCTGTGGTAGGCCGCGAGCCCCCAACGCCCGACGATATCCTGTGGCGGGAAGGCCGGCGGCATCAATGGCAGCACCGGCGCGGCCTGCGGCGCCTCCGGCGGCTGCGGACCGCTGGTGGCGCAACCGGCCAGAGCAAGCGCGAGCACGGCCAGGGTCAGGGCTGTCGGTAGATTGGGTCGATTGGACTGTATCATGAAGGCTCCTGCGCCGCCGGATGCGGACTTTGCGGGGCATTGGCGCGCAGTGCAAGCAGGTTGCGGCCGATCTGATATAAAGGGCCGTCCCATTCCGCCGGTTCCATGCCGACAGATCCTCTCTTCTACCTGATTGGCGTTCCGGCGGTTTTCCTCATCAGCCTGGGCCGCGGCGCGTTCGGCGGCGGGTTAGCGATTTTGGGGGTGCCGCTGCTGGCGCTGGCGGTCGATCCGGTGACCGCCACTTTCATGATGGCGCCGATCGTCTCGGCCTCCGACCCCTTCACAGTCTGGGCCTTCCCGCCGCGCACCTGGTCGATGCCCGACCTGAAATGGCTGGTGCCGGGCATGATCGTCGGGCTCTGCCTCGGAGCTATGTTCGTTGCCGAGGTCGATTTGCGCATTGTCGCGCTCGGCATCTCCGTCATCGTCCTGTGGTTCACCGCGCGTTATTTCCTGCGCGACCGCAGCGCAGCCGTGGCGCGCGCGCCGGTCAATCCCGCGCTGGCACTGGTTTGCGGAAGCTTGAGCGGCTTCACAACCTTCATCGCGCACGGCGGCAATCCGCCCGTCGCCTACTATCTGCTGTCGCGCGGCCTGCCCAAGACGATCTACGCCGGCACCATGATCGCGCTCTTCCTCGCCGCCAATATGGTCAAGCTCGCGCTCTATCTCTGGCTCAGCGCCAACGACCTGCGCGTGTTGGTGATGGCGGCGGCGCTGATGCCGGTGGTGCCGCTTGGCGTCTGGGCCGGCAAACGCCTGCATGACCGCCTGGATGAGCAGCGGCTGTATTTCTGGTGTTACCTGCTGGTCGGCCTCGCGGGCTTAAGGCTGTTCGCCGACAGCGTCCTCAAGCTCGTCGGCTAAGCTTGACAGTCCAAGCTCAAGGCAATATGTCCCGTGCAGCCTTTGGCACTCCCCGTTATCGAGTGCTAAATGCTTGCAAATTATGCACTATCCAGTCACCCGCATGCGCTGAAGCGCCGACGAGGAAGCCATGGCCAAGACCAAGTTTCGTCCTTTGCACGACCGCATCGTCGTGCGCCGCATCAATGCCGAAGAGAAGACCAAGGGCGGCATCATCATTCCCGACACCGCCCAGGAGAAGCCGAGCCAGGGCGAGATCATCGCCGTCGGCCCCGGCGGGCGCGATGAGGCCGGCAAGCTGATCCCGATCGATCTCAAGGTCGGCAACACCGTGCTGTTCGGCAAGTGGTCGGGCACCGAGGTCAAGCTCGATGGCGAGGACCTTCTGATCATGAAGGAATCCGACGTCATGGGCGTGATCGCCCTCGGACACGGCGCGAAGCAGCGTGATCTGAGCGCGCGACCGAAGAAAACCCAACGGAGTAACTCGAAATGGCTGCCAAGGAAGTCAAATTCGCCGTCGACGCGCGCGACCGCATGCTGCGCGGCGTCGAAATCCTCGCCAATGCGGTGAAGGTCACGCTCGGCCCCAAAGGCCGCAACGTCGTGCTCGACAAATCATACGGCGCCCCGCGCATCACCAAGGACGGTGTCACTGTCGCCAAGGAGATCGAGCTTGAGGACAAGTTCGAGAACATGGGCGCGCAGATGGTGCGCGAAGTCGCGCAGAAGACTAATGACAAGGCCGGCGACGGCACCACCACCGCCACCGTGCTTGCCGCCGCGATCGTGCGGGAAGGCGCCAAATCGGTTGCCGCGGGGATGAACCCGATGGATTTGAAGCGGGGCATCGACATCGCGGTCGCCGCCGTGATCAAGGACATCGAGAGGCGCGCCAAGGTCGTCGGCTCTTCCGCCGAAGTCGCCCAGGTCGGCACCATCTCCTCGAACGGTGATGTCACCATCGGCCAGATGATCGCCAAAGCGATGCAGAAGGTCGGCAACGAAGGCGTCATCACGGTCGAAGAAGCCAAGGCGATGGAGACCGACGTCGAGATCGTCGAGGGCATGCAGTTCGACCGCGGCTACATCTCGCCCTACTTCATCACCAATGCCGAGAAGATGATCGCCGAGTTGGAGGATGCCTATATCCTCCTGCACGAGAAGAAGCTCTCCGGCCTGCAGGCCATGCTGCCGCTGTTAGAGGCGGTGGTGCAAACTGGCAAGCCGCTGCTGATCCTCTCGGAAGACGTAGAGGGCGAAGCCATCGCTACCCTCGTCGTCAACAAGCTGCGCGGCGGCCTGAAAGTGGCGGCCGTGAAGGCGCCGGGCTTCGGCGATCGTCGCAAGGCCATGCTGGAAGACATCGCCATTCTCACCGGCGGCCAGTTGATCTCGGAAGATCTCGGCATCAAGCTCGAAAACGTCACCACAGCCATGCTCGGCCGCGCCAAGAAGATCGTCATCGAAAAAGAGAAGACCACGATCATCAACGGCGCCGGCAAGAAGGCCGACATCACCGCGCGCGTCGAGCAGATCAAGGTACAGATCGAGGAGACCACATCCGACTACGACAAGGAGAAGCTGCAAGAGCGTCTCGCCAAGCTCGCCGGCGGCGTCGCGGTGATCCGCGTCGGCGGAGCAACCGAGATCGAGGTCAAGGAAAAGAAGGACCGCGTCGAGGACGCGCTTAACGCCACCCGCGCCGCGGTCGAGGAAGGCATCGTGCCGGGCGGCGGCGTGGCGCTGCTGCGCGCCAAGAAGGCCGTCGGCCGCATCCACGACGAGAACCCGGACGTGCAGGCCGGCATCAACATCGTGCTCAAGGCGCTGGAAGCCCCGATCCGGCAGATCGCCGAGAACGCCGGCGTGGAAGGCTCGATCGTGGTCGGCAAGATCATGGAGCACAAATCGGAGACTTACGGCTTCGACGCGCAGGAAGAGAAGTACGTCGATATGGTCGAGTCCGGCATCATCGATCCGGCCAAGGTGGTGCGCACAGCGCTGCAAGATGCAGGTTCCGTGGCCGGCCTGCTGGTGACCACCGAAGCGATGGTCGCCGAACTGCCGAAGGAGCCGGCGCCGGCAATGCCGGGCGGCGGCGGTATGGGCGGAATGGGCGGCATGATGTAAGCCTGCCGGCGCATTCTCAAACACAAAGGGCGCGGCCTCGGCCGCGCCCTTTTTCGTTGCGGCGCGTTAAGCTTCGGCGATTTTTCCCACCAGCCAGTTCGCCGTGCGCAGCAGCCGCGCGTCGTCGCCGGTGGCTCCGACGAGCTGCACGCCGATCGGCATGCCGCCTTCGCCTTTCAGCAGCGGCAGCGTCACGGCCGGCAGGCCGGTCAATGTCCACAACGTGTTGAAGGCGGGGTTTCCGGTGGCCATGCCTTTCGGCGCCACGCCCGGTGCCGACGGCGTCAGGATCGCATCATAGTCCTTCAGAATGCCGGAAATCCCCGCGCGGTAACGCCTTGCGCCGTCGCGCGCCGCGAGATAGCGCAACGCGTTGGTCTGGCTGCCCTCGGCGACAAGATCGCGCAACTGCCTGCTCGATGCATCACCGCCGCGCTCGACCAGCTCGCCGAAATTGTGCGCCATGTCGGTGTACATGATGACGCGCTGGTCCGGCCACGCGGCGGCGAAGGTTTCCGGCAAATCGACCGGCTTCACGGCGTCGCCGAGCCGTTTCGCGAGGCCCTCGAATGCAGCACGGGCTTCCGCCTCGGCTTTATCCCAAGCCGGCGTGCGCACAAAGGCGAGGCGCGGTGGCGATGGCGGCTTCTCCGCGGCTAACGCGCGGAACACAGGTGAGGCCGAAGGCCGGCTGTCCGGGTCCTCGGCGTCGTAGCCGGCGAGCACGTCGAGGATGAGGGCGCAATCGGCAAGCGAGCGGGCGAACACGCCGACATGATCGAGCGCCAGAGACAAAATCAGCGCGCCATGGCGCGAGATCGTCCCGTGGGTCGGCTTGACGCCATAGACGCCGCAAAACGACGCCGGGCGGATCACCGAGCCATTGGTTTGCGAGCCGATCGCCAGCGGAATCATGCCGGCGGCGACCGCGGCGGCCGAGCCGGAAGACGAGCCGCCGGGCGTGCGCTCGGGATCGTGCGGATTGCGCGTCGCCCCGGGATGGAAATAGGCGAACTCGGTGGTCACCGTCTTGCCGACGATCACCGCGCCGGCCGCGCGCAGCCGCGCCACTGCGGCACAATCGCGCATCGGCTGGCGGCCCTTGAGCAGCGGCGAGCCGCATTCGGTCGGATAATCGGCGGTATCGAAGATATCCTTGATCCCGACCGGCAGGCCGTGCAGCGGTCCGATCGGCTGCCCGCTGCGGCGGCGCTCGTCGAGCGCGCGCGCCTGCGATAGCGCGTGGTCGGGATCGAGATGGATGAAGGCGTGAACGGAGCCGTCGAGCGCGGCGATGCGGTCGAGACAGGCGCGGGTATAGTCCTCGGCCGATATCGCGCCGCGCGCTATTTCGGCGGCTGCCGCGGTCGCCGTCAGTGCTGCCAAGCTTGCATCAGGCAATTTCGTTCGTCCTCACTCGGTAGCTACGCAGTCGAGCCTTGCGGCTCCCATTCCTCGGCGCTGGCGCCGGCGAGCGCACGCACGCGCTCCTCGTCCTTGGCGAATTCGGCGGCAGGGCCGGAATAAACCACCTTTCCGTCGTCGAGCACATAGGCGCGGTCGGCGATCTCGACGGCGGCCCGCACGTTTTGCTCGACCAGCAGCACCGAGATGCCCTGCTGGCGCGCCGACGTGACGACCTTGAACACTTCCTGGACGATCAACGGCGCGAGCCCTTGGCTCGGCTCGTCGAGCAAAAGCAGCTTCGGATTCAAGAGCAAGGCGCGCGCGATCGCCAGCATTTCCTGTTCGCCGCCGGAAAGCTGCCGGCCCTTGTTCGCCTTGCGCTGCGCCAGTCGCGGAAACAACTCATAGACGCGCGCGACCGTCCATGGGCCCGGCCGCTCGAGCGGCACCTTCAGATTTTCCTCGACGGTAAGGTTGGCGAATATGCGCCGGCCCTCCGGCACGTAACCGACGCCGAGCGCAGCAATGCGATAAGGCGGCCAGTCGGTGGTGACGCGGCCGAAAACGCGCACCGCGCCGTCGCGCGCCGGTGTGAGCCCCACGAGACTGCGCAACGTTGTGGTCTTGCCGGCGCCATTGC
This sequence comes from uncultured Alphaproteobacteria bacterium, assembly GCA_963709015.1. Classification (GTDB taxonomy): domain Bacteria; phylum Pseudomonadota; class Alphaproteobacteria; order Rhizobiales; family Xanthobacteraceae; genus Pseudolabrys. The sequence continues at coordinate 68,935 of CAVPUU010000050.1, read as the reverse complement.
GTCCCAACAGCGTGACGATTTCGCCTTCGCGCACCTCCAAGCCGACGCCGTGCAGGATGTGGCTCTTGCCGTAAAAGGTATGGAGGCCTTCGGCCTCAAGGGCCAAGCCGCTCATGCCGCTGTCTTCCCCAAATAGGCCACTTGCACCGCCTCATTGGCGGCGATCTCTTTCGGCGTGCCCTCGGCCAGCATCTTGCCTTCCGCCAGCACCATGATGCGGTCGGCAAGATGAAAAACCACGCGCATGTCGTGCTCGATCAGCACAATGGTCAGTTTCTGGCCGCGGTGCAGTTTGCGGATCAATTGCGTAATGTCGTAGGTTTCCTGATCGCCCATGCCGGCGGTCGGCTCGTCGAGCAGCAGCAGCCTGGGTTTCAGCGCCAGCGCCATCATGATCTCTGTGGCGCGCTGGTCGCCATGCGCAAGTTCGCCGACCAGCCGGTCGGCTTTTTCGGTCAGGCCGCTCACCTTCAGCAGTTCGGCGATCCGCGCCCTCACCTGGCCGTCGTCGTCGCGCGATTGCCAAATGCGCAAGCGAAAGCCGCCGGCGACCTCGACCGCGATCCGCAGATTTTCGCGCACGGTCAATTCCGGGAACACTTCCGTGATCTGGAACGTGCGGGCGATGCCGCGCCACACGCGGCCGGCCGGCGAGACCGAAGTGATGTCTTGGCCATCGAACATGATGCGGCCCGCGGTCGGTGTCAGGAACCCGCTGATCATATTGAAAAACGTGGTTTTTCCTGCGCCATTGGGACCGATCACGGCGCGCAATTCGCCAGGCTCGACCGACATCGATATGCCGTGGACGGCGATCAGACTGCCGAAATGCTTAGAGACATTGTTGACCCGCAACAGGCTCATGACGCGAGCCTTCGCCGGACGACGCCGAGAAGGCCGCGGGGAAAGAACAACACGACGAGCACAAACAACAATCCGACAAACGACATCCAGTTGACGGTAACGCTCGAAAGATAGTCTTGCAAAACCACGAAGACGGCGGCGCCCAGCAGCGGCCCCCAAAAGCTGCGCATACCGCCCATCACCGCCATCATGACGAAGTCGCCGGATTGGCTGAAATGCAGCCCTTTCGGATCGGCGAAATTGTTCAGCAGCGCATAAAGCGCGCCGGCAAATCCCATGAAGAAGCAAGACAGCGTAAATGCGATCCAGATGTGACGCTCCACCGGGACGCCGAGGAAACGGGCGCGGCGTTCGTTTTCGCGGATGGCGAGCATGGTGCGGCCAAACGGCGATCGCAGGATGATTCCCATCGCGCCGACGGCGAGCGCGAAACAGAGCAGCACGAAATAATAGAAATAATTGGTGTTCGACAGGATATCGATCTGGAAGAATCCGAAGTCGAGCGGCTGCCGGGAAAAACCGCGCAGGCCGTCATCGCCGCCGGTCAGCGAGCTCCATTGAAACGCGATATAGTAGAACACTTGGCCGAACGCGATCGTCACCATGGCGAAATAGACGCCGCGCCGGCGCACGATCAGCGCACCCAAAAGCCCGCCAACGACCCCGCCGAGCAGTATGCCCATGACCAGCGACAGCGGCGTGCTATTCGTCAGGAACTTGAGCGCGAGTCCGGTGCCGTAGGCGCCGAGACCGAAATAGGCCGCATGACCGAACGACAGCACGCCGGTGAAACCCAAGAGGAAGTTAACCGACATCGCCGCCAGCCCGAGGACGAGAACGCGTGTGGCCAGCGCCGTGTAGCCGCCAAGCGGCGCCATCCAGTAGGGCGCGAACACCAATGCGAGCCAGATCGCCGCGAGCACAATGAACTTGCGTGATTGCTCGCCGCTCATGACATCATGCCTTCCTCGCCGAGCAACCCGCGCGGCCGGATCAGCAGCACCACCGCCATCAGCACGTACATGATTGCCTCGCTGGCGGCCGGTAAAAACACCGCGGTGACGCCGGATGCCACGCCGATCAGCAGGCCGCCCAGCAGCGTGCCGGTGAGACTGCCGACGCCGCCGACGATGATCGCGATGAAACTCGGCATCAAGAGGCCAGCGCCCATGGTTGGTTCAAGACCGAGCTGGCCGGCCGCCAGCACGCCGCTCAGTCCGGCGAGGAAAATGCCGACGGCAAAATTGAGAGATCGCAGCGTGCGCACATTGACGCCCAAGGCCGCTACGGTTTCGAGGTCGAGCGTGCCGGCACGGATGCGGATTCCAAGTCGGGTGAATCGCAGCAGCACGAACAGAACGCTCACCGCGATGATGACCATGAGAACCATGAAAAGCCGGTAGCCGGTGATGAAGAAGAATTCATTGCTCAATGGCTGGGCCAACAGCGCCGGTACGGTCACCGGCTTGCCCTGCGCGCCCCAGATGAAGCGCGTGCCGTCTTCAAAGATGAAAGCGAGACCGAACGTAAGCAGCAGGCTGTAGAGCGGATCGCGCCCATAAAGCGGCCGGATCAGGACCCGTTCAACGGCAAGGCCGATGACGGCGACGAGCGGAGGCGCGATCAGCAGCGCGCCCCAGAAGCCCACATAGGGCGTCATCGTGTAGGCGATATAGCCGCCGAGCACGAGGAAGCCGCCGTGGGCGAAATTGATGACGTTGCTCAGATTGAGGATGAGCGACAGGCCGAGCGCCATGAGCACGTAGAACGCGCCGATGATCAGCCCGTTCGTAATATTGAAGAGCAGGAGTTGCGTCATGAATCACTTAGGAACCGAAGGCCCGCGGCCGGCCGGGACGCGTGAAACGTCCCGAGCCGGGCCGAAGGGATGGCGTCAGATCAAGCCGGCCACTTTACCGTGCAGCCAGTGTCGGCGACAGGCGGCGCGGTCTTGTCGCCGGCCACGACCGTACCGACCTTGAACAGATCTTCCGGATCGTCTTTGCCCTTGCTCACCGCTTCGCCGATGAAGGCCGAGGTCATCAGTTGATGATCGCCCTTGCGGTAGTAAACCTTGTTGGGCTGGAGCTTGACTTCGGGCGGCAACTCGAAATCGCTCAACGCCTGCGCCAGCTTCACGGCGTCGAGAGTTTTTTGCTGGTTGGCGACGAGGGCGAAGGTTTGTACGGACGTGTAGCCGAACCAATGGCGCGCGGTCGGCACCTTGCCGCCATTGACCTTGCGGATTTCGGCGACGAATTCCGCAACGTGCGGAACGCCCGGTTGCTTCCAGTACCACTCGAACATCCAGATGCCGATGCGCGCTTCCGGCGGCAGGCCGGCGAGCGATTCGAGCTCCTGCTGGGTGCCGGCGACGTGGATCTGTTTGTCGAGGCCGAACTGCACGATCTGCTTGAGACAGTTGATCATGTCCGAACCCTGCACCAGCAGCAGCAGCACGTCGGGCTTGGCCGCACGCGCCTTGATCAGGTAGGCAGAGAAGTCGGTGGTGCCGAGCGGGGTGAGTTCGTTGCCGGTGACCGTGCCGCCCAGCTTCTTCAGGTTGGCGGCGCACGCGTCGTAAAGGGTGTGGCCGAAGGCATAATCCGGCGTGATGAAGTGCCATTTCTTCCCATACTTGTTGTAAAGCAGGTCGGAGACCGAGTTCGCTTCCATGCGCGTGGTGTTGCAGACGCGATAGACGTTCCAATGACAGTCCTTGCCGGTGATCGAATCGGTGTGGCCGCCGGAGACGACGTGCAGCACTTTCTTTTCGGCAGTGACTTGCGCGATCGCTGCGGCGATGCCGGAGTTGACGTCACCAATGATGAAATTGACGTTGTCGCGCTCGATCAGTTTGCGCGCCTTTTGCACGCCGGTGCCGACGTCATTGGCGGAATCTTCGACCAAAAGTTCGATCTGCCGACCCATGACGCCGCCCTTGGCGTTGATCTGCGCAACGGCGAGCTTGGCGCCCATGACTTCGTTGCCGGCCGGAGCCGCGTAGACGCCGGTCAGGGGATCCACCATGCCGATCTTGATGGCGTCGGCTGCGCGGGCGGTGACGATGAAGGGCGATGCGATTTGCGCCACGCCGGCCGCAACCGCAGTCCTTATGACCGTACGGCGGTCAAGCTTCATCGAATGGATTTCGTTCTTCATCTTCATCCTCCCTTAGATTTTTCGGCCCTGTCGCAAACTTTGTGCGTTGGCCCTGCCGTGCTGATCACACTAATGTGTGAAGACAAAAATACGCAAGGCTGCCGCGATTCATCCGGAGAAAATACTGACTCAAGCCAGGTGTTACGCGTTGCCGCGACGGTGAAGGTGACCGCCTTTCGTCTATATAATACAAGTAACATCAAGCACTTGAACGGAAAATTGATATGGCTTCAATTCCCGCCTGCCGCGAAAGTGGCATACGACCTCGCAGCATCGCCATGCGTAGTTACCCGTGGCGGACATTTTAAACCGCCGGGCCTGAGCCCATATCGCCCGTGAGAGATATTGTTTCGACGCTCGCCGCCGCCTGGGGAATTGCCTGCACGTGCCCGCTATCCGGCCGGTGCGGTGCCCGCGGCACGGGGCGCAGTCGCGGATTTGCTGCCGGCCCCCGCCAGCTTATTAACGAGCTCGGTATCCTTGGCGAGATCGGCGGCCTTTCCCGAGTAGACGACTTTGCCATCGTCGAGAATATAGGCACGGTCGGCGATCGACAACGATAGCGGCGCGTTCTGCTCGATAAGCAGAACCGAAAGCCCATCGTCGCGCATGCGGCGGACGACCTGAATCACTTCGCGTACGATCAACGGCGCCAGGCCCTGGCTCGGCTCGTCGAGCAGCATCAAGCGCGGATTGAGCAACAGGGGCCGAGCGATCGACAGCATTTCCTGCTCGCCGCCCGAAAGCTGGCGGCCAAGCTGCGACTTGCGCTCGGCAAGGCGCGGGAAAAGCTTGAGCACACGGTCGTGGTCCCACGGGCCAGGCCGCGCCTGTGGCACTTTCAGGTTTTCCAGCACCGTCAGGTTGCCAAAAATCTTGCGCCCTTCGGGCACGTAGCCGACGCCGAGCCCGGCGATCCGATGCGCCGGCCAGCGCGTCGTGTCCTTGCCGAAAATTTCGACACTGCCCTGCCGCGGCGGCGTCAGTCCGACGAGGCTGCGCACGGTCGTGGTCTTGCCGGCGCCGTTGCGCCCCAAAACGGCGACGATTTCGCCTTCGCCGACTTCAAGCGATATCCCGTGCAAGATATGGCTCTTGCCGTAGAACGTGTGGATTTCATCGGCGCGCAGAACAGCGGTCATTCGATCGATCCCAAATAGGCGGCGCGCACTTTTGGATCGGACGAAATCGCACTCGGCGTTCCGTTGGCCAAGACCTTGCCCTGATCGAGCACGGTGATGTGCTGCGCGATGCCGAACACGATATCCATGTCATGTTCGATGAAGAGAATGCTCATGCCCTGGTCCTGATGCAGTCGCCGCACCAGATCGACCATGTGTTCGGTTTCGGTGTCGCCCATGCCGGCGGTCGGCTCGTCCAGCAGCAGCAGCCGGGGCCTGACACTGAGCGCAACAGCGACTTCGACCACGCGCTGATCGCCGTGCGCCAGTTCGCCGACCGTCCGGTTGACCTTGCCGCCCAGGTTGACGATCTCGATCAGCTCCGCGACGCGGCGATTGATGGCCGCGCGCGCGGCGCCGCTGATCCAGGGCTTCGAGTTCAGCCTTTCCGCGGTTTCGACGCCGACGCGGATGTTCTCATAGACGCTGAGATCGGGAAGAACTTCGGTGATCTGGAACGTACGGACGATGCCCTTGGCAACGCGGTGAACGATCGTCTGCTGGGTGATATTCTCGCCTTCGAAGATAACCTGACCGGTCGTCGGCGGCAGCAGCCCGCTTATGAGATTGAAGAACGTCGTCTTGCCGGCGCCGTTTGGTCCGATGACCGCGCGCAGTTCGCCCGTTCGCATCTCAAAAGAAACGCCGTCCACCGCCTTCAACGTGCCGAAGTGGCGCGAGACGTTTTCCATGCGCAGGAACGGCGTGTTGCCGGCCGGTGCCGGCGCGGTTCCCGGTGCGGGCTCCCGGACAGTCGCGGCGGTCATACGGCCTCCGCGCGGCGATTGAAGATGCCAAGGATGCCTTTCGGGAACACCAGCACGATGAACACGAAGATCATGCCGATGAAAGTCATCCAGTTGCCGGTAACGCTGGACAGATAATCCTGCGCGACGACAAAGATGATCACGCCGATCAGCGGCCCGAAGAAGCTGCGCATGCCACCGAGGATGATCATGATCACGAAGTTACCCGATAGAATCCAATGCAAGTCCTGCGGCGAGGCGAAATTGAACAGCATGGCGTTCAACGAGCCGGCGAACGCCGTGATGAAGCCGGCAATTGCGAATGCGGCCCAGACGTAGCGTTCGACGCGAATACCCAAAAACTCCATGCGACGGCGGTTCTCGCGAATGGCGACCCAGGTGTGGCCGAGCGGCGATTGCAGGATCGTCCACATGACTGCAACGGCGATCGTGAAGCAGACCAGCACGAGATAGTAGAATGCCGACCCCGACGACAGGAGCGGAATGTCGAGCGGTCCCAAATGGATGTCCTGCCGGCTGAAGCCGGCAAGACCATCCTCGCCGCCGGTCACGTTATTCCAGCGAACCATCACGAAGTAAAAGAGCTGGCCGATAGCGATGGTGATCATCGCGAAATAGATGCCGCGCCGGCGCATCACCAGCGGCCCGAGTAGCGTCGCCGCGATGCCGCCGACCAAGGTGCCGATGAGGATCGCAAGCGGTGTGCTGAAGGCCAGGTATTTCAGCGTCATGCCGGCGCCGTAAGCTCCGAGTTCGAAATAGGCCGCCTGTCCGAACGAAAGGCCGCCGGTGAAGCCGAGCACGAGATTCAGACCCATGGTCGCGATGGCGTAGATGAGGATCTTCGAGCCGAGCGCCGTATAGCCGCCGATCGTCGGCAGCCACCATGGCAGCGCGATCAGCACGACCCACATGGCCACGATCGAGAGAACGCGCGTCATTCGAACAGCCCCTCTTCGCCGAAAAGTCCCCGCGGCCGTACGACCAGCACGATTAACATCATCAGATAGATCACCGCTTCGCTCGCAGCCGGGTAATAGGTGGTAACGATGCCGGCGGCCAAGCCGATGATCAGGCCGCCGCAAACCGCGCCGAACAGGCTGCCGACGCCGCCGATGATGATGGCGACAAAGCTCGGCATAATCAGGCTGTTGCCCATCGGCGGCGTCAGACCCAGCACGCCGGAGGCAAGAACGCCAGCGAGACCAGCGAACACACAGCCAAAGCCGAAATTGAGCGCGCGCAGCCTATAGATGTTTACGCCTAGCGCCGAGGTCGTCTCGAGGTCGCGGATGCCGGCGCGGATGCGAATGCCGAGCAGCGTGTAACGCAACAAAAGATAAAGCCCGATCACCGCCGCAGCGGTGATGCCGACGACGAACAGGCGGTAGCCGGTAATGAAGAAGTAGACATCGCTAACCGGCGAATTGATGATATCCGGAATTTCCATCGGCAGTCCTTGCGGACCCCAGATCGTGCGCGTCAAGTCTTCGATGATCAGCGCGAGACCGAACGTGAGGAGCAGGCTGTAGATCGGATCGGTCCGTTTGTAGATCGGCCGGACCAAGCACGCGCTCGACAAGCAGACCGATAGCGCCGGCAAGAATCGGGCCGAGCGATCAGCGCGCCCCAAAATCCGAGATAAGGCGTGAGCGTGTAGGCAAGATAGGCGCCGATGACGAGAAATCCGCCATGCGCCATGTTGATCACGGAATTCAGGCTTAGAATGAGCGCCAAGCCCAGCGCCATCAGCGCGTAGAACACGCCCTGGATCAACCCGTTGAAAGCATTGAACAGCAGAAGCTGCATTGTCGGTCCGGCCCGCCCTCGGAACGCCCAGTTTTAAGCCACACCGCGCCGCCCTTAGACAAGGGCGGCGCGGCATTGGCCAGTGCGATAAAGCGATGCTAGGGCGTTACGCGTTGTAGTCGAGCTTGCACCCTGTGTCCTTGACCGACAGCGCAATCTTGTCGCCGGCAACGATGTCCGCCACTTTGAACAGCTTCGGATATGTGCCGTCCTGGATAATTTCGCCCGGGAACTCGCTCGACATCAACTGATGATCGCCGGGCCGGAAATAGACCTTGTTCGGTTGCAGCTTGATTTCGGGCGGCAGCTCCAAGCCTTCCAGTGCCTTCGCAACCTTGACCGGCTCAAGCGACTTCGCCTTGGCAACGCCCAGTGCAAGCGAGTGCAGGCCGGCGTAGCCGAACCAGGTACGCGCGCTCGGCCAAGTTCCGTCCGGATTGGCCTTCTGGTAGGCCGCAACCCATTCCTTGACGTGCGGCGTGTTCGGCTGGTCCCACCACCATTCCAGCGTCCACCAACCCTGCTTGGCTTCTTTCGGCAGCGCGCGCAGCACTTCAAGTTCGCTGAGACCGCCGCCGATCGGAAATTTCTTCATCAAACCGAATTGCGCGGCCTGCTTCATCGAGTTCACCAGATCCTGACCGTCGCAAAGATTGATCAGCACGTCCGGCTTCGACTGCTGAGCCTTGATCAGGTACGACGTGAAGTCGGTGGTGCCGAGCGGCGAAAGCGAGTTGCCCAGCACGGTGCCGCCAAAGCCCTTCAGCAGCTTGGCATAGGATTCCTGCAGCGTGTGGCCGAAGGCATAGTCCGGCGTGATGAAATACCACTTGCCGCCGAACTTCTTGAACAGCGTCGCCGCCAGCCCCGCCGCCAACATATAGGTGGTGGTGCAGATGCGGAACGTGGTCCAGTGACACTGCGAGCCGGTGACCGGGTCGGTATGCCCGCCGGTGACCATGTAAACCATGCCCTTCTCATGCGCGACCTGATTGACCGATAGCGCGGTCGCCGACGACACAGCACCCATCAGGAGCGATACCTTGTCCTGCTCGATCAGCTTGTGCGCTTTCTGCGCGGCCAGACCGGCGTTGGCGGCGTCATCCTCAATAACCAGATCGACTTTGCGGCCGAGCATGCCGCCCTTGGCGTTGATCTCAGCGAGCGCCATATGGGCGCCGCGCACTTCGCTTTCGCCCTCGGCGGCGTAGGTGCCGGTCAACGGATCGTGCATGCCGACTTTGATCGGCGTCTCGCCTTGAGCAAAGGTCAGAATCGGCGGCGAAAAAATCGCCGCGGCGCCGATCGCCGCGCCGGTTTTGATGACCGTCCGGCGATCGAAAGGTGCCGTGAGCAATTTGCTTTTCATGTTGATCCTCCCTGGCATCGCATGGGGATGCCGTCTTGTTAAATTTTTTTCAGGAGGCAATACGGACTCGCCGAGCGTCGTTTAGACGTTCGCGTTGCCGTAGCCTCCGTCACCGTCGCCTCCCCTCTCGTGATGCTAACGTGCGGGAACGACCGCAGGCAAGGCAAAAACAGAAGCGCGTGCAATGTGCATTGACGCAAACTCGCCGTCATTCGACACGTAATGTCACGTGCTTCCGTTTGAATTCGCGTCCAAAGATTTGAGAGTTCCGTGGTATATGGAACTACCTTAAGTGGCTAAAAATGAACAGGAATCGCTGCCCGGCTGATACAAACGGTCGCAGCCTGGCAGCAGCGTTCCAATCGCAGCCATGCCGCCGGCCCGAATAGGAGATTGCCACCCGTGAACAGGCATTTTGCCACACTCGCCACCATCTGGCGGCTAGCCAGCCCCTACTTTCATTCAGAAGATCGCTGGCCCGCCCGCGCGCTGCTGGCGGCGGTGATCGCGATCGAGTTGTCGATCGTCGGCATCACGGTGCTATTCAACGAGTGGAATGCGCGTTTCTACAATGCGCTGCAGGAGCGGAACTGGGAAGTCTTCGTCTACCAGCTCGGTTATTTCTGCGTGCTGGCGGCGTTCTTCATTTTCCTCGCGGTCTATCAGCTCTATCTCAATCAATGGCTGCAAATTCGTTGGCGGCGCTGGCTGACCTCCGCCTACCTCGATCACTGGATGGAGGACGCCAATCACTATCGCATGCAACTCCTGGGCGACGCCGCCGACAACCCCGACCAGCGCATCGCCGAGGACGTCGCCCAGTTCATACAATTGACGCTGGGTATCGGCTTGCAGCTACTCAACTCCTGCGTGACGCTGTTCTCGTTCATGATCATCCTGTGGTCGCTTTCAGCGGCGGCGCCGCTGCATCTGTTCGGGATGAGTTTCACAATTCCGGGCTATCTGCTGTGGGCCGCGTTGATCTACGCCATCATTGGCACCGCACTTACTCACCTGATCGGGCGCCCGCTGATCGCGCTCAATTTCCAGCAGCAACGCTATGAAGCCGATTTTCGGTTCAATCTGGTGCGGGTGCGCGAGAATTCCGAGCAGATCGCCTTGCTCGACGGCGGGCGGGCGGAGCGCGAGCGCCTGTTGCTGCGGTTCGGCAATGTCGTCGCCAACTGGATGGCGATCATGTCGCGGCAGAAGAAGCTCACCTTCTTCACTTCCGGCTATGCGCAAGCATCCGTTGTATTTCCGTTCATCATGGTGAGCCCGGCCTATTTCGCTAACGCCATCCAGCTCGGCGGCTTGATGCAGACGGCGAACGCCTTCGGACAAGTACAGAACGCGTTGTCGGTGTTCGTGACCCTCTACCGCAACCTGGCAGACTGGCGCGCGGTAATCGCGCGGTTGTCCGGCTTCGACCATTCGATGGAGGCTGCACACGCGGTGGCGGTGACACCGCCGGTGATCGGCGTCGCGGCGGGCGATGCGTCCGCCGTCTCGTTCAAGGATCTGGCGGTGCGGTTGCCGAACGGCGTGCCGCTGATCAATGCCGACGACATTTCGATCGGCCTTGGCGAGCGGGTGCTGGTGAGCGGCCCGTCCGGCGCCGGCAAGTCCACGCTGTTCCGTGCGCTGGCCGGCATCTGGCCGTTCGGCGCCGGCACGATCACAGTGCCGAAAAATGCCCGGCTGATGATCCTGCCGCAGCGGCCTTATTTTCCGATCGCGACCTTGGCCGCCGCAATCGCCTATCCGGCGCCGCCAGAAAACTTCGATGCCGCCCGCATTGCCGAACTCGTCGCCGCAGTCGGCCTGCCGGCCTTGGTGCCCCGGATCGAGGAAGAGGCGCATTGGAACCGCATGCTGTCGCTCGGCGAGCAGCAACGGCTCGGCATCGCCCGCGCGCTGCTGCATGCGCCGGACTATCTGTTCCTGGACGAGGCCACCGCCTCGCTCGATGAGCCTGCCGAGGCCGCGCTCTATGGCCTGCTGGAGCAAAGGCTTGCCGCTTCGACCATCGTGTCGATCGGCCACCGCTCCACGCTCGCCGCGTTCCACCGCCGCCGTTTGACGTTCAGCCGCGAAGGCGGCCTCTATCGGGTGCGCGAGGGCAATCTGGCGCCGGCCGCGTAGCGGCAGCAAGGCAAGAGTAGCCGACAAAAAAAGCGGCGGCTCTCGGAGAGCCGCCGCCCAATCCAGCCAAAGAGACAGTGTTTGGCTTATTTGAGAGCCGACAAAGTCGTGTCGAACTTCAGGGTAGCAACGAAGCGATCGCCGCAGAGGTTGGCGCTGCCGGTCGCGGTCGGGCCGCACTGGTTCGGCGCGAGCACGTTGGGCTTCGCGTCGGTACCCCAGTAACGCAGATCGAGCGTGATGGCCTTGTAGTTGAAATCGAGGCCGACATCCCAATAGGTGTCGCTGACAAATCCAAAATTGGTGGTCACGCCCGAGCTGTACCATTCGTAACCGATTTCGGGATTGATCGAGATGGTCACGTCCGGGACGGGATGCCAGGGCAAGGTGATGACCGCATTGCCGGACGCGTAATAGTGGCCCGCACTGCCTACCCATGTGGCGCTGGTGCCGCCGCCGCATCCGACAAATGGGGCGCACGTCTTGTTGTTGAAGTTATCGAAAGCGGTTTCGAACACGCCGCCGATGGTCAGCCAATCGGCGACCTTGTATGACGGCTTGGCGTAGCCTTCGAGCCAACTGTCGTTGAAGAGGCCCGCGGCGGCGTTAAGACCGCCGGGATAGTAATAATAGATGAGTTCGAGATCGAGGCCGAAGTTGCCCCAGCTCAACCGCGCGCCAGCGGTGATATCGAACTCCGCATCGGCAAAGCCGGTCCACAAACTCGATCCCCAAACGCCGGCATAGAGCTTGAGCCAGTCGGCGGCGGTGTAATCGAGCTCGAAATAGCCCTGCGCTGCGGGCTTGTGATTTGATTGCGATACGCCGCGCAACTCGTAGTCGGTGGTGAACGCGGTGCCGAAGGCAACGTCCCACGGCGACGGCGCCGCAGCCGGCGCAATCTTGGCGGCTTTCGCCGGCATATCGGCGGCGAATGCGGGCGCCGCAGAGAATGCGAGCGCCGCGACTACCGACAAAACAACTTTTTTCATTGACCCTGCCCCTTTTCGTTCGATCGGCGCTAGGGCCGATCCATTTCGCCCATCGCGCTTGCGCACCGAGCCCGGCTTAAGTCCACCGGCACGCAAATCGACGTGCATTAGTTGCAAATCTACATCTCTGACGGGCTTCAACGGCAAGCCGAAAACGGCGGCAATTGCTGCCTTTTTAGGCGATTCGGCCCTTTAATGACAGAAAGCAGCGGACTGTGGCGGCAAAGCCACATTTTTGATATTTGAAATGGAAATTTGACGCCGGCCAGCAAACGGCAAGGCTCGAACGGGCCGGCGCGCGAGTAGCCCTGTGAATAACGCGGGCGCCGCTCACTAAGCCTCGGCGCGGCAAACAGAATCTGGTGCCACCGGCTGTCTGGCAGGCGTCGGCGATAAACGGCAGCAGTCGATCAGGCGGCCGCCTTCTTGCGGTTAGCATCGAGGCGCGCGTCGACCAAGGCCACCTGCGCGTCGATCGCCGCGTTGCTGAGTCCCTTTTGCCGGGCGATCAGTTGCACCAGCTTGTCGGCGCGTTCGATATTGGGGGCGCCGTTGTTGAGGGCGCGCGCGGCGGAAGCCGGCCGCGTCAAGCTCTGCGCGGCGGCGGCGTATTTCTCGAATGGCACCAGGTCGTTCGGCGAAGCGCCGAGCTTCACGACCAGGTCGTTGACGAAATTATAGACCGACCTCGCCTCTTCGAGATTGGAGTGCACCGCCTCTTGCGCAGTGCGCATGCCGTCCGCGGTGATGCAGCGATAATTGCCGGCCAGCAGCATCGCCCACTTGGCGAGCGGCACGAAAATCGACTTGTAGACCCTGAGCTTCACCGGCAATTCGATCTTGCCTTCCGGCGCGTCGAAGCGCGCGGTTTCAACGTCCTTCTCAAGCCGGCGCACGATTGCGGTATCTTTGTCATCCACGAAGCGCGCGCATTTGAAGTTCGTCGGCAGCGTAACCAGAAGCTCATTGGCTTTGCCGTCGGGCGGACGAATGGCCTGCGGGTCGGGGCTGTTGAGCGTGATCTTTTTGGGATCGACCGAATCCCAAACGCGCGGATCGGTGTAAGCGGCTTCCAGCGCTTTGTGATCGAGTCCGGGGATGCGCTTAATGTAGGGCAGCGGCGGCATGTTCATGATCGACATGCAGGGCACGCGCGACTTGCCGATCGCATCGAGCAATTCGCGCACGCCAGGCGAACGGTATTGCGGCTCCTGCATGCAGAGGCCGACCAGATCGTAATCTTTCGGATTGACGCCGGCCGCGCCGCCGGCCGTGACCTTGCCCGGCAGTTTGCGCGATTTCAGCAGGACCGGCTCGCTCCGCCCGCGTACCGGCAAGCGAACCTTGAAGCCCTCGGCGTTGATCAGGTCGGCTTCCGCCGGCAAGCAGACGAGATGGATCGAATGGCCGCCGAACAGCAATTTGGACGCGAGCAGCGACCCGTATGATGCTCCCAGCAAGAGAATTTTGTAGGTCTTCGACTTCGCTGGCGACGCTTTCTTGGCGACGGATTTCTTCGCCGGCTTGCTCTTCCCGACGACCTTCTTGACCGCGCGTTTCGTTTTCGCCTTCGGCCGGCGCGCGGCAGCGCGTTTGGATTTCTTCACCTTGGATCTCCGCTTCTTTGCTTTCTTTGCCATGACAAGCCTCCCAATCGGTTCGCGTCGCGTTATTCAGCCGCTTGCGACAAATGCTCTGGAGCCGTTTCGGCTCCGACCTCCTCGAGACCTTCCGGCACCGGACCCCCGGCCGCCCAGTCGAGCAGTTCGACCGTATGCACGACCGGAATGGCGGTGCCGGCGGCGATCTGCGTGATGCAGCCGATATTGCCGGCCGCGATCACATCCGGCTTGAGCCGTTCGATATTGCCGACCTTGCGGTCGCGCAACCTGTCCGCCAGCGCCGGCTGGAGGATGTTGTAGGTCCCGGCCGAGCCGCAGCACAAATGCCCTTCCGGCACATCTTTGACCACGAAGCCGAACTTTAAAAGCAGATCTTTCGGCGCCTGCGTCACCTTCTGTCCATGCTGCAGCGAGCAGGCGGCATGGTAGGCGACGGTGAGCGGCCGCGGCGCGGCAGTGGCTGGCAAATCGAGCGTCGCCAGATATTCGCTGACGTCCCTGGCCAGCGCGGAAATCTGAGCGGCCTTTTCCGCATAGGCCCGATCGGTCCGCAGCATGAACCCGTAATCCTTCACCGTGGTTCCGCAGCCGGAAACCGTGATCAGGATGGCGTTGAGCCCCTGGCCTTCGACTTCGCGGGTCCAGGCGTCGATATTGTTACGGGCCTGCGCCAGCGCCTGCTCTTCGCGTCCCATATGGTGGACGAGCGAGCCGCAGCAGGCTTCGCCGGCGGCGACCACCACCTCGATGCCGTTCCGGTTAAGCAAGCGGATCGCGGCCGCGTTGGTCGAGGGCGCCAGCACCGGGTTGATGCAGCCGGCGAGCAACGCCACCCGTCCGCGGCGGGCCCCCGTCGCAGGATAGACCTTGCCGGCACGATCGGCGGGCGGCGATGGCCGGTGGCGCGGCGCGAGCCGCAGCATGGCGGCCATGCGTCGCAAGCCGAGCACTTGCAGGACGGGCGCGAATGGCTTGGCGATCAGGCCTGCCACCACCGCCAGCCGGAACAGCGCGGCATCGGTGAGTACGCGCGCGAGCAGGCCGCGCAAGACGCGATCGCCGAGCGGGCGCTTGTAGGTCTTCTCGATGTGCTCGCGCGCGTGATCGACCAGATGCATGTAATGCACGCCGGACGGACAGGTGGTCATGCAGGCGAAGCAGGAAAGACAACGGTCGATATGTTTGACCACTTCGCGCGTGGCGGGCGCCTCATGTTCAAGCATTTCCTTGATGAGATAGATGCGCCCGCGCGGCGAATCGAGTTCGTCTCCGAGCAGCAAATAGGTCGGGCAGGTAGCGGTACAAAATCCGCAATGCACGCAGGCGCGCAGGATTTTTTCCGACGCGTAGTTCTGCGGATCGGCGAGTTGGGCGAGGGAGAAGTTAGTTTGCATCGCTAGTGACTTGACCTCTCGACCGTCATGTCCCCCCGGCTAAACACTTGTCCCGGCCATCCACGTCTGGCCTGCGGCAACACTGAAAGACGTGGATGGCCGGCACAAGGCCGGGAATGACGGTGAATATGCATGCACGACCATCTCACACCCCCGCCCACATGCGGCCGGGATTGAGCACGCCCTTGGGATCGAAGCTTTCCTTCACCCGTTTGTTCAACGCGCGCAAGGCGGCCATCTTGCGGCTCAAACACATCGACAGAAGCGCGCACCGCGGCGGGCGCGCGCACCAGCGTGGCATGGCCGCCGACGCTTGCGACCGCGGCGCGGATCGAACCGGCATCGGCCTCGTTCGCGAACGGCATCGCCACCCAGAGCAGTCCGCCGGCCCAATCGTAGAACATCTGCGCCGCCGGCGTGATCGCTGCGACGATTTCGTGGCCGTGGCTCGGCGCAGTCGAGATGCGCCACAGCGGCCGCTCACGCGCGGAATTGGCGGCGAAAGGTTTCACCTGACGCACGCCTTGCCAAAGCGCGCGCGAATTCTTTTCGTCCAATAGCGTCACCGGGCCGAACGGTTTCATCAGTGTGGCAAGCATTTGCTCGCGGTGCTTGACCGAGGGGCCGAAGCCTTCCAGCCGAAGCGCGGTAGCCGCTTCCGGCTTGGGCAGACCGTCAAAATACGACGCCACGTGATCGGGCAGATGCGCGGCGCCCGAGACGTCGCTTGACGAGCCCATGGCCGCCGCCATGGCGGCGCAGGCGCGTGCGTCGTCGAGCCCCTCGACGATCACGGTCGCTTCGGCTTCCGCCTTGGGCAGCACTTTGACGGTGACATCGGTCATCGCCGCCAGCGTGCCCCAGGAGCCGGCCAGCACTTTACACATGTCGTAGCCGGTGACGTTCTTCACCACGCGACCGCCCGACTTGATGGTTTCGCCGCGCCCGGTCACGCACGTGACGCCGAGGAAATGGTCGCGCGCCGCGCCGGCCTTGATGCGGCGCGGGCCGGACAAATTGGCCGCGATAGCGCCACCGAGCGTGCCCTGCCCGGCCTCGCTGCCCAGCAATGGGCCGTAATCCATCGGCTCGAAGGCCAACTGCTGATTATTCTTGTCGAGCAGTTCCTCTATCTCGGCGAGCGGCGTTCCGGCTTTGGCCGAGAGCACCAGTTCGGCAGGCTCATAGAGCGTGACGCCGGACAGTCCGGTGAGGTCGAGCGTCAAATCGGTCTGGCTGGGGCGGCCGATGGCGCGCTTGGTGCGCTGCCCGGCGACTTCCAACGCCTTGTCGTTGCCGAGCGCCCAAACGATGGCGTCCTCGACCTCCTTGGCGTCCCGGGGTTTGAGGGTGTCGGCCATTACGCGTTTACTTCACTCCGCGGCATGCGCCACCGGTTGGCCGGGAAATGCCGGCATGATCTCGCGCGCGAAACGGCGCAATTGTTCCTTGCCGCCGGCAACGGTTAGCAGGACATAAGCGACGTTCGATTTCTGCAAGGTCTCGAGCATGGCACAGATTTCATCTGGCGTGCCATAGAGGGCGTTTTCTTCCGTGGCGCCCTTCTTGTCAGCATAAGCCAGGACGTGCGAGCCGGCCTTGCCATCGGGCGGGCGCGAGACCGCGACCGTGCGCTGGGTGTATTCTGCCTGGCGCAGCAACGCCGCTTCTTTATCGGCCTTGTCTTTGGCGACATAGAGCTGGCGCGCGACCGTGACCTGCATCGGATCAAATTTAAAGCCATGCACCTCGCATTCGGTTTTGTAGATCGCAATACGCTCGTGAAGCGTTTCGGGCGAAGCATATTGGTCGAGGATAAGATTGAAGCCGCGCGCGGCGGCGCGCTTGATCGAATGCGGATTGCCGGCCGCGACCCAGAACGGCGGATGCGGCGTCTGCGCCGGCGGCGGCTCCACGACGATGTCGTCGAAATTCCAGAAGCGGCCGTGATGGGAAAATCGCGTGCGCGTGGTCCAGGCCCGCGTCATGACTTCGATCGCTTCCTCGAAGCGTGCCTCGGCTTCATCCTGCGCAATGGCGAAGCCCTTGAATTCATTGTGCCGATAGCCCTTGCCGATGCCGAAGTCGAACCTGCCATCGGACACCAGATCGAGTGTCGCCGCCTGCTCGGCCAGCAGCACTGGATTGTGCCAGGGCAGCACCAGCACGGCGGTGCCGAGCCGCAACGTCTTGGTGCGCATCGCCAACGCCATCAGCAGCATCAGCGTGGCGGAAACCTGGTTCCAACCGGTGAAATGATGCTCAATAGAGAAGCTCGAATGAAATCCGAGGGCTTCGGCTTCCACATTAAAATCGAGATAATCGCGAAAGCCCTGGCCGGTTTCCGGGCCCTGGCTGCCGCTATCGGCTTTCGGCGAACAAAATAGACCGAATTGCATGCTCAGAACCTCGGAATATCCGGGAACGGCAGCTTGCCGCCGGAAATATGCATGCGGCCCAATTCGGCGCAGCGGTGCAGCACTGGGAACACCTTGCCGGGATTGAGCAGGCCCTTGGGGTCAAACGCGCATTTGACGCGCTGCTGAGCGGCAAGATCGATTTCGGAAAACATCACCGGCATGAGATCGCGCTTTTCGACGCCGACGCCGTGCTCGCCGGTCAGCACGCCGCCGACCTCGACGCAGAGCTTGAGGATCTCGGCGCCGAACTGCTCGGCGCGGTCGAGCTCGTCGGGCTTGTTGGAATCGTAAAGGATCAGCGGATGCAGATTGCCGTCGCCGGCGTGAAACACATTGGCGACGCGCAGACCGTATTTTTCCGACAGTTCGCGCGTGCGCGCCAACACCTGCGGCAGCTTGGCGCGCGGGATGGTGCCGTCCATGCAGTAATAATCCGGCGAGATGCGCCCGACCGCCGGGAACGCCGCCTTGCGCCCGGCCCAGAACAGCAGCCGCTGCGCTTCGGAGGTCGAGGCCGCGCACGATACCGCGTGGCATTTGCTGGCGATGATCTCGATGCGCTCGATCAGGTCGTCGGCCTCGGCCCGCGGCCCGTCGACCTCGACGATCAGCAGCGCCTCGACGTCGAGCGGATAGCCGGCGTGGACGAATTCCTCGACCGCGTGGATCGCCGGCTTGTCCATCATCTCCATGCCGCCGGGAATAATGCCGGCGCCGATGATCGCGGAGACGCAGGCGCCGGCGTCTTCCGACGACGGAAAGCCGATCAGCATTGCGCGCGCGGTCTCCGGTTTCTTCAGGATGCGCACGGTCACTTCGGTGACCACGCCGAGCAGACCTTCCGAACCGGTGATCAGCCCGAGCAGATCGTAGCCTTCCGGCGTCGAGGTGCTTGCCGCCGAAGCGCAGCACCTCGCCGGTGATCAGCACGATCTCGCAGCCGAGCACGTTGTTGGTGGTCATGCCGTATTTCAGGCAATGCACGCCGCCGGAATTCTCCGCCACATTGCCGCCGATGGTGCAGGCGATCTGCGAGGACGGATCGGGCGCGTAATAGAAGCCGGCGTGCGTCGACCGCGTTGCGTCACCGCCAGATTGGTGACGCCCGGCTCGCACCACCGCGACGCGGTTGTCGAAGTCGATGTCGCGGATGCGGTTGAACTTGGCCATGCCGAGCAGCACGCCGTCGGCGAGCGGCAGCGCGCCGCCCGACAGCGAGGTGCCCGCCCCGCGCGGCACCACCTTGATGCCCTCGCCGTGGCAATAGCGCAGCACGGCCGAGACCTGCTCGGTCGTCTCCGGCAGCACCACCACCATGGGGGGTTGATGGTAAGCGGTCAGCCCATCGGTTTCGTAGGGCTTCATCTCGCGCTCCGACGCGATCACGCCCTCGCCTGGCACGATGCTGCGCAGCGCCGCGACGATGCGCGCGCGGCGCGCCAGCACCGCACCGTCCAGTTCGGGCATCCGCACCGACATTGTGACAACTCCCGGCAGTCTTTTTCTTACGCATGATCCTATCCGAAATCCGGTACCCGTCCCCGATCAGGTCAAGGACAAGCTTCTCGGGGATCATGCGCTAGCTGGATGCAACGATATCAGCCATTTGACCGTTGACACATAGGGCTGGCAAAACCACCCGCAAGCGGATCGTGCCGGCCGGCATTGGCCCCGCGCGGACGGCGACGTCAAGTCTTGAAGGGAGAAAGCGATGAAAACAACACTGGCGATGGCGGCTTTGGCTCTTGGCCGCGCTGGCGCAGGCGGCGCAAGCGCAGGACGTATCGGCCGGCGAGCAGTCGTTCAAGAAATGCTTCCCCTGCCATTCGGTCGGCGAAGGGGCGAAGAACAAGGTCGGTCCCGAGCTCAACGGCCTCGACGGCCGCCATTCCGGCACGGCGGCGGGCTATACCTATTCCGACGCCAACAAGAACTCGGGCCTCGTCTGGAGCGAAGCGACCTTCAAGGAATACATCAAGGATCCGCGCGCCAAGATTCCGGGCACCAAGATGATCTTCCCCGGCATCAAGAACGAAAAGGAAGCCGGGGATCTATGGGCCTATCTCAAGCAATTCGGCCCCGACGGAAAGAAGAAGTGACGCAGACACTATGTGGTCTGGCACATTTGGCCCAGATCAAAGCCGCGGTGCGCCGCAGCCGCCACAATTCACCTGGCTCGATCGGGAGAAACCGTCATGATTAAGGACATCGTCGTCAATTTCGGATCTGGGCGATCACGATCCCGCCGGCGATTTCGCCATTTCGGTGGCCGACCCCTTCGGCGCGCACGTGCTGGGCATGGCTTTTATTTACGATCCCGTCATCCCCGGCGCGGTCATGGGCGGCATCCCGCCGCAATTCATCGAATCGCAGCGCGCGGAGTTGGAGACGGCGGTGCGCAGCGCGACAACCCGCTTCGAGCAGGCGGCCAAGCGCGCGGGCGTCTCTTATGAAACACGCAGCGTCAATACCAGCATCGCCGGCGCCGCCGAACGGCTCGGCCGCTTGGCGCGGCGCTTCGATCTCGTCGTCGTCGGCCAGCCCGACCGCGACAAGTCGGCGCCGGTGGAAGTGGTGGACGAAGGCGTGCTGTTCGAATCCGGGCGGCCGGTGATTTTCGTGCCGTACATCCAGAAAGCCGGCCTCAAACTCGACCGCGTCATGGTGTGCTGGGACGGCAGCCGCGCCGCTACCCGCGCCATCGCCGACGGCCTGCCGTTCCTGCGCAAGGCCAAGCAAGTGGAGATCGTCATGGTCGCCGGCAAGCCCGGCAAGAACGACGAGTTCCCGGCGCCGATCTCGGCCAGCATCTCGCCCGTCACGGCTTGAAGGTCGACGTCAAGCGCATCACGTCGCCGGATATCGATGTGCCCTCGACGCATCCTGTCCTATGCGGCGGATTCATCCGCCGACATGATCGTGATGGGCGGCTATGGCCATTCGCGCCTGCGCGAATTCATCCTCGGCGGCGTCACCCGTGGCATCCTCGAATCGATGACTGTGCCGGTGCTGATGTCGCATTAAGCGGTAATCGGCAGCACGCATTGCGCCACCAAGCCGCGCGCGCGCGCATCGACCACGCCGAGCGCGCGCAACGCCAGAAGTGTCGCGTTCTGCACCGCCGCACGCGCGGCGGCGGCATCGGCCGGCGCCGGCGCCAAGGGTCCGAGCAGCCCTTCCATCAGCGCACCGACGACCGCAGGCGCGGCGAGCGCCGCGTCCTGCTCGGGCAGATGGCGGCCTTCGATCGCAGTCCTGATGCGCGTCTCCAGTTCAGCGGCAAGCGACTGGCGGAAATCGAGCCGCATGGCGTCGACCTGCGCATCGACCGGTTCGCCGATCACCGCCCAGGCCAGCCGCCGCTCGTTGAGCGCGCGGGCGGCAAAGGTGGCAATCGACGCGGCCAGCGCCGACAGTGGGCCGGGCGCGGCATCGCCGGCAGCCGCCATCGCCGACAGCTCACGCCCGGCTACGGCGGCCATCAGCTCGGCAACAAGATCGGTCTTGGACGGGAAGTAGCGGTACACGGTGCCCGCGGCGATGCCAGCGCGGGCGGCGACCGCGGCGATCTGCACCGCCGCCATGCCGCCCTCGGCGACGATAGAGGTCGCCGCATCCAGGATCGCCTCCTCCCGCTCGGCCAGGCGGCGAACCACGTTCTCGGTGCGGCGATAGGGCATGCAATGAGTGAACGATGATTCACGACAAAGATGCAAGCGCTCTCCCTCGTCGTCCCGGTCGGCTCCGCGCGAAGCGCTGCCGATGACAGGCTCGCGAGGGCCGGGACGACAGCGAAAAGGTTTCAACTCCGATGCGTGCCGCTCTTGCCCCCACCGTCGGCGAGCGACTTTTCGCGAATGCCAGTGATCGTCGCTGCCACCGAAATCGCTTCCGGGTCGATCTTCAGATGGATGATCGACGGCTTGCCGGTGGCAACGGCTTGCGCGAAGGCAGCGGGGAAATCGGCGGTCTTTTCCACCAAGGCGCCATGGCCGCCGAACGCCACGGCATAGGCGACGAAATCCGGATTTTTCAACTCGGTGGCGACGACGCGGCCCGGATAGTCGCGCTCCTGATGCATGCGAATGGTGCCGTAGAGTCCGTTGTCCGCGAGCACGACGATGACCGGCAATTTGTATTGCACGGCGGTCGCGAAATCCTGACCGGTCATCAGGAAGTCGCCGTCGCCGGCGATGCACACGACCTTGCGCTCCGGGTGCAGAATCTTCATCGCCAGCGCCGCCGGAAATCCGTAGCCCATGGAGCCGGACGTCGGCCCGATATGGGTGGCGTATTTGCGGAAGCGGTAGAAGCGATGGATCCAGCCGGCGAAATTTCCGGCTCCGTTGGTGACGATGTCCTCGGGCGCGAAATTCTCACGCAGCCACACCAAAATCTCGCCGAGATTGACGCCGCCTGGCTGCGGCGTCGCCTTCTCGGACCAGGCGAGATAATCCGTATGCGCGGTCGCCGCCTCGCCTTTCCAGAAGATCTCGTTCGGCGGCTGCAAGCCTTCCAGAGCCGAGCAGAACGCCGTCGGCGCTGCCTGTATCGCGAGATGCGGGTGATAAACGCGGCCGAGTTCCTCAGCGCCGGGATGCACGTGCACCAGTTTCATCTGCGGCTCTGGGATATCGAACAGCGTGTAGCCCTGCGTCGACATTTCGCTCAGGCGGCCGCCGATCAGCAGCATCAGATCGGCGCCCTTCACGCGCGCCAGCAGTTTCGGATTGGGCCCGATGCCCATATCGCCGGCGTAACAAGGATGCAGCGCGTCAAACAGATAGCCGCGGCGGAATGTCGTGGCGACCGGGAGCGCGAAGCGCTCGGCGAAACGCATCAGCGCCGCGCAGGCGGCTTCCGACCAGCGGCTGCCGCCGACCAACGCGACCGGACGCTTCGCCGCCCATAGCAGTTTCTGCAGCCGGCTCATGTCAGTCGGGCCCGGCCAGATTTCGACCGGCTCGAAGGCGGTGGCGTCGGGCACCGCAGTGCGCTCGGTCAGCACGTCTTCCGGTAGCGCGATCACCACCGGGCCCGGCCGTCCGTTGCAGGCGGTGTGAAAAGCGCGCGACACCAGTTCCGGAATGCGCGCGGGGTCGTCGATTTCGGTCGCCCATTTGGCGACCGAGCCGAACACCGCGCGATAGTCGAGTTCCTGAAACGCCTCTCGCTCGCGCATGTCGCGGCCGACCTGCCCGACGAACACGATCATCGGCGAAGAAGTCCTGGCGTGCGATGTGAATGCCGGCACTGGCATTGGTGGCGCCCGGCCCGCGCGTGACGAAGCAGATGCCGGGGCGGCCGGTCACCTTGCCGAGCGCCTCAGCCATCATGGCCGCGCCACTTTCGTGGCGGCAAACGGTGAGCGCAATCTGGCTGTCGTGAAACGCATCGAGCGCGGCGAGATAGCTTTCGCCCGGCACGCAGAACACGTGGCGCACGCCGTGGATTGCCAACTGATCGATCAGGATTTCGCCGCCGGTCCGTGTGCCGTCGTTGGATCGCATCGCGTAACCCTCGGAGACTTGGCGCCCTTAAGCTTTGGGATTAATCTTCGGCATTGGGATCGGCGGCGAGAACGCCGTCGGCGCCATCAGGCAATTTTTCTGTTCGATGACGTTTCCGGCTTTGGCGTTTTCGGCGAGATAAAGTCTTCCAATCCGGGTCCTGCGCCATCTTGCCGCGCTTGGTCTCGCGATCGGCGGCGCTCTCATAGACCCAGACATGGGTGAACGTATTCAGTTCGCCGCTTTCCGCCACCGCATAACAAAGCGGCTCGCCCATATAGCGAAGCTGCACCGGATAACCGAATTTCTTGTACAATCTCGAGCTGCGCCGGCACCCGGCCGGGCAGACACTTATAGGTTCGGACATCGAGTAGCACGGAGCGCCTCCCTTGGATCGGCCGCTTAAGCTGCGGCAGGCGCGCACTCTTTCGGGCCCCCGCCTGCGCGGTCAATAGACTTGACCGGAGCCGGCACTTGCATGTCTGGTTTGTCGGGAACGCGCGTTTCCGATCGCTGCTCGGCCGGCTTTTTATGGTGGGAAAGATTGCTCGCGCTGTTGACCAGCGCGAGATGCGAAAACGCCTGCGGAAAATTGCCGACCAGGCGGCGCGTGCGCGGCTCATATTGCTCGCTCAACAGCCCGAGGTCGTTGCGCAGCGCCAACAGCCGCTCGAACAGCCGCACGGCGTCGTCGCGGCGGCCGAGCATGAGATAAGCATCGGCCAGCCAGAAGCTGCAGGCGAGAAACATGCCCTCGCCGGCCGGCAGGCCGTCGATCGGACTTCTCGGTGTCGTAGCGGCGCACCAGCCCGTCGCTCATCAGACTGCGCTCGATCGCTTCGACCGTCCGATTATGCGCGGGTCCTCGGGCGGCAGAAATCCGACATGCGGCAGCAGCAGCAGGCTGGCATCGAGCTCTTCTCGAGCCATAGGTCTGCACGAAGGCTGCCGATCGTCGGCGTTGAAACCGTGCGTGCAAACGTCATTGTGGATCCGGTCGCGAATCTGCGCGCCAGCGATCGACCGGTCCCGGCAACTTATGCATCTCGGCGCTTTTGATGGCGCGATCGAAGGCAAGCCACGCCATCACCTTGGAATGGGTGAAATGCTGGCGGCCGCCGCGCATCTCCCAGATGCCTTCGTCGGGCTCGGTGCCAGATCGTCTTCCAGATGCTCGAGCAGCTCCCGCTGCAAGTCCCAACCGGTCTCATCGTGCGCCCAGCCCGCCTTGGCGCGCCTGGTGCAGCGCATCCATGATCTCGCCGAAGATGTCGAGCTGTAACTGCTCGTGCGCGGCATTGCCGATGCGCACCGGCTGCGACTTCTCGTAACCCGGCAGCCAGGTCACCTCCCATTCGGTCAGGCGCCGCTCGCCACGAATGCCGTACATGATCTGGATCTGCTAGCGCTGCCGGCGACCGCGCGCACCAGCCACTCACGCCACATCTGCGCTTCTTCGTAGTAGCCGCTGTTCATCAGCGCCAGCAGGGTCAGCGTGGCGTCGCGCAACCAGCAGAAGCGGTAGTCCCAGTTACGCGGGCCGCCGATGCATTCGGGCAGCGACGTCGTCGGCGCCGCCACGATGCCGCCGGTCGGCGCGTAAGTGAGCGCCTTGAGCGTAATCAGCGAGCGCACCACCGCCTCGTCCCAGGGGCAAGAGATTTTGTTCTTGCTGGCCCAGCCGGTCCAAAATTTTTCCGTTACGTTCAGACATCGTTCGACATCGGCCGGCCCCGGCACGTCCAAATGCGAGAAAGCGTAGGACAGGCTGAAAGAAACCTTTTCGCCGGCACGACCGTGAAGTCGCCGACGGTTTTCAAATTTTCGCCATGCAACTTATCGACGAGTGCAGCACCGCCATGTCGGGACCGGCGATGGCGCGCATTGTCTGCTCGTCCATGCGCGTTACCCAGGGCACGATCGCGCCGTAGCCGAAGCGCAGAACGAGTTCGCTGTGAAAGGCGACGCGCCCGCGTTCGCCGACCACCAGGCGAAGGAGATGGGAATTCACCATGCGAAAGAGATGGGAGTTGCCCTCGCGCGGCGGCATGAAGTCGATCAGCGTCGCCGCCCCGTCGGCGGTCTCGAAACGGGTCTCCAGAATCAACGTGTTCGGCCGGTAGCGCCGCGTGATTTTCGCGGCACCGTCTTTCGGCGCGATCAGCCAGCGGCCGTGCTCGGGCTTTCCCAGCAATGACGCAAAACATGCGTCGGAATCGAAACGCGGCCAGCACAGCCAGTCGATCGAGCCGTCGCGCCCGACCAGCGCGGCGCTGCCGAGGTCGCCGATCAGCGCATAGTCCTCGATGCGAGACGCCATGATCGGACCTTAGGATGCAAAATCCACAACGACCTTAATGTCGTCGGGCCGAGGCGCAAAGGCTTCGCGCCAGCGATCGAGCGGCACGCGGCGCGTGATCAGGCGATCGAGCCAAGCTTTGTCGGCCTTGGCCAGCGCCTCGGCGGCGGCGCGGTAATGGCGACGATTGGCGTTGACCGAACCGAACACCGTATCGTTCTCCAGCACTATTCCGCGATTGAGATCGCCGATATCGAAATCGATCTTGTGGCCGCCCGAAGAGACGCCGGCGAGGCAAACGATACCACAGGACGCGGTGCGCGCCATGGCGTCGAGCACCACCGAGCCGGCGCCGGTGCATTCGATCACGACGTCCGGCCTGAGCTTGCCTAGATCGCCCACGTGATAAGTGGCCCCTAATGCGCGTGCAAGCTCCGGTTTTGCGCCGTCCTTCACCCGGTCGAGCACGTGCATCTCAAGCCCGCGCTGCGCCCCAAGGAGTGCCGCCAGCAGTCCGACGGGGCCCGCGCCGGTGACCAGCGCGACGCGCGGCTGCCACGCCGCGCTGCGGGCGCCGATACGCTCGACCTGCTCCCAGGCCTTGGCTACCACGCTCGCCGGCTCCAGCAAGACGCCATGGTCCTTGAGCGCTGGATCGACCTTGATGACGAAATGCGGTTCGATGCGGAATTGCTCGCTGCCATAGCCGTTGCGCTGCTTGATGCCGCGCTCGGTATATTCGCCGTTGCGGCACATGTCCCATTCGCCGACAGCGCAGGCGGGACAAGGCACTGGATCCGGTCGCCGCACAATGCCAACCACCAGGTCGCCGCGCGAAATGCCGCAGCCATCCGGCGCCTCTTCGACACGGCCGAGCAATTCATGGCCGATGATGAGGCGCTCGTGGCCGGCCGGCGCCCAGCCGTAATGGCCGTCGATGATTTCGTGGTCGGTGCCGCAGATGCCGAGCGCCAGCGCGCGCACCAACACCGCGCCGTCGCTTGCGGGCGGCGGCGGCACGTCGTCCAGTCTGATCGAATCGGGCTGGCCAGGGCTAACGGTCAGGGCGCGCATAAGGAGCCGATTATAGAGCCGCCCCGCCGCTTACCTAGCATAACGCGCCGCTCAAGTCGCAGGTTCCACCGAGACGACGACGTACGTGTGCGTCTCGTCCTCCTCACTCCGGATCGAGACATATTCGCCGGTCCGGAATGCATGGGCGGCGAAGCGGTAGCCGCTTTCGTCGTCGTCTTCCGCGGTCTGGTCGTAGTCGAACACCCATCGCGCATGATCCGGCCCGCCCGGCTTGTGCACCAGGAAATCAATCTCGTCATCCTCGCCTTGCCAGAACCGGCGTACACGACAATGCTCGCGATTGGCGCGCCAGAGCGTCACGTCGATATGGCCCTTGCCGTCGAGCGGAGCAGCGAATTCGTAACCGTGGCGATCGGAGCCCTGCGGAAATTCCTTCGAGCGGGCCAGGTTGAGCCTGACGCGCTTGAACGTATGCGGCAGCGTGGTCATGGCAATCTCCTCAAGTCCAGAGCGCGTAACGTAGCGTTTGACGGGCCGGCGGCATTGATTTGGATCGGAAGGGTCGCCACTGGCGCGGCACGCCCAGCCATGCGTCCGCCGATCCACTGCCCCGCCGCCCTCCCCCTTGGCCTGCGGTGCAAAACCGATAGCTTCGTCTCCTAAAAGCGCTCCTGCCCAGACTGGGTTCCCGATGAACGCTGCGCACCGCTCGAAATTTACCGCGCGCCAACTGGCGGTCGGGCTTGCCGGCTATTGTGCTTTCATCAACCTCTATGCCCCGCAGTCGATCCTGCCTCTGCTCTCGCACGAATTCGGCGCCAGCGCCGCCGAGGTTTCCACCATCATCACCGTCAGCACTCTGGCGGTGGCGGTGACCGCACCGTTCACCGGCGCGGTTGCCGACGTCTTGGGACGCAAGCGGGTGATCGTCGCGGCGATGTTCGTGCTGGTGGTGCCGACGGTGATGGTTGCGCTAGCAACCAGCCTGCCGGCGCTTATCTTCTGGCGCGCGGTGCAGGGATTAATGCTGCCGCCGATCTTTGCAGTCACCATCGCCTATATCGGCGATGAATGGCCCGCCAATGAAGCAACCACAGCCGCCGGCATCTACTCGTCGGGGTCGAGCCTTGGCGGATTCAGCGGACGGCTGGTGACCGGAATTTTCGCCGACCTGATCGGCTGGCGCGCCGGCTTCATGGCGCTCGCGGGGATGGCCTTTGCCGGCGCGATCGCGGTCGGGTTTCTGCTGCCGCATGAGCGCAAATTCGTGCGCTCCGAAGGTTTGTTGGCAGCGGGGCGGCAAATGCTGGCGCATTTCCGCAACCGCCAGCTGCTCGCGACTTACGCGGTCGGCTTCGGCGTGCTGTTCAACTTCATCTGCACGTTCACGTTTGTCAGCTTTCATCTCGCCGCCGCGCCCTACAACCTCTCCGCCAGCTGGCTCGGCGCGATTTTCGTCGTCTATCTCACCGGCTCCATGCTCACGCCCTGGGCCGGCTGGGCAGTCACCCGGTTCGGCCGGCGGCGTTTCACGGTGCGGGTGATCGCGCTGTGGATTGCCGGCATTGTATTGACGCTGGCGCCTTCGCTGCCGCTGATCATCGTGGGGCTAGCCGTCAGCGCCGGCTGCGGGCTGATCTGCCAGGCGATCTCCACCGGCTATGTGACAATCACGGCCAAGGCCGGCCGTTCCTCCGCGGTCGGCCTCTATGTGACCAGCTTCTATCTCGGCGGCAGCTTCGGCGCCGCGGTCGGCGGCCTCGCCTGGACGCTTGGTGGCTGGCCGGTCTGCATCGCGCTGGTGGCGGCGATGCTGCTGGCCATGGCGGGAATCGTGTATTTCGCCTGGGCTCGCCGGGTGCCGGCCGGGCCAGCCACGCCGCCGATCGAGCCGCCCTAACCCTCGATTGACCCGCGGCCACCTCAACCGCTAGCGTCGCGGCGTTCACGCAACAGCACAGCCACGAGTCCATGTCACTTTCCAAAAGCCAAGCCGAATTCCTGCAGTCGATCGACACGCCGACGGTCTGCAATCTGCTGGAGATAGTGGCGCCGGAACGGCGCGGCCACGGTTACACTGTACGGCATTTGCATTGTCCGTTCCCGGATTTGCCGCCGATGGTCGGATTCGCCAAGACCGTCACCATGCGCGCGCAGGATAAAGTGCCGCTGGGCGAGGCCGGCTATATGAACAAGCGGCTCGACTATCTCGATTATATCGCCGCCGCGCCGCAGCCGAGCATCGCCGTCATCCAGGATCTCGACGACATCGTCGGATACGGCGCGTTCTGGGGCGAAGTGCAGTCGAATGTGCACAAGGCGTTGGGCTGCCTCGGCACGGTGACCAACGGCTCGGTGCGCGACATTCCGATGATCCCGCCGGGCTTCCAGATGCTGGCCGGCTCGATCTCGCCCTCGCATGCCTACGTGCACGTGGTCGATTTCGGCGTCAGCGTGAATATCCACGGCATGGCGGTGAACGGCGGCGATCTCATTCATGCCGACCGTCACGGCGCCGTGGTGGTCCCGCTCAACACCGTCGACGCCATGCAGGCCGCGGCCGGCAAGCTCGCGGCGAAAGAAGCCGTCATCATCGAGGCGGCGAAATCGAATGCCGGCCTGGCAGCGATCAAGGCGGCGATGAAGGGCTAATTCTCCACGCTCGGATGCCAGAGCGGCACGTAACCCGCCGCCAGAACAGCGACGATCGACGGCGGCGTCAGAACGTCCACGTCGCCACCGCGCGGACGTGCAACCGGCGGCCCATAACCTGACGGCGTCCACGGCAACAGATGCTTGCCACGCACGGCAAAGGCTTCGCCGGCGCGCAAGATCATCGCACCGTCGGGCAGCGTGTCGCGTTTGCGGCGGTGCGTCCGCTTGGCTTTGCCGTCGAGACGCTCGGCGTGCAAAATTTCGTCCATTTCCGGAGCGCGATGCACGCGCGGAAACAGCGTGGCAAAGGCGAGCGCCTCCTTGCGCCGGCATTCGAAACAGGGCCGGTGACCGGCGGCGAGCGCCGTCACCTCATCGAGGAAGAAAAACTCGGTATAGCTGTCGCCCCAAACCTTGCGACGACGGTCGCGGAAGTAGAGCCTACAACAAATCCATTGCTTCGACTTCCAGCGGCGCGCGCCAATATCTTGCGCATTGTCGTGAATTCGCCCACCGCGGTTGCCCATCAGCGTCCCGCGCGCAGATATTGCAATCGGTTCACCAATGGGCGTCATGCGGTTTTGCAGGGGCATCGTCGGGCATCAAAAAACGAGGTGACCGGGAAAAAGAACGACCCGGCCACCATAACCGTTCCAGAAGGACCCGGTTACCCGAACGGATGGCTTGGCAATACCGAGGCCGCTGCCGGCGCTTTGCTCGACATCCATTAAACCGGCCTGTTAATAAGTCGCGGACGGCCCTGATGAATTCCGGCGTCCCGAGGAGCCGGCGCCTATACTCCGCCCGAACGTTCAGGCGCCTCCCCTATGCCCAATTCCGCACGCAAAATCGCATTTGTCCTGGCGGCGGCCGATCACGGCACGATGATCGTCAATCGCTTCGACTATTTCGCGGTCAGCCCGAAAGACGCGATCGGCGTTGGCCATCAGATTCTCGATGCCGGCGCCTACGATCCGCAGGAAGTTGCGATGGCCCTCGCGTTGCTCGATTTGCGCCGGCACTATTTCGGCGACGGGGTGGTCGCAGTCGATTGCGGCGCGAATATCGGCGTGTATACCGTCGAATGGGCGAAAAAAATGACGGGCTGGGGCTCCGTCATCGCGGTCGAGGCGCAAGAGCGGATTTACTACGCGCTCGCCGGCAACCTCGTCATCAACAATTGCTTCAACGCCCGCGCGATCCATGCCGCGGCCGCAGCGGCGAACGGGTCGATGGCGATGCCGAGGCCCGACTATCTCTCGCCGGGAAGCTTCGGCAGCCTCGAATTGAAACGCCGCGATAACACCGAGTTCATCGGCCAGCGCGTCGATTACACGCCCGAAAATTCGGCCACGGTGCCGACAGTTAGCCTCGATTCATTGGGACTAGCGCGGGCCGACCTGATCAAGCTCGACGTCGAGGGGATGGAGATGGAGGCGCTCGCCGGCGCGCAAGAAACCATCGCCCGGCATCATCCGATTCTCATCATCGAGACGATCAAATTGGACAAACCGAAGCTGGTTGCCTGGCTCGGCGGCTTCGACTACGTGGTCGTGGAGGTCGGCATGAATGCGCTCGCCGTCCATCGCTCCGATCAATCGCTCGCCCACGTCAACACGGCGGGCGCGCCAAAGCCCGCCTGAGCTTAAGGACAAAAAGCGGAAACGAGCCCGCACTAACCTTGCGGCACGGGCGCGACCTCGCCGGTCGGCGGCTCGGGCCGTGGGCGCGGCTTGCCGGCCGGCGGCACGGCGGAGCCGCGCGGCGCGGTCGGCTCGATCACCGACTCGCGCACCGGCCGCTTGCCGTTGATCAGGTCCTTGATCTCGTCGCCCGTCAGCATTTCGAACTCGAGCAGACCCTTGGCCAGAATCTCGAGATCGGCGCGCTTGTCGGTGAGGATCTGCGTCGCCTCGGCATAGCCAGCCTCGACCAGCTTGCGCACCTCGGCGTCGATCGTCTGCGCGGTCGCTTCCGAGATGTTCTGCTGACGCGACACCTGATAGCCGAGGAACACCTCGTCCTGATTTTCCCCATAAGCAACCGTGCCGAGCTTGTCCGACAGGCCCCAGCGCGTAACCATCAGGCGCGCGAGTTTGGTCGCCTGCTCGATGTCGGAGGCGGCCCCGCTCGTCACTTTCTCCCGGCCGAACACCATCTCCTCGGCAACGCGCCCGCCCATCATGATGGCGAGGCGCGAGGTCATCTGCTCGCGGCTCATCGACAGCTTGTCGCGCTCGGGCAGCTGCATGACCATGCCGAGCGCGCGGCCGCGCGGAATGATGGTGGCCTTGTGCACGGGATCGGTCGCCTTGACGTTGAGCGCGACGATGGCGTGGCCGCCCTCGTGATAGGCGGTCAGCATCTTCTCTTCGTCGGTCATCACCAGCGACTTGCGCTCGGCGCCCATCATCACCTTGTCTTTGGCATCCTCAAACTCGGCCTGCGTGACCATGCGCTTATTGCGACGCGCGGCCATCAGAGCGGCCTCATTGACCAGATTGGCGAGGTCGGCGCCGGAGAAGCCGGGCGTGCCGCGCGCGGTTGTCTTCAGGTTAACGTCTGGTGCCAGCGGGACTTTCCGCACATGCACCTTCAGGATGTTTTCGCGGCCGACCACGTCCGGGTTCGGCACCACCACCTGGCGGTCGAAGCGGCCGGGGCGCAACAGCGCCGGATCGAGCACGTCGGGCCTATTGGTGGCGGCGATCAGAATGATGCCTTCGTTGGCCTCGAAGCCGTCCATCTCGACCAGCAACTGATTGAGCGTCTGCTCGCGCTCGTCATTGCCGCCGCCGAGTCCGGCGCCGCGATGACGGCCAACCGCGTCGATTTCGTCGATGAAGATGATACAGGGCGCATTCTTCTTGGCCTGCTCGAACATGTCGCGCACGCGGCTGGCGCCGACGCCGACGAACATCTCGACGAAGTCGGACCCGGAAATGGTGAAGAACGGCACGTTCGCCTCGCCGGCAACCGCGCGCGCGATCAGCGTCTTGCCGGTGCCCGGAGGTCCAACGAGCAAGACACCTCTTGGGATGCGTCCGCCCAGGCGCTGGAATTTTCCCGGATCGCGCAGGAATTCAACGATCTCCTGCAAATCCTGTTTCGCCTCATCGACGCCGGCGACGTCCTCGAAGGTGACGCGGCCATGCGCTTCCGCCAATAATTTCGCGCGCGACTTGCCGAAGCCGAGCGCCTTGCCGCCCGCCCCTTGCATCTGCCGCGACAGGAATATCCACACGCCGATCAGCGCGATGAACGGCAGCCACGACACCAGCAGCGAGACGAACCACGGGACGTTGTCCGACGGCGGCCGCGCGGTGATCGAGACGCCTTTGGTATAGAGCTTCTGCACCAGGCCCGGATCGCTCGGCGCGTAAGTCTGGAAGCTGGTGCCGTTGGCGAAGGTGCCGTGGATTTCGGGACCCTGGATCACCACGTCGCGCACGCGGCCCTGGTCGACCTCGCTCAGCAATTGCGAGAACGAGATATCCTGGGCGGTCGTTCGCTGTCCGGGATTTTGAAACAGCGTGAACAGCGCCAGCAGCAGCAGGACGATAATCACCCAGAGGGCGAAATTGCGCAGATTGGCGTTCATCAGGCGTCCTTACCGGCCGCTGTGGGCGTCGTTATGGCCGAAGTTCATGGCGACTTCACGTTGATCCGCCTCACAATGTAGGCACCACGGGTCAGCATGGAAAGGGCTCGAATTGAGATATTCTAGCGCGATTTTGTTGGTTTGGCGTTACTACGTCCGCCTGTGGTTAAGGGTCTGCCGCGGCGCGGCGGCGCCCGCTCCACGGTGATTTGGCCGGTGCGAAGCGTCACAATCGCTCCCGCCAGGCTGCGCCGAAACCTGGCATTGCCGCCATTTCGGGCAACGTCGAGCGCCGCTTTCAGTGCTTCCAGCTTGGCCAATTCGACCGGCCCTTCATCCCCGGCGCGCGCCACAGCGCGGCCGATGAGACGCAGCGCAATCTCGGCCGGCAAGGTGCCATAGCGGGTTGCGTCGAAGGCGATAGCGTCCGGCGCGGTAGCCGGGTGGGCCAGCTCGGCCTCGGCGCGATCGACCACGGCCTCGATCGCCATGTCCGCGCGCTTGAGCCGCAGCGCCAATAGCGCAAACCTCCGGGCGTCGAGACCCTCGCGCGCGAGTTCATCCATCAGGCCGCGCAGGCGCGCCCGCGTGAAGCGCGGGTCGCGATTGGACGGATCGTCGGCGAACGAAAATTTCGCGGCGCGCAGGCTGGCGACGAGCCGCGCCTTGGGAATGTCGAGCAGCGGGCGGACGAGTTCGATCTGTCCCTCGCTGGCGCCCGGCAACGCCGAAATCCGCGCCATCGCCGCGAGTCCGCTGACGCCGCTGCCGCGGCTCATGCGGATCAGCACGGTCTCGGCCTGGTCGTCGCGCGTATGCGCGGTGAGGATGTGTGAAGCCTTTGCGTTGCGCGCCGCGTCGGCGAGCAGGCGGTAGCGCACCACGCGCGCCGCCTCCTGCAATCCAGTCTTCGGCTTGCGGCCGGTCCAGCGCAAGGTACGGTGCGCGAGGCCGAGTTTGCGCGCCAGCCGCGCAACATTTGCGGCCTCGCGTTTTGCCTCCTTGCGCAAGCCGTGATCGATGGTAACGGCGATCAGCGCCGGCTTCGTTTTCAGCGTTTTGCGCCAGCGCGCGGCCAACATCATCAGCGCGGTGGAATCCGGCCCGCCGGACACAGCCAGCACCAGTACCGGCAAATGTTCGAGATCGGAGAAAAGTGCCTTGAGTTCCGCTGCCAAAAATGGCGCGGTCTCAGCAGTGCGCACGCTTTTGTTCCTGCGTGACGCCGCGCTTCACGCTCGCCGAGGCGCGGGGAAACTTGCGCCCGACTTCGGCCAGCGTGGCGCAGGCCGCTTCCTTCTGATTGAGTGCGGCGAGCGACTGGCCCAGCCGCAGCAAAGCATCCGGCGCCTTGCCGGAGCGCTCGAATTTGGTCGACACCGCCAGGAAAGATTCCGCCGCATCGCGATAGCGCTGGCGCTGGAACAGGCTTTCGCCCAGCCAGTACTGCGCTTCCGGCACCAGTTTTTCGTCCGGATGCTTGCGCAGGAAATCGCGGAAGGCCTGTTCGGCCAGCGCATAGTCCTTGTGCAGCATATAGCCGTGAGCCATGTCGTATTCGTCGCGCGGCGTCGCCGAAGGCGGCAGCGTGGCGAGCTGTTCGCCGGCGGCGCCCGTGTTGCGCGCCGGGGGTGGCGGCAATTGCGACGGCGTCATTGGCGCCGCGCTTGCCATCGGCGCCTGGGGCTGTGCCGGCGGACTGCCGGTAAGCGTCGAAAGATCGAGCGGAGCGCCCGGGGCGCGGCCGCCGGGAGCGCCGATCGCCTCGCTGTCCGCATTCTGCATGGGGACGACCGCCGGTTCGTTGCCGAGGACGCGCGGCGCGCCGGGCGCGTTGGGATGCTGCCCCGGGTTGAACACGTCAGAGCGGTTGCCCATGGCGGGCGGCGGGGCATTGACCGGCGCCTGCTGCGGCGACATCGCGCGCGGCTGCGCGCCCGGCGGGAGCCCGCCCTTCGAACCGAGCTGCTGGAAGCGATATTCGGTGTCGTCCTTCATGCGCTTGAGCTGCGTCTGCAACATCTGGTTCTGATGCTGAATATCCTCGATCGTGCCGGTGAGCTGACGCAACGCGCCCTCGAGGCGGTCGATGCGCGAACCAATGTCGGCGCTGTCGGCCTGCACGACGCGCGGCTGCCCGGCCTGCGGCTCGCCGCCTTGGCGCGGCTGCGGCCCCTGGGGCTCACCGCGGCTAAACAGATTATCGAGAAAGCCGCCGGAGGAACGCTGCTCCTGCGCCGCCGCGCCGCCGGCCATGAGCAGCAGAACAAGCGCGGCGGGTGCCGCGGTGCAAATGAGATGTCGTGAACGCGTCATGATAAACACGAGTCCGGCAGCAACAATACAGTTAGCATAGAGCGGGCTGCGTCGAAATTGTGACTTGAGCCCTGGCGCGGCCAATCACGTCCTGTTTCCGGCCGTAAAGAAATCGTGCCCGGCGCAAGGCCGGGCACGACGGTTTTCAAGCAAGTGTCACAAGCGTCTTACGAACTGACGCCCAGCACAGTGACCGCGCGGCGGTTCTGCGACCAGCAGGAGATGTCGTCGCACAGCGCGACCGGCCGCTCCTTGCCGTACGAGATGGTGCGCATGCGGTTCGCCGCCACGCCGCGCGAGATCAGGTAATCGCGCACGGTCTGGGCGCGGCGGGCGCCGAGCGCGATGTTGTATTCGCGCGTGCCACGCTCGTCGGCGTGGCCTTCGACGGTGAACTGGCCGTATTGGCTGTAATTGTTGAGCCACTGCGCCTGCTTGTCGAGCGTCGCGCGCGACTGCGGCGTGAGCTCGGAAGAGTTGGTTTCGAAGAACACGCGGTCGCCGACGTTGACCACGAAGTCCTGCTGGCTGCCGGGCGTCGCCATTCCGGCCGCGTTCGCCTGCGCGTCGTCGCCAGGCTTGTTGGCGCAGGCCGATATTGCCAGCGCCGCCGCCAGAACGGCCACGAGCCGCGCCGCGCGGAAAATCTGCTTCACGTTGGTCATTCCGGTGCCTCCATTCTCACTCACACAACGACCGGAGCTAGCCTCATCGTCTACCAGCACGGTGGTTAAGCGAACCTTCCATCAACCTTGATGGAACATTGCGCGAGGCCCCTAAAATTGTCCGAGCCACGGAAACCTATTCTGATGGTTAAGAGCCGGTGAAAATGTGGCGCTTGTTAGGTGCGCCGATCCTTTTTCGAAAAGCGGTACTGAACCCCGGATCGCGTGCGCGGCAGACATTTCAGGAGCGCGCGCTTGCTTTAAGACAACAGTGGCGACCAGGCCGGATCGGAGGCATAGCTCGGGGTTGGAACTTTGAGCTGGTTACGGCCGGTGATGTCGATTGTGTAAAGCGACGGACCGCCCCCGGGATCGCTGAAGTACATCAATACCCGCCCGTTCGGCGCAAAGGTCGGCCCCTCGTTGTGGAACCCCTCAGTGAGCACGCGTTCGCCCGAGCCGTCCGGCTTGAGAATACCGATCGAAAATTGACCGCGCGCCTGGCCGGTGAAGGCGATGTAGTCGCCGCGCGGCGACCACACTGGCGTCGAATGATGTCCCTCGCCGAAGCTGATGCGCTGCGCTGCGCCGCCGTTGGCCGGCATCACATAGATCTGCTGGGTGCCGCCGCGGTCGCTCTCAAAGCAAATGCGGGTGCTGTCCGGCGAATAGCACGGCGCGGTGTCGATCGCCGGCGTGTCGGTGAGCCGCGTGGTCTGCTTCGAGCGCAGATCCATTACGAATAGATTTGAATTGCTGCCCTGTTGTAAGCTCATGATCACGCGCTGGCCGTCGGGCGAAAATCTCGGGGCAAACGTCATGCCTGGAAAATTGCCGACGATCTCGCGCTGGCCGGTTTCGATGTTGAGAAGATAGACGCGCGGATCGCCCTGCCCGTAGGACATGTAGGTGATCTCTTGCGTGGTCGGGTTGAAACGCGGCGTAAGCACCAGATCGTCGCCGCGCGTCAGATAGCGGACGCCGGCGCCGTCCTGATCCATGATGGCGAGCCGTTTCACCCGCCGGTCCTTCGGACCGGTCTCGTCCACGAACACGATGCGGCTGTCAAAATAGCCCTTCTCGCCGGTGAGCGTCTCGTAGACCGCGTCGGAGATGATGTGCGCGATGCGCCGCCAGTTGTCGGGCGTGGTGAAATACTGCTTGCCGTCGAGTTGCTGGCCCGCGAACACGTCCCACAGGCGGAATTCGGCCTTCAGCCGCCCGTCCGGTTGTTTGGTGATGCGGCCGGTGACCAGCGCCTGCGCGTTGATGACGCGCCAGTCCGCGAAGCGCGGCACGGCGTCGGAATTGGTGATCTTCTCGGTGAAAGCCTGCGGATTGATCGGCGCGAACAGCCCGCTGCGCTGTAGGTTGTTGCTGATGACCGTGGTGACGTTGTGCGC
The DNA here is from genome assembly GCA_963709015.1 of uncultured Alphaproteobacteria bacterium. Taxonomy (GTDB): domain Bacteria; phylum Pseudomonadota; class Alphaproteobacteria; order Rhizobiales; family Xanthobacteraceae; genus Pseudolabrys. The sequence continues at coordinate 31,726 of CAVPUU010000050.1, read as the reverse complement.
GATCTCGCCTTCGGCCCCGGTGCCCGCCAGAAAATCGGGCAGCGCGATCGGCATCGGCTGCACATTACCCTGCGTAATGTCGAGGCGCATGATGGCGCCGGCCGGCCGGCCCGCAAGTGCCGCGAGCGTTCCGGCGCCGGCGCCGACCAGCAGGCGGCGGCGATTCAAGGTGTGGTTACTGTCAACCATGCGATGCTTCATCTCGCGGGCGTATTGCTGAACATATCTTTGGTGTCGAAGGTAAAGTCCATTTCCTTCCAAATATCGTAGTGATCGGAATGCAGCATGGTGAAGGGCTGGCCGATGAGCACCGCGCGCACGGCACTGTCACGGACCGCGTTGAAGCGGGCGCCGCTGCCGCTGGTCAGAACCTGCGGGCCGATTTCCAGCGTGCCGTCGCGCTTGAACCTGATACGGATAGTGACCTGGAACTGATCGGCGTCCTGCGCGCCGACCGGCGGATTCCACAACGACATCAGCCGTGCCTTCAGCGCGTCGATTTCCGATTGCGACAGCCTGGCAGAGCTGCCGGTCGCGGCGCCAAGCGAAGGCGCCGAGTTAAGCTCTGCGCCGGTCGCGGCATTGCGCTGCGGCTCGCGCTTGTCGAGCAGCGCGGCGATCTTGTCGGCGTCGAATTTGGGCTGCAGGCGAACCGGCTTCTTCGGCGGCAGCGGCTGCGGCTCGGCCTTGACCTGCTTCTGCTCGTCCTGCTTCTTGAGCTTCTCGGCGATCGGGTCGGGCTTTGGCAGCGGTTGCGGCTCCGGGGTTTTCTCCGCCGTGGCCTTGAGTTCTTTTTTCTCGGTGAGCTTGGGCGCCGGATCGTCGACCGGTTTGGGATCGTCCTTCTTCTCCACCAGCGGCTTCGGCGTTTCGAGCTTGGGCGCCTGTTTGACGCCCTTGGTCATCTCGGAGAAGTCCTTCTCGCTCACCAGGTCGACCGGCAGCGATTCGGCGGGTGTGACCTCAAAGCTCTTGCCGGTAAACGACACCAGAGCCCACAGCAGCACTGCCGCGTGCAGGCCAGTCGAAATCGCTGACGCCATTCGCATCTGCATTACTGTACTTTCGAGCCCTGCTCGAATTCGGTCACCAAGGCTACCCGATGAAAGCCGGCCGATGACAGCCGCCCCATCACCTTCATCATGGTCCCGTAATCGACCTTCTTGTCGCCGCGCACATAGATGCGCGCGTCGGTGCCTCCGCGCGCCTCGGCCACGGCTTGCAGCTTCGGGACCAGATCGTCCACGCTAATTTCAGCATTTTGCAGGAAAATCTGGCCCTTGTCGTTGACCGACAGCGTGAGCGGCTCCTTGTCCTGGTCGAGGCTCTTGGCCTGGCTTTGCGGCAGGTCGATCGGCACGCCGACCGTGAGCAGGGGTGCCGACACCATGAAAATGATCAACAGCACCAGCATCACGTCGACCATCGGCGTGACATTGATCTCGCTCATCACCTTCTGGCGGTGATGTTTCCTGCGTCCGATGACCGGCGTGCCGGCATTGGCTGCCATGGCTATGGTCCCTTGCGCACGATCTTGTTCGATCTTCTTTCGCCCGCCGATCCAGCCTTCGCAGCCGAAGCGGCTGCTTCGGCGGTGTAGGCAGCGGGCTTCGCCAAGACGGAAAACCGCTTCACATCCCAGATCGGGGTCGAGGATGTGCTTTTCGGGATCATGCGCTTACCCACGCTCGTCGATCTGCCGCGACAATATGGCGGCGAACTCGTCAGCGAACCCCTCGAGGCGCTGCGCCTGCTTGTTCACCTCGGCGGCGAACTTGTTATAGAAAATGGTCGCCGGTATGGCGGCGACAAGGCCGATTGCAGTCGCAAACAACGCTTCGGCGATGCCCGGTGCCACAACCGCTAACGAAGTGTTCTTGGACGCGGCGATCGACTGGAAACTGGTCATGATGCCCCACACCGTGCCGAACAGACCGATAAAAGGACCGGCCGAACCGACGGTGGCGAGCACCAGCAGGCGGCGTTCGAGCCGTTCGACCTCGCGCGCGATGGTCACCTCCATCACCTTCTCGATCCGCATTTGCAGGCCGGCGAATGAGCGCGGCGCGCCCTCGAAGCTGCGCTTCCACTCGCGCATGGCCGCCACGAACAGCGCCGCCATCGAATGGTTCGGACGCGAGGACAGCGAGCGGTAGAGTTCTTCCAGCGACTCGCCGGACCAGAACGCCTGCTCGAAGCGGTCCATGGCGCGGCGTGTGCGGGTATAGAGCACGGTCTTGTCGATCGCGATCGCCCACACCCAGATCGAGCAGATCAGCAGCCCGATCATGACCGCCTTGACGATCCAATGGGCGTGCCAGAACAGCGTGAACAGCGAGAGGTCGGAAGAGGTGAGCGGAAGCACCGACTGTGCCACGTCGGCAGGATTCATGGGCACGTCCTTTTCGCTGTCCGGCTCAAGTCGGTCAAACCGGTGCGGCGCACAATGCTCGGACCAAATGAGCGCGCCGTGGGATACCGCTCACGCGCCCAGTCGAAAACCGAATGTTTCGCGAAAACTTATTCGTCCCGCCACCGGCAGAACGATGAAATCCCGCGAAACTTGGCCAAACTAGGGCGCAGAACGGGTCTTTAGCCCTCTAAACAGCGCTGATTATGGTTAAGGATGGGTTACCGTGTCTGGCTTGCAAGCTGTAGCGGCAAACGCGAAAGCCGCCCGCCTGTTGCCAGACGGACGGCCAGTTCCCGAGGGGGGGGCGCGGGAAAAAATCAGTTTTGCGGCGGCGCGTCCTGCGCCGGGCGATTGCGGCGGTCGGCCATGAATTGATCGAACTCGGTCTTGTCCTTGGCGAAGCGTAGTCGTTCGAGGAATTCGCGGAACTCGCGCTGTTCTTGCTCGAGCCGGCGCAATGTGTCGCTGCGATACTCGTCGAAGGCTCGGTTGCCGCTCGACGGAGCGTGATTCCACGGACCGCCAGCCATGCGCGAACGCACCCAATCCATCTTGCGTTGCAGGCGTTCCATTTTGTGCTGCCAGCGATCGTGTCCGTGTTCCCAGCGGCCGTAAGTGCCGTGATATCCGCATCCCATTCTTCCACTCCCTATCGTAAAGGCGAGGACGCCCAGGCCCAGCGGCCACCAGGCCATGAACCCAAGGACAATCAGCGCGATCCAGGCGGGTTTGCCGAACTCATCGAGCTTCGCGGTGATAGGCATTGTGGGCCTCGCGTGTGAATGTAAATAACATTTACATTAGTAGGGCCGTGACAGACGCATGTCAAGACCCTTCACATAGGAAGCCTGGCCGCCGTGGAAAGAGGGCTGTTCACCTGCGCGCGGCGACGTCGCCGGGCAGCCCCAGCCCGCGCAAATAGATCAGGAAGGCCGCCTCCAACAGTTCCTCCGGCGGCATCGGCAACGCGCGCCGCGCCGCGTCGCCGCGCGAGAACAGCGAGGCGATACCGTGGGTAAGGCTCCAGATATGCAGCGCCACCATCAACGCCGGCGGCCGCCCCTTTGCCGGCATCAACGCCACCAGCTTCTCGGCCGCGCCGCGCAGTACTGCAAAAGCGCGCTCGCCTGCTTCGCGCAGCTGCGGATCGGCATCAAGCGACACGTCGGCTTCGAACATCGCCGAATAGTAGGCGGGCTCGCCCTTGGCAAAGTTGAGATAGGCCTTGCCGAGCCGGTCGAAGGCGGTGAACACGTCCGGCTTGCCGTCATCCCAAGCCCGCATCTGCGCCGCGGTGAACTGCTCGAAGCCGCGCCGCGCCACGTCCGACAGGAGTTCGTCGCGATCGCGAAAATGCCGGTAGGGCGCCGCCGGGCTTACTCCCGCCCAGCGCGCCGCGTCGGCGAAGGTGAAGCCGGCAGGCCCCTTCTCCGCGATCAGCTCGAGCGCGGCGCGTACCAGCGCTTCCTTGAGGTTGCCGTGGTGATAGCCGCGTGGCCCGCTATGCCTGCCCCATCTCATGTGAACGGCATTAACATGAGTCTCGCCGCGGCGCGATAGTTCATCCACGCCGGCGGCGTGGGGCAACCAACGGTAAATAATCGAACAGCGTCGGGCCGCCGGGCTGCGCGCCCTCAATCGATAGCAGACGCATTTTGGTCGCCACGCCGCCCGGTGCGGAGAAGCCGCCGGTCTTGAAACTGGCAGTCTTGCCGCCAGCCGCCAGCACCCGGTGGCAGGGCATGATGATCGGACAGGGATTTTGCCCGAGTGCGGTTCCAACATCGCGCGCCAGCGTCTTGTCGCCGAGCCGCTCGGCGATCTCGCCGTAGGTCATGGTCTGGCCCGGCGGAATGGTGCGCGCGATCGCATAGACCCGTGCGTTGAACGCGGGCGTATCCGTACTGTCGATGACGATGTCGCTCAGATCGCGCGCCTCGCCGCGCAGCAAGGCAATGACGCCGTCGATCGCGCGCTGAATGGCGGGCGACGGCGACGCCTCCTTGGCCGCAGGAAATCGCCGCATGATGCGTGATCTGGTAGCGGCAGCGTCACGCTCATAAATCTGCACGCCGACAATACCGCGCCCGGTCCAGGCGATGGCGCAGGGGCCGATAGCGGTTTCAAACAATGCGAAGTTTTGTTCCAATCTCATGCGGCTAATATAGTACGCCCCGTCAGACGCCGCCGCCCGATTCCTGGTCGGCCTTCATGGCGATGCGAAGCGGCTTCGGGATCGGACGGGCGCGGCCGCCGGACACGAAGGCGACCTGCACGTGCGCCTCGACCAGCAGTTCCTCCCCGCGCATCACCTTCTGATTGAGCATGATCGAGGCGCCTTTGACCTCTTCCGGCGCGGTGACGATATCGAGCACGTCGTCCATATAGGCGGGCTTGCGGAAATCGATGCTCACGTGGCGCACAACGAAGGCAAAACCCGGCGCTTCCACCGCCGCCTGTTCGAACAGCGCGCGGTGGTCAGCGCCGATCAGCCGGAGATAATTGGTGCGGCCGCGTTCCATGAAACGCAGGTAACTGGCGTGATAGACCACGCCGGAAAAATCCGTGTCCTCGTAATAGACCCGCACTTGTTGCACGTGCTTGCCGCCACGGATTTCGCCGTCGAGGGGATTGACGCTCGTCACGGCGTCAATCCTCTTCGTCCTGCGCAAACAGCCCGAACTGGCTCGGGTCGCGCGCGGGCTCGGCCAGACCGAGATGCTTGAACGCGTGGCTGGTGAGCAGCCGGCCGCGCGGCGTGCGCTGGATGAAGCCCTTCTGGATCAGGAACGGCTCGATGATGTCCTCGATGGCGTCGCGCGGCTCCGACAAGGCGGCCGCCATGGTATCGACGCCGACCGGCCCGCCACCATAACTGAGCGCGATGGTGGTCAGATAACGCCGGTCCATGGCGTCGAGTCCGGCAGCGTCCACTTCCAATTCGCCAAGCGCACGGTCGGCGGTCTTGCGGTCGATCGACTTCGCACCGTCGACATGGGCGAAGTCGCGCACACGGCGCAGCAGCCGCCCGGCGATGCGCGGCGTGCCGCGCGCGCGGCGCGCAATCTCGTTGGCGCCGTCCGCGGTCATGCCAATGCCGAGCACACGCGCGCCACGATTGACGATCTGCTCCAGCTCGGCTTCGCGAATAGAAATTCAGCCGCACCGGAATGCCGAAGCGGTCGCGCAGCGGATTGGTGAGAAGCCCGGCGCGAGTGGTCGCACCGACCAGCGTGAACGGCGCGAGATCGATCTTCACCGAACGCGCCGCCGGGCCTTCGCCGATGATCAGATCGAGCTGGAAATCCTCCATCGCCGGATAGAGGATTTCCTCCACCGCCGGATTGAGCCGGTAAATCTCGTCGATGAACAGCACGTCGCGCGGCTCGAGATTGGTGACGAGTGCCGCGAGATCGCCGGCCTTCGCGATCACCGGACCGGAGGTGGCACGGAAGTTGACGCCGAGCTCGCGCGCGACGATCTGCGCCAGCGTGGTCTTGCCGAGGCCCGGGGGACCGACGAAAAGCACATGGTCGAGCGCCTCTTTGCGCGCGCGCGCCGCCTCGATGAACACGCCCAAGTTGGCGCGCGCTTTTTCCTGGCCGATGAATTCGGACAACCGTTGCGGGCGCAGTGACACATCCGTGTCGTCGTCGCGGCGGTCGGCGGTGACCAGGCGGCGCGGGGTGTTCATTTCGCCAGTTCCCTTAATCCCTGCCTTATCAGCGTTGCGGTATCGGCGGCCTCACCGGCACTGCGCGACGCGGCGGCAATGGCGGCCGCCGCCTGCGGCTGGCCGTAGCCGAGATTGACCAGCGCGGACACCGCGTCCATGACCGGCTTGGGCGCGCGTTTGTCGTCGACGCTGCCTGCCAGATGCACCACCCCCGGATCGATGCTTGCGAAGGCCGGCGCCTTGTCCTTCAATTCGGTGACGATGCGCTCGGCCACCTTCGGGCCGACGCCGGGCGCGGCGGAAATCGCCGCCTTATCGCGCATGGCGACTGCCGAGGCGAGATCGGCGACCTTGAGGGTGCCCAGCACCGACAACGCGACCTTGGCGCCGACGCCCTGCACCGTCTGCAACAAGCGGAACCACTCGCGCTCGACGTCGCTGGCGAAGCCGAACAGCTTGATCTGGTCCTCGCGCACATAAGTCTCGATCGACAGCGTGGCGGCCTCGCCGGTCGCCGGCAGCGCCTGCAATGTGCGTGGCGAGCAATGCACCTGATAGCCGACGCCGCCGACGTTGAGGATGATGTAATCTGCGCCGTAAGTGTCGACGATGCCTTTCAATTTTCCAATCATCGACGACCTCGCCGCAGTCGTCCTCTCCCCCCTTGAGGGGGAGAGACAGAGAGGGGGGTAAACCACAAGCGCGGAGTTTGAGACTTACCCCCCTCCCAACTCTCCCCCTCAAGGGGGAGCGAGTAGATTGTGCATGCCGCTGATCATTGTCCGACAACTTTCAGGAGCACGCTACCGCGGTGATGCGCATGACACACCGCTATCGCCAGCGCGTCGGCGGCGTCCTCGCTTTGCGGATCGGCTTTCGGCAACAGCACGCCGATCATCATGCGGATCTGCCCTTTCTCGCCATGGCCTGCGCCCACCACGGTTTTTTTCACCACGTTGGGCGCGTATTCGGAAACCGTCAGCCCTGCTCGCGCCGGCACCAGCATGGCGATGCCGCGCGCCTGGCCGAGCTTGAGCGTCGCCACCGCGTTGGCATTGACGAAGGTCGCCTCGACCGCCGCCTCGTGCGGACGGTATTGCTCGATCACTTTGGCCAGTCCGTCATGGATGAGCACCAGCCGGGCGCCAAGTTCGGCCCGGTCGCTGGTTTCCAACGACCCGCAGGCCACGTAAATCAATCGATTCCCGTCAGCCTCGACCAGACCCCAGCCGGTGCGGCGTAGCCCCGGATCGATGCCCAGGATGCGAATCGGATGCCTGACCATGGCCCCGTTGATAGCCCCGGGTTCGGCTTGCGCCTAGGCGGGAATGGACGCCATGCCCAACAGCCGGCAGACACGCCGCAACCGGGGCGGACTTGGAAAACCCGGCTCTGTTGATTAGAATTGCCGCGCAATGCCGGTCTCCTCTCCCTCTCCCCGCTCCCTTCGCAAGAGCAAGCGCCGGGCCGTCGTCATCGGTGGCTCGATGTCGGGCTTGTTCAGCGCCGCATTCCTGCGCCAGATCGGCTGGGACGTGGACGTCTATGAGCGCTCGCCGGTCGAGTTGGTCGGCCGCGGCGCCGGCATCACCGGTCATCCGGAATTGCTGGAGGCGCTAGAAGCAAGCGGCGCCGGCACGCGACACCTCGGCATCGAAGTCCCCAAGCGCATCGCGATCGATCGCAACGGTCGCATCACCGAGGAGCGGCCGTTGCGGCAAGTCCTCACGTCATGGGATCGGTTGCAGCGGCTGTTGCGCGACACGATCGAGCCCGCGCACTACCATCTCGGCCATACGTTCGAGCGCGTCGAGCAGGACGAGCGCGGCGTGCGCGTGCAGTTCTCCGAAGGCAAGATCGAGCGCGCCGATATCCTGATCGGCGGCGACGGCATCCGCTCCAGCGTGCGCGGGCAAATGGCGCCGCAGGTGCAACCGATTTACGCCGGCTATTACATCTGGCGCGGCGCGCCGAACGAGGCCGATCTCGCGCCCGAAACCCTGCGTAGCATCTATCCGCTGTTCACTTTCTATTTGCCGCCGCGCCAGGAAGTCATCACCTATCCGATCGCCGGATTCGACAACGACCTCACGCCCGGCAAGCGCCGTTTCAATTTCATCTGGTATCGCGTCGCCGATGCCGTCGAGCTTCGCGACATGTGCGTGGACGAGAACGGCAAGCAACACGAACATTCGGTGCCGCCGCCGCTCATCCGCAAGGACCTGATCGCGCAAATGCACAAGGATGCGCGCGACATCATGCCGGAGACTTTGCTCGATGCTTTGATGAAAATAAAACACCCGTTCATCACGCCGATCTGCGATTTCACGTCGCCCAGCATCGTCTGTGGCCGCGTCGCCATGGTCGGCGACGCCGCCGCCAGTGCGCGGCCGCATATGGGCTTCGGCATGGCCAAAGCGGGCGGCGACGCGCAAGCTTTGGCGCGCGCCTTGCGTGACCACGACGACGTTGATACCGCGCTGAAGGCCTACAACGGCGAGCGCCAGCCAATCGGCAATACCATTGTCATGCACGGCCGCAAGCTCGGCACCCACATGGGCGTCAATCTCAAGACCGAGGAAGACCGTCGCATGCACGAATTGCTGCAAAGCGACGGCGCGATGCTGGATTGGATCGCGGTGCCCAACTTCCTCGACGCTTATAAATGACCGATCTTCCAAAACCGGATTACGCGCGCAACATGCGCATCGTCGGCCACACCGATCAGAGTGGCCGGCCCGACGGCGTGCAGGTCATGGTGCATCGCGGCTTTGCTTACGTCGGACACATGTTCTCCAAAGGCTTTTCCGTCATCGACGTGCGCGACGCGAAAAACCCGCGCGCGGTCGACTACGTCGCGGCGCCCGCCAATACCTGGAACATTCATCTGCAAGTTCACGATGACCTGCTGCTGGTGATCAACGCCAAGGACATGTTCGCAGCCGCCGAGTTCGCCGACGAGCGTGCTTATTACAGCGGCGCGCTCGGCAAGACCGTCGGCACCGCAGAAGCAAAACGTCAGCGCGACTGGACCGCGGGATTGGCGGTTTACGATATTTCGAAACCGGAAGCGCCGCGCCGCATCGGATTCATGGCCGTGGAAGGCGGCGGCATCCATCGCGTATGGTACACCGGCGGACGATGGGCCTACGCTTCGGTGCTGCTCGATGGCTTCACCGACTACATTTTCATGACCATCGACATGATCGACCCGGCGCATCCGCGCGAGGCCGGCCGCTGGTGGATTCCGGGCATGAACTTGGCCGCTGGCGAGACGCCATCATGGCCGGCCGTGCGCCGCTACGGACTGCATCATCCGATTATCAACGGCAACACCGCCTATGCCGCCTGGCGTGACGCCGGCATGGTGGTGCTCGACATTACCGACCGCGCCAAGCCGAAATTGATCGTGCACAAGAGCTGGTCGCCGCCGTTCGGCGGCGGCACGCACAACTGCCTGCCGCTGCCGGATCGTGAATTGCTGGTCGTACTCGACGAAGCCGTGCTGGATCATCAGGACGACGGGCTGAAGCTGATCTGGGTGTTCGACAACCGCGTGCCCGGCAACCCGGTGAGCATTGCCACCTTCCCGACGCCGGCGGAGGCCGACTACAAGGCCAAGGGCGGCCATTTCGGGCCGCACAATATCCACGAAAATCGGCCCGGCAGCTTCGTGTCGTCAAACCTGATCTTCGCCACCTATCAGAATGCCGGCATTCGCGTGTTCGACATGTCCGATGCGTTCATCCCGAAGGAGGCCGGCGCGTTGGTGCCGCGACAACCCGCGCGGCTCGCCGACACGCGCCCGAACCGCGCGCGCGTCATCCAATCGGCCGATGTGTTCGTGGATGCCAAGGGCTTGATCTACACCACCGACTACAACGCCGGGCTTTATATTCTGGAATTCAATCCCTAAAGATCACGCGCTCATCTTCTGCACCAGCGCGTCCGACACCTCGAAATTGGCGTAGACGTTTTGGACGTCATCGCTTTCATCCAGCGATTCGATCAGCTTGAGCAATTTCTCGCCGGTTTCGTCGTCGACCGCGACGGTGTTCTGCGGTTTCCATAACAGCGCCACCTTGCGCGGCTCGCCGAATTTCGTTTCCAGCGCCTTGGCCACGTCGCGCAAGGTTTCCGTCGTGGTGAAAATCTGGTGGCCGTCCGCGCTCGAGGTCACGTCCTCGGCGCCGGCTTCGATCGCGGCATCCAGCATGGCGTCGGCGCTGGCGGCTTTGGTTTCATATTCAACGACACCAACATGATTGAACATGAACGACACCGCGCCGGTGGTGGCGAGATTGCCGCCATTCTTGGTGAAGGTTGCGCGCACTTCGCCGGCGGTGCGGTTGTGGTTGTCGGTCAGCGCCTCGACGATCACAGCCACGCCGCCCGGGCCGTAACCCTCGTAGCGGATTTCGTCGTAGCTCTCGGAGTTGCTGCCGGATGCCTTCTTGACGGCGCGCTCGATATTATCCTTCGGCATGTTCTCGGCACGCGCCGCCAGGATCGCGGCGCGCAGGCGCGGATTGAATGCCGGATCAGGTAGGCCCATCTTGGCCGACACCGTGATTTCGCGCGCCAGCTTGCCGAACAGCTTGGAGCGCACCTTATCCTGGCGCCCCTTGCGATGCATGATGTTCTTGAATTGGGAATGACCAGCCATGACCCCGACTGCAATGTTGATGCCGGCGGCTATATAGGCTGGCTGGCTGAGAAAATAAACTGCGGCGTCAGGCGGCTGCGACCGCGACGTTGCGCAGGAGGGAATTGATCCGCTCGCCGACCTTAGTGACGTTGCGGTGGACGCGCGCCTTGTAGCGGCGGACCGCGTCACGATCGACCATGAAGAACTGGTTTTCCGGATAGCTCCGGCCGAAAATGTCGATCAGCATACTGCGGAACGCGCCGGAAACGACGCCCGGCATCTGCTCCGAGGGCTGCTCGGCGTAAGCAGCGGTCTCGGCCGCGGTGAGCGCGCAGAGCAGTGGATGCAGGCGTGTCGAATAAACGTTCTTATGACATTGGATAACCTGGATGGCGCGGTCGAGCGCATGGTCCGGCCGGATTTCTTCCAGTACCCGCAGCGGCTCGTCAAAGGTCGAGATGGTCATGGGAAATTGGTCGATCAACCAGTCGCCGAGATGCATCACGTTGCTGCGGCCGCGACCGTACATCAGCACGTCGTCCTCGGAACGCGCGAACCAGGTATCGAGCCGCTCGATGAGCCGATCGAGCGCCGGCCGCGAGATCAGCTCGCGGTATTGCGTGCCGAAAATTCCGATCGCCGCTTTGCCGCGCGAAACGATGTCGAGCACGTCGTCGCCGAGCAGCGGCTTGAACAGGTTGCCGCCGGTGCCGAGCACTACCAGGTCGTATTTGGTGCGTGCTTCATGCAGCGCGGCGAAGCTCATAAGATGCACGTCCGCCTCGCCCGGCAGCAGCGCGTTGATCATCTGGCAGCCAAGCCGGCTGCCGAACGTACCCATGTCGCTGTCGGTGATCACCGCGACGCTGGAGGCGACGACCGGTTTGAGCCGCTCGGTCGGGGTGAGCCGCATCAGCACCTGGCTGGCGTCGATCGGCGCGCTACATTCGACGCGGAAGCCGTAGCGGTCGAACAGCAGCGCGAGATCGTAGAAGCTCAGCGCGTTGGCGAAGCCGGCGCGGTCGCCGCCGAGATCGGTCGCGCTATAGCTCAGGATGATGTCCTGCTTGCAGAAGCGCAGACGGGTAAACAGGTTTTCCACGTCGGCGATGCGCTCGATCACGCCGAGCATCACGATGATGTCGGAATGCCCCGCGGCCTGGGTGGGGAAATCGCCGGCCGCGAGATCGCAAACGGCCCCGCCGTCGCACCGCACACTGTCGCGGTCTTGATAGTTGCAGCCTTTCGGAAGCAGCCGCCGCAGGGTCGTGGAGTTGCTCAAGTCGAGCACCCGCGAGCCGGCCGGGATGAACTGGGCGGCAAGTTCCGCGCGCGCGTCGGTCTCAAGCGTGACGCCCGACAGGATGTTGGGCGTCATTTCCAGCGCAAGATTGCGATTGACGATGAAGGTCATTCCCGCCGTGCCGAGCAGCGATGCCGGACGCTGGCACAAACCGGCGAATCAACGTGACTTACCGAATTATCGCGCGTGATTCCGGTCAACCCGGCGCGGCCACAAAAGCAATTAATCCCAGAATTTCGGCCGTGCCTCTTCCAGGATACCGCCGAGCCGGACGGCGCCGATCCGCTCGGCCAGCCCGGTCGCATCGTCGGTCTCGACCGCGATGGCGCAAAGCGTGGCTACGCCGGTCGCCGGCTCGAACTTGCCGCCCGCCACCTTGCGCAGGAAGCGGTTGAGCGGCTCGTCTTTGATCATGCCGATGACCGAGTTGAAATCCCCGGTCATGCCGACGTCCGAGACGAAGGCGGTGCGCCCCGGCATGATGCGGTGGTCGGCGGTCGGCGCATGCGTATGGGTGCCGACCATAAGGCTGACGCGCCCGTCGACGAAATAGCCCATCGACTGCTTCTCGCTGGTCGCCTCGCAGTGCATGTCCAGCACGATGGCGTCGGCGCCGACTTTAAGCGCGCAGGCGGCAAGCTCGCGCTCGACCGCCGCAAACGGATCGTCGAGCGGGTCCATGAAGATGCGGCCCATGGCGTTGATCACCATCGCGTGCTTGCCGTTCTTCGCCTCGACCAAAGCGGCGCCGCGGCCGGGCGTGCCCTTCGGATAATTGATCGGGCGGATCAGGCGCGGCGCGCGCTCGATGAACACCAGCGCCTCGCGCTGGTCCCAGGCGTGGTTGCCGAGCGTGACGGCGTCGGCGCCGGCATCGATCAACTCGTTATAAATAACCTCGGTGATGCCGAAGCCGCCGGCCGCGTTCTCGCCGTTGACGACGACGAGATCGAGCTTCCAGTCCTTCGACCAGGCCCGGCAGGCGCGCGCCGACGATTGTCCGCCCGGACCGGCCGACGACATCGCCGACGAAGAGAATGCGCATGCGCTTACGCTCGCACAGCGTGCGTCCCCCGGAGGGGGGGGGTCAGGGTTTGGCCCCCCCGCTTCGCCCGTTCCCCCTCAGGGCGGGAGGTGAAAAGAGAGTTTGCGGCATGCGCTCAGGCACGAAAATCGATCACTTCTCGCTCCGTTAGCACGAGATCGAGCCGGGCGTCGCGGTCGGTCGCGGGAATCCTCGGGATTTCCTGCGCGGCGAAAGCGATACCGATGGCGATCACCTCCTTCTTCGCGCGCAGCGCATTGATGGTCATGTCGTAATAGCCGGCGCCGTAACCAATGCGATGGCCGGCGCGGTCGAAGCAGGCAAGCGGAACGATCAAGATATCCGGCGCCACCTCCGGCGCCTCCGGCACCGGCTCGCGGATGCCCCACTGCCCGGCCTTGAACGGATCGCCGAAGTCCCAAGCCCGCATGATCAGCGGTTTGCCGCGCCCGGCGATCGCCGGCAGCGCAAGCTGCGCGCCGGCGTCGGCCAGCTTGCGCAGCAGCGGGATCGGATTGATTTCGGTCTTCATCGGCGAAAAGCCGGAGACGATAGTGCCGGGAGCAATCGTCAGCGGAAACGCGCGGCCCGCGATTTTCTCGGCGGCCACTTGCCGCTCGGCCGCCGGCAACGCATCGCGCAGCGCGAGAGCGGCGGTGCGGAGCGCGGCTTTTGCTGATTGCGTTTCGGTGAGGTCAGCCATGGATATAGTGCGGAGCCGCGAAGGCCGTCGGAGTGCGATCCCGGGAACCTACATAAGTAGGTGGGCGCCATATGACCGAGCCCACGAGCCCGGCCAGGGACAGCTCCCGTTAGGATCGTAAGGCCCCGGGGAATTGTCTCCGTCGCGCCCCACAGCCCCGCTTCGGCAATGTAGTGACTATGGAGGGCGAACGCCACAAGCACTATCCGTCATCGCCCGCGAAAGCGGGCGATCCAGTACGCCGTGTCCTCGCAATCAATCATTGTGGTTACTGGATGCCCCGCTTTCGCGGGGCATGACACCTGTGGCTCACCCAATCGCCACGCCGTTGCCGAGCGAGGCGTTGAGTTTCTTGGTGATGCCCTCGATTCGCTCGGCCGCCGAGTTGAAGGCGTTAACCACCGCGGACGAAGCGGCCTTGGCGCGGTCGGACGCGACCACGCGGGCATCCTGCAACGCGGTCGCTTCCTCCTCCAGGCGGCGGATCTTGCGCGCGGCCTCGCTGAGTTCGTCGGCTACCATCAGCGCCGCCATCACCGTAAGCCGGGTATCGCCGATCTCGCCAAACTTGGCGCGCAGATCGATGATGCGCTGATCGAGATCGTGCGCCAGCGCCTGCAAATGCTCCTCCTGCCCGTCCTCGCAGGCGAGACGGTACTGGCGGCCGGCAATCGTCGCGTTCACCTGGCTCATAAGCTCACTCGTTGCTGTCCAGCACCGACTGGATACTGGCGATGGCGGCGTCTAGCCGCTGCGCGATCTCGCGGTTGGTCGATTCCAGCCCGCGCGAGCGCGCGGCCTCGCCGTCGAGCGCGGCGGCGAGCCGGGTGCGGTCGACGCCGAGCGCGTGCAGTTGGCTCGCCAATCCCTCCTCGCTGCGGTCGGCCTCGCGCCGGCGCTCGACCGCGGCATCGAGCGAGTTGAGCGCAAGCGCCAGACGTTTTACCGCGGTATCGATCGCGCTTTGGTCCGTCATCGCCATCATCCGCGCTCAAAAACTCTTGCGGGGGCAAAGATTTACGCCAAGAACCTTACGTGCCGCGCGATCCTGCCGTCAACGCTTGACGCGGGATTTACCCCGATGTTTTCGAGAGCCTGTGCATGGCTGTCCGACGCGGGCGCCGTCACATTGACTCAAGCGGCCACATGCTATCCACCCCCGCAAACAGGCCTTTTCCATGAATGCACCCGCCTCGTCGACGGCGGCGGTGGCGCAAAATGAGCGCCACGCGGCCGCCAGCGCATCGCCCGCACACGCCGACCTCGCCAATGCCATCCGCGCGCTGGCGATGGACGCCGTCGAACAGGCGAAATCCGGCCATCCCGGCCTGCCGATGGGCGCTGCCGACGTGGCGACCGTGCTGTTCACGCGCTTCCTGAAATTCGATCCCGCCGACCCGGCCTGGCCCGACCGCGACCGCTTCGTGCTCTCCGCCGGGCACGGCTCGATGCTGCTCTACGCGCTGCTTTATCTCACCGGCTACCCTGGGATGACGCTCGATCATATCAAGCGCTTCCGCCAGCTCGGCTCGATCACTGCCGGCCATCCGGAATACGGCCACACGCCCGGGGTCGAGACCACCACCGGTCCACTCGGGCAAGGGCTCGCCAACGCGGTCGGGATGGCGATTGCGGAACGGCACCTGGCGGCGGAATTCGGTGCCGAGACGGTCGATCACAAGACCTACGTGCTGGCCTCCGACGGCGATCTGATGGAAGGCATCAGCCAGGAAGCCATTGCACTCGCCGGGCACCTGAAGCTTTCCAGGTTGATCGTGCTGTTCGACGACAATGGCATTTCCATCGACGGCGCGCTATCGCTCGCCGACAGCGTCGATCAGGTGAAGCGCTTTGAGGCCGCCGGCTGGGCCGCTTCGCGCATCGACGGTCACGATCCGCAAGCGATTGCGTCGGCGATCGCAAATGCGCAAAATTCAGACCGCCCCGTGCTGATCGCCTGCAAGACGACCATCGGCTTCGGCGCGCCGACCAAGGCCGGCAAGGCCTCGTCGCATGGGTCGCCGCTCGGCGCCGACGAAATCAAAGGCGTGCGCGAGAAGCTCGGCTGGAACCACGCGCCGTTCGAAATTCCTGACGACATTCTTGCCGCGTGGCGCAAGGCCGGCGAGCGATCTAAGGACGCACATGCCGATTGGACGAAGCGCCTGACCGCGCTCGACGCGGGCAAGCGCGCCGAATTCGAGCGCCGCATGAAAGGCGACCTGCCGAACCCGGACTTCGCCGACGCGGTGCGCGCCGTGAAGCAATCGCTCGCCGCCACACCGAGGGAAATCGCCACCCGCACCGCTTGCGAATTCGCGCTGGAGAGCCTGATCCCGGCGCTGCCGGAGATGGTCGGCGGCTCGGCCGATCTCACCGGCTCCAACAACACGCGCACCAAATCGATGAAAGCAATGAGTGCTACGGATTATTCCGGCCGCTTCATCCATTACGGCGTGCGCGAACACGGCATGGCCGCCGCCATGAACGGCATGGCGCTGCACGGCGGCATTATCCCCTACTCCGGCACGTTTCTGGTGTTCTCGGATTATTGCCGGCCGGCGATCCGGCTTGCCGCACTGATGGGCAAGCGCGTCATTCACATCATGACGCACGACTCGATCGGTCTGGGCGAAGACGGGCCGACGCATCAGCCGGTCGAGCATCTGGCCGCGCTGCGCGCCATTCCGAACCTGCTGGTGTTCCGTCCCTGCGACGCAGTCGAGACCGCCGAATGCTGGCAGCTCGCGCTCGAAGCGAAGAGCCGGCCAAGCGTGCTGGCGCTGACACGGCAAAATCTCCCGCAGCTCAGTCAGAATTTTCTCGATGGCAATCGCTGCGCCGCCGGCGCCTATGAAATCGCCGCCGCCGAAGGCAAAGCCCGAGGAAAAGAAGACGTCTCGATCTTCGCCACCGGCTCGGAAGTCGCCATCGCCGTCGAGGCTAAAAAACTGCTGGCCGGCAAAGGCGTCGCAGCGCGCGTGGTGTCGGTGCCCTGCTTCGAACTGTTGCTGGAGGCGAAGGACAGCGCGCGCCGCGCGGTGATCGGCGATGCCAAAGTGAAGGTCGGCGTCGAGGCTGCGGTGCGCCAAGGCTGGGACGCCATCATCGGTTCAGATGGCATCTTCGTCGGCATGACCGGTTTCGGGGCCAGCGCGCCCTATAAGGACCTTTATAAGCATTTCGGCATTACACCCGAAGCGGTCGCCGATGCGGCCTTGCGCAAGCTTGGGAAGGCGTAACAAAAGACTATATGAGGCTATGGCCGCGCGGCCATGATCTGACGAGCCGGGAGCGACTGTTATGACTGTCCGTGTTGCCATCAACGGGTTCGGCCGCATCGGCCGCAACATTCTCCGCGCCATCGCCGAGTCCGATCGCCACGATATCGACGTCGTCGCGATCAACGATCTCGGCCCTGTCGAGACCAACGCGCATCTGCTGCGCTACGACTCGGTGCACGGCCGTTTCCCCGGCACGGTGACGGTCAAAGGCGACACCATCAGCATCGGCAACGGCGCCATCAAAGTCACGGCCATCAAGGACCCCAACACGCTGCCGTGGAAGGACCTCGGCGTCGACATCGCGATGGAATGCACCGGCATCTTCACCGCCAAGGACAAGGCGTCGATGCACCTAACCGCGGGCGCCAAGCGCGTGCTGATCTCGGCGCCGGCCGAAGGCGCCGACATCACCGTGGTCTACGGCGTCAACCACGACAAGCTCACCAAGGATCACAAGGTCGTCTCCAACGCCTCCTGCACCACCAATTGCCTGGCGCCGGTCGCGAAGGTGCTCAACGACGCCGTCGGCATCGACAAGGGCTTCATGACGACGATCCATTCCTACACCGGCGATCAGCCGGTCCTCGACACCGTGCACAAGGATCTCTATCGCGCCCGCGCCGCTGCGTTGAACATGATCCCGACCTCAACGGGGGCCGCCAAGGCGGTCGGCCTGGTGCTCCCCGACCTCAACGGCAAATTGGATGGCGTAGCCATCAGGGTGCCGACGCCGAACGTGTCGGTGATCGATTTCAAGTTCGTCGCCAAGAAGGCCACCACCAAGGACGAGATCAACGGCGCGGTCAAGCGCGCGGCCGAGCAGCAGCTCAAGGGCATCCTCGGCTACACTTTGGAGCCGAACGTCTCCAGCGACTTCAACCACGACCCGCGCTCGTCGATCTTCCACATGGACCAAACCAAGGTCATGGACGGCACACTGGTGCGCGTGATGTCGTGGTATGACAACGAGTGGGGCTTCTCTAACCGCATGGCGGACACCGCCGCGGCGATGGGCAAGTTGATCTGACGCTCCCGGTCTGAGCCAATCCATGAGCGCGTTCCGCACCCTTGACCACGTCGACGTGAAGGGAAAGCGCGTGCTGGTGCGCGTCGACCTGAACGTCCCGGTTGAGAACGGCGTCGTCAGCGACGCAACGCGCATCGAGCGCATGGCGCCCGCCATCACCGAGATCGCCGACAAGGGCGCCAAGGTGATCCTGCTGTCGCATTTCGGCCGCCCCAAGGGGCGCGATCCGAAGCAATCGCTCAAGCCGGTCGCCGCCGAGGTCGCGCACATCATCAAGCGCCCGGTCAAATTCGTCGACGATTGCATCGGCGAAGCGGCCGAGCGCGCGGTCGCCGCGATGAAGCCCGGCGACATCGTCTGCCTGGAAAACACCCGCTTCCATGCCGGCGAGGAAAAGAACGACCCCAAATTCGTCGCCGCGCTGGCCAAACTGGGCGACATTTTCGTCAATGACGCTTTCTCGGTGTCGCACCGCGCGCACGCCTCGACCGAAGGGCTGGCCCACGTGCTGCCGGCCTATGCCGGGCGAACGCTGCAAGCCGAACTGGAAGCCTTCGAGAAGGTGCTCGACAGACCGGCGCGCCCGGTGGCGGCGATCGTCGGCGGCGCCAAAATTTCCACCAAGCTCGATCTGCTCGGCCACCTGTTGAAAAAGGTCGACGTCGCTGATCATCGGCGGCGCCATGGCCAATACGTTTTTGCTGGCGCTCAACAAACGCATCGGCAAATCTCTGGTCGAGCGCGACCTGGTCGAGACCGCGCAGAAAATCATGGACGAGGCCAAGGCGGCCAAGCGCGAGATCGTGCTGCCGGTCGACGCGGTGGTGGCGGAAAAATTCGCGGCGCACGCGCCCTCGCGCGTGGTCGACGTCGATCACGTCGGCGACAACGACGTGATCCTGGACATCGGACCGCGCAGCATCGAGCAGGTAGTTTCGGTGCTGGCGCGTTCGAAAACCTTGGTCTGGAACGGCCCGTTTGGCGCCTTTGAGATGGAACCGTTCGACGCCGGCACCGTGGAAGTTGCGGAGGCTGCGGCGGAACTCACCGCGGCCGGAAAGCTTGTTTCGGTAGCCGGCGGCGGCGACACGGTGGCGGCGCTCAATGTCGCGGGCGTGGTCGACCGCCTGACTTATGTATCCACAGCCGGCGGCGCTTTCCTGGAGTGGCTGGAGGGGAAGGCCTTGCCGGGGGTCGAGGCGTTGAGGGTAAGATGACTGCGAGCAGTCATCCCCGGCGCACCGCAGCACCTTGGTGATGGGGTGCAGACCCGGGATCGAGAGGGTCGAGAACGTTAAGGTCCCGGACGCGGCGCACCGCTTCGCGCTGCGCCGCGTCCGGACAAGAGCTTGGAGAGGGCGATGAATCTCGATGAACTGAACAAAGTGGCGAAGGCCATGGTCGCGCCCGGCAAGGGGATTCTTGCGGCCGACGAATCCTCCGGCACCATCAAGAAGCGCTTCGAGGCTATCGGCGTCGAATTCGACCGAGGAGTCGCGCCGCGACTATCGCGAGATGATGTTCCGCTCGACCGAGGCGATGAAAAACCACATCTCCGGCGTCATCCTGTATGACGAGACCATCTGGCAGAAAGCGACGGACGGCACGCCGCTGGTCGAACTGATCAAGAAGGCCGGCGCCATCCCCGGCATCAAGGTCGACGAAGGCGTAAAGCCGCTACCGATGTGCCCAGGCGAAGTCGTCACCGTCGGGCTCGACAAACTCGCCGACCGGCTGCCGAAATATTACGAGCAAGGCGCGCGCTTCGCCAAATGGCGCGCGGTGATCGACATTGGCAAGGGTATCCCAAGCTACAATTGCATCAAGACCAATGCTCACGCGCTGGCGCGCTACGCCGCGCTCTGCCAGGCAGCCCAAATCGTTCCGATCGTCGAGCCGGAAGTGCTGATGGACGGCGACCACGACATCGACCGCTGCTTCAGCGTGACCGAACGCGTGCTCAAGACCGCGTTCAACGAATTGTTCGACGCGCGCGTGATGCTGGAAGGCATGGTGCTCAAGCCCAACATGGTCATCGCCGGCAAAAAATCGTCAAAGCGCGCGTCGGCCGAGGAGGTCGCTGAGAAAACCGTGACCGTGCTCAAGCTTTGCGTGCCGGCTGCGGTGCCCGGCATCGCTTTTCTGTCCGGCGGACAGAGCGACGAGGAGGCGACCGCCCATCTCGACGCCATGAACAAGATCGGCAATCTGCCCTGGGCGCTCACTTTCTCCTACGGCCGCGCGCTCCAGCACGCGCCGCAAGCGGTCTGGAAAGGCAAGCCGGAAAATGTCGCCGCCGCCCAGCGCGCATTTTCACATCGCGCCAAGATGAATAGCCTCGCCGCACTTGGGCAGTGGAAGGCCGACCTCGAGAAAAAGGCCGCGTAGCGACGCGGCCTTTTCCAATCATCAAAAGTCAGTCGAAACGGCTACTCGCAATTCGTTTTGCGGACCGTCTTCGAGCCGAGCAGATCGTCCTTGTGAACGGTCTTGGTGGTGCAATCGCCCGAGCCGGTGGTCTCCACCGTCGTTGATTTGTGCTCGGTGCCGAGCAGCCCGCCGCGCTTCTCGACCGTCACGGACCGATCCGGCTGATCGTGCTCGATCACAACCGCGGGATCGCGGCGCTCCTCGATCACGGTTTGCGCGTTGGCGCCGAGTGAGCCGAAGGCCGTGGCCGCCAGCGCAATGACGAGGACATTGAGTTTCATGGTCGCCTCCTGCTAATGGAACCTCGCTGACAACGCGCTGCCCTTCCCGCAGTTCCTTACCTTCCATGCTCATTCAAGGACACCAAACGTGATCGATCTTTACACCTGGACGACGCCCAACGGCCGCAAGGCCTCCATCATGCTGGAGGAAATCGGCCTGCCCTACACCGTGCACGCGATCGATATTTCCAAGGACGAACAGTTCAAGCCGGAATTTTTGAAAATCGCGCCGAACAACCGCATTCCTGCGATCGTCGACCGCGACAACAATACGTCGCTGATGGAGTCGGGTGCGATCCTTATCTATCTCGCCGACAAGACCGGTAAGTTGCTGCCGAAATCGGGCGAAGGCCGCTATCGCACGATCGAGTGGCTGATGTGGCAGATGGGCGGCCCCGGACCGATGCTCGGCCAGGTGCATCACTTTGTGAAATACAACAAGGGCAAGGCGCCTTACGCCGAGGAGCGTTACCTGAAAGAAGCGCACCGGCTCTACAAAGTGCTCAACACGCGCCTGGAAGGCCGCGAATTCGTCGCCGACGAATACTCCATCGCCGACATCGCGATCTGGCCGTGGATCTCGCGCTTCGAGTGGCAGACCATCGACATGAAGCAATATCCCAACGTGAAGCGCTGGTACGAGACCATCGCCGCCCGCCCCGCCGTGCAGAAGGGCTACAAGGTGCCGAAAGACATGGGGCCGGTACCAATGCCGAAGTGATGTGAGTTTGTTTAGAGTGAAGCGGCGCCACAAGAACGGCGCGCTCCCTCTCCCCGCTGGGGAGAGGGTTGGGGTGAGGGGGTCTAGGACTTCTCGATAGACCATAACCCCTCACCCGGATCGCTTCGCGATCCGACCTCTCCCTATGGGAGAGGTGAAGCGGAGTTTGCGGCGAGAGCCCGATTGCAACGGACTTGCGAGGTCACAGTGACTTGGGACCGATTAGACAAGCAGATGGCGGTCTGGTCAGGACGGCTAAAGTCCGAACTGAAAATAATTGATGAAGATAGCCGAAAGCTTGCTACTGCAATTGCTGCTGACGTTAGATTTTTACCTGCTGAAGCGAGGGCGGAAATAAAAACTGCATCTCCAATTCCGTTGAATGATCGGCTGCAGGAGCTCCAAGCATTTCAAGGTTGGATGGACGTAGTTAGAAACTTGACCCCCTCTCCGCATGTTGTTCGCGCACAAGTCATTACTCAAAATTACATTTGCTTTGTCTATTTGCCAGAAGTCTTGCTTTAGGATTCTCGCCAAGTCGGCACCGATTGGTTCTACTGCTCGAAAATGCGCTCAATTCCTGAACAACAATCCCGTGCGCGCACTTCGTAATTCGGTTGCGCACGCTAATTGGACCTATCGCGCTGACTTCCGTGCAATTGTTTATTGGGCGCGCAAAGGCAGTGACCCAACCGAACCGCTCGAAAAATTCGAAGTAACACAAGACGAATTGGATTTCTGGCAATCATTAAGCCGTTGCGTAGCATACACAGCGTTCACAAATCTTTAGTCACGCAATGTCCGTCAACATCGACACGGCGCTTTTTTACTTCCCCGCCCCCGGGATGACGATGTTCTCTTCCTTCACCAGCATGGTCCATTTCGCCACGTCGGCGTCGATGAAGCGCGCGAACTCGTCGGGCGTCTGCGGCTCGGGCTCGGCGCCAAGCGCGGCCATGCGATCGATAACGTCCCTCTCGGCCATGATGCCCACCACCGCCTTGTTGAGCTTGTCGACGATTTCCTTCGGCGTGTGCGCCGGCGCCAGCAGGCCGAACCAGCCGACCGACTGGTAGCCGGGCAAGCCGCCTTCGGCTACCGTCGGCACGTTGGGAAAGAATTTCGAGCGTTTGGCGCCGGTAGTGGCGAGCGCCTTGAGTTTGCCGGCCGCGACGAAGGCCTGCACGGTGGTCGAAGGCGAGAACATCAGGTCGATGCGCCCGCCCAGAAGATCGGCGACTGCCGGGCCGGTTCCCTTATAGGGCACGTGCAGCATTTCGACCTGTGCGTCCTTCTCGAACAGCGCGCCCGACAGATGCGAAGCGGCGCCGATCCCTGAAGAACCAAACGACAACGCCTTCGGCTTTTCGCGCGCGAGCTTGATCAGCTCGGCGACCGAATTGGCCTTCACGTCCGGATTGACCACCAGCAGATAAGGCGGCGCCGCCACCACCGTGATCGGCGCGAAGAATTTATTGACGTCGAACTGCCCTTCCGGCGCCAGCGCGGCGGAAGCCGCCATCAGCGCGCCGGTCGAGGCCATCAGCAGCGTGTAGCCGTCCGGTTCGGCCTTGACGAAGGCCTTGGTGCCGATGCCGCCGGAAGCGCCGGGCTGGTTTTCCACGACCACCGGCTGGCCCCACTGCTCGGAGAGGCGCTGGGCGATGATGCGGCCAAGCACGTCAGTGCCGCCACCGGGCGCGAACGGTACAATCATCTTGATGGCGCGGGCAGGATAGCCGGCAGCGGCGGCTGGCGCGAACGGCACGGCGGCAAGGCATAGCAGCGCCAACCACAGGCGTTTGAGCATTTCTCCTCCAGGCGCCGCGCGGTCCCTGTATCGCGGTCTTTGCACGATGCTAGCGAACGGCCTTTGGCGCGTCTACGCGGCCGGCTGATTTGGACGCGCGCGACGCGAGCGAATATTCTCGCAATGATTCGCCCAATAATTCGCGCAATAATTCGCCCATGGCTCATCCGCAGACCAAACCGCAAACCGCGCCGGCCGATCTCGCCGACATGCTGCGCCGCGCCGCCGCGCTGCATCAGCGCGGGGAATTGCGCGAGGCCGAGACGCTCTACCGCGCTGTGCTTGCCGCCCGTCCCGAGCAGTTCGACGCGCTGCATCTTTACGGCGTGCTCAAGCATCAGACCGGCGAGCCGGCCGAGGCGCTGAAGCTGATCGGCAAGGCGCTGGCGAGCAACGATCGCTCGGCCGCCGCCCATTCCAATTTCGGCACCGTGCTCGCCGCGCTCGCGCGCAACGAGGAGGCGCTGGCGAGCTATGACCGTGCGCTCGCGCTCAGCCCGGACTACGTCGACGCGCTGCATAACCGAGGCAACGCGCTCTATGCGCTCGGCCGCGCGCAGGCGGCGCTGGAAAGTTTCGAGCGCGTGCTGACGCTCAAGCCCGACCATGCCGATGCGCTGCTCAATCGCGCGCAAATCCTGCACGAACTTGAACGCGAACAGGAAGCGCTCGACAGCATCGAACGCGCGCTCGCGCTCAGGCCCGATCATCCCGCCGCCCTCGCCCTGCGCGGCCGGCTGCTTGTCGCGCTCAAGCGCGACGCGGAAGCGCTGGCAAGCTTCGACCGCGCGCTTGCGCTCAAGCCCGGCGACGCCGATACGCTGGTCGCGCGCGGCAACACACATTATGCGATGAAGTCTTTTGCGGCGGCGCTTGCCGACTGCGACCGCGCCTTGCTCCTGCGCCCCGACGCCGCCCCGCTCCACAACAACCGCGGCAACACATTGCGTGAGCTCGGCCGCCCGCAAGAGGCGCTCGATAGCTTCGGCCGCGCGCTCGCGATCGATCCCAATTATCCCGACGCCTACAGCAATCGCGGCAATGCCCTGATCGAGCTCAACCGTCCGGCCGACGCGCTCGCCGACTACGACCGCGCCTTGGGGCTCAAGCCGGTTTCTTCCTACGCGCTCGTCAATCGCGGCATTGCCTTGCACTATCTCAAGCGTTTCGACGAAGCGCTGCAAAGTTTCGGCCGCGCGCTGGAGCTGGCGCCCGACCTTGCCGAAGCGCACTGGAATAGGGGCCTGCTGCTGCTCGAACTTGGCGATTTCGCCCGTGGCTTGCCGGAATACGAATGGCGCTGGCGCCGCGAGAGCGAAATGAAGCCGCGCGATTTCGCGCAACCGGTCTGGCGGGGCGAAAATATCGGCGGCAAAACCATCTTATTGCATGCCGAGCAGGGCTTCGGCGACAGCATCCAGTTGCTGCGCTATGTGCCGATGGTGGTCGCCAAAGGCGGCCGGGTGGTGCTGGAGATTCCGGACAGCCTGATGCCGCTGATCGGCCGGCGCGAGGGCGTGGTGGCGATGATGAAGCCCGGCGCGGTGCTGCCGCCATTCGATCTGCACTGCCCGCTGTTGAGCCTGCCGCTCGCCTTCGGCACCACGCTTGCCACTATCCCGCACGACGTGCCCTATCTGCGCGTGCGGGCGGAGCGGGCGGCAAATTGGCGCGGCCGGTTGCCCGCCACCGGCCGCCCGCGCATCGGCCTGGTCTGGTCCGGCAAGCCGACGCACAAAAACGATCACAACCGCAGCATCGCCTTTGAGCGCCTGGCGCCGCTGTTGTCGCTGCCCGGCGTCGACTTCATCAGCCTCCAGCACGAGTACCGCACCGCCGACCTGGCCGCGCTCGCGGCCTCCCCAACCTCCTGCGCCTCGATGCGGCGCTCGCCGACTTCGCCGACACCGCGGCGGTGGTGGATGCGCTGGACCTGGTCGTCACGGTCGACACCGCCGTGGCGCATCTCGCCGGCGCGCTGGGCAAGCCGGTCTGGATCTTATTGTCCTTTATTCAGGACTGGCGCTGGCTCTTGCAGCGCGAGGATAGCCCCTGGTACCCGACCGCCCGGCTGTTCCGGCAGCCGGAGATCGGCGACTGGGACGGCGTGATTGCGCGCGTGGCGCACGAACTCGCAGACGTCGCGCGCCGCTAAATCGACGTCAATTTTCCGCCCGATTGCGCTACCATGCGTGGACCATGGCTTCGCGACCCAAACAGGCCGAACCGCGCCCGGCGCCGCGCCTCTACCTGGTGACGCCGCCGGTCGCGGAGGCAGCCGCATTTTCCACGCAGCTTGCGGCGGTCTTGGGCGCGGGCGATGTCGCCGCCGTGTTGTTGCGCTTTGCCGATGCGGACGAGCGCACGCAGATCAACCGCGCCAAAGCACTTGTTCCCGTCGTGCAGGACGGAGGCGCGGCGCTGCTGATCGACGGCCACGCGGGCCTGGTCGCGCGCAGCGGCGCCGACGGCGCCCACCTGACCGGCATCGACGATTTCACCGCCGCATTGGAGCAACTCAAGCCGGAGCGCATCGTCGGCGTCGGCGGCCTTGTCACTCGCCATGACGCCATGGTCGCGGCCGAAGCGGGCGCCGACTATGTGATGTTCGGCGAGCCGCACGCTGCCGGCGAACGGCCGGGCCTCGACGCTATCGAAGAGCGCGTCGCCTGGTGGGCGGAAGTCTTCGAAGCCCCTTGCGTTGCTTTTGCCGCGTCGGAGGAGGACATCGCTCCGCTGGTGAAGGCCGGCGCCGATTTTATCGCGCTTGGCGATTGGCTGTGGCGCGATCCGCGGGCGGTCGCCGGAGTCATCGCGCGGGCCGCCGGGCATCTGCGCATTCCGGAGGGCGCGGCGTGACGGCGTCGCGGCGCGGCACGATTGTTGGGCTGTGCGTGCTCGCCGCTTTAGCCGCGCCCGCCCTGGCGCAGCCCAAGAAAAAACGCCGCCGCCGGCTCCGCCGGTCGCGCCCGTGGCTGACAATTCCAATGCCGACATCGCCTACGGCGCCTTTCAGCGCGGCCAATATTTGACCGCGCTCGCCGAGGCCACCAGGCGCGCGCAGCAGAACGATCCCTTCGCCATGACGCTGCTCGGCGAACTCTACGCGCAAGGTCTCGGCGTCCCCGAAGACGACGGCAAGGCGGCGCAATGGTACAAAGTGGCCGCCGCGCACGGCGACCGCGACGCCATGTTCGCGCTGGCGATGTTCAATCTCGAAGGCCGCGCCGGATCGCGCAACCCGGACGAAGCCGCCCGCCTGCTGGCGGCAGCCGCCAAGCTCGGGCACGCGGCGGCCGCCTACGATCTCGGCCTGCTTTATCTGCAAGGCCAGCAGTTTCCGCAGGATTTCAAGCGCGCCGCCGAACTGTTCCGGCAGGCCGCCGACACCGGCAACGCCGACGCGCAATACGCGCTCGCTACCATGTACAAGGAGGGCCGCGGCGTGCCGAAGGACCCGAACGAGGCCGCCCGCCTGATGGGGCTCGCCTCGGTCGCCGGCAATGTCGATGCCATGGTCGAATACGCCATCGCGCAGTTCAACGGCAGCGGCGTCCTCAAGAACGAAGCCGCCGCCGCCAGGCTATTCCTGATCGCGGCGCGCCGCGGCAGCCCAATCGCGCAGGACCGGCTGGCCCGCATTCTGATGGCCGGGCGCGGCATGCCGGCCGATCCGACCGAGGCGATCAAATGGCACCTCATCGCCAAGGCCGGGCACGCCAGCGATCCCGATCTCGATGTTTTCGCCGGCCAAGCAGCCGCAAGCCGTGCGCGAGGCCGCTGAAAAAGCCGCCAAGAAGTGGATGTCGACGCTGCCACCGCCGCGCTCGTAATTTTGTCATTCCGGGGTAATAGCAGCGATTGCGCGCCCTTGACGGGACCCGCCTTCGCGAGCAGACCCCATCGCATGTCATGCCCCACGGGGCATCCAGTATTCACGGCGGCGGAGATGACTTACAAGCGCCGAGTTTACTGGATCATCCGCTTGCGCGGATGATGACAGCCGAATAGGCCGACCCCATGCACCACTCCGCCCTGCTCAACGTGATGATCGCCGCCGCGCGTAAAACCGCGCGCGCGCTCAAGCGCGACTTCGGCGAGCTGGAGAAATTGCAGGTCTCGCTCAAGGGCCCCGCGAATTTCGTCTCCTCCGCCGACCGCCGCGCCGAGGAGACGCTGTTCGCAGGATCTCTCCAAGGCGCGGCCCGGCTACGGCTTTCTCGGCGAGGAAGGAGGCCGCCGCGAAGGCGCCGACAAGTCGCACCGCTGGATCGTCGATCCGCTCGATGGCACCACCAATTTCCTGCACGGCATCCCGCAATTCGCGATTGCGATCGCGCTCGAGCGCGAGAGCAGCGTGATCGCCGGACTGATCTATAACCCGGCGAGCGAAGAGATGTTCGTCGCCGAAAAGGGCAAGGGCGCGTTCATGAACGAGCAGCGCATCCGCGTTGCCGGCCGCAAGCGGCTTGCCGACGCCGTCATCGCCTGCGGCTTGCCGCATATCGGCCGCGGCGACCTCGTGCTGGCCCGCAAGGAAACCGGCGCGATGCAGGAGCAAGTCGCCGGCCTGCGCCGCTTCGGCGCCGCCGCGCTCGACCTCGCCTGGGTCGCCGCCGGCCGGCTCGACGGCTATTGGGAGCGCGACATCAAGCCCTGGGACATGGCGGCGGGCTCATTCTGGTGCGCGAGGCCGGCGGCTTTGTATCCGATTGCGACGGCGGCGACGACATGTTCGACAGGGGCCACGTCGTCGCCGGCAATGAGGCCATCCAGAAAGAGCTGCTGCGTGTCCTGAAAGAGGCCGGCTAGTGTCCCGAATTCGAAGTTCGCCATATCGTGCAGCAGGCTCCTAGCGAACTTCGAATTCGAAGGACACTAGCAAGTTATCGATTCTCAGTGTCGCTTTGATTTGAAAGTTCGCTCCGGAGCACGCTGAACACTCGAGCGAACTTCCGAATTCGCGACACTAGGCCTGAACCCGACCGCATTTTGAACTCATTCCGCCGCTCTATGCTTGCGGTTCCGGGCCATCTGCTTTTTCCTTGTCACGGGGTCTGTGGCATATTGAGCCCGGCTGGCCCGGCCGGCATTAACTTTGCAAGCTCATGGCAAAAGAACTCGATCCGCTCAAACTGTCGTCGCCCCGCATCTTCCTGCTGCGGATGCTGGTGTTCGTCGTGCTCGGCGGCCTGATCACCTTCCTGCTGCACAAGCAGATCGAAGTGGCCTTCATGGCCAATCCCGGCCTCAACTCGGTGATCATCTTCGTCCTCGTCGTCGGCATCGTGCTGTGCCTGCGCCAGGTGATCCGGCTTTATCCGGAAATCGCCTGGGTCAACAATTTCCGCCTCGCCGATCCCGGCCTCGCGGTCGATCGGCCGCCGGTGCTGCTGGCGCCGATGGCGGCGATCCTCGGCAGCCGCGTCGGCCGCATGGCGATGTCGGCGCAATTGATGCGTGGCATTCTCGACTCGATCGCGACCCGACTCGATGAGGCGCGCGACATCTCGCGCTACATGACCGGGCTTCTGGTGTTTCTCGGACTGCTCGGCACGTTCTGGGGCCTGATCGAGACCGTCGGCTCGGTCGGCGGCGTGATTCAGGGGCTCAAAGCCGGCGGCGACGCCGGCTCCATGTTCGACTCGCTGCGCGAAGGCCTCGCCGCGCCGCTGTCCGGCATGGGCATATCGTTCTCGTCTTCGCTGTTCGGTCTCGCCGGCTCGCTGGTGCTCGGCTTCCTCGACCTGCAATCGAGCCAGGCGCAGAACCGCTTCTACACCGAACTGGAAGACTGGCTTTCCACCACCGTCTACGACCAGGCAGCCGAGCCGGTCGCCGCCGCCGGCGGCGCCGGCGAGATGCGCACGGCGATCGAGCGCCTGCGCGAAGCGCTCAGCGAGGGCGGCGCCAGCAAGGGCGCCTCCAGCGCCATGTCCAATCTGGCGGAAGCGATCCAGGGCCTGGTGCATCACATGCGCACCGAGCAGCAGATGATCCGCGACTGGGTCGACAGCCAGGCCGAGCAGCAACGCGAGATCAAGCGGCTGCTGGAAGAGGTCCGCAAAAGGTGCGCGCGAGAGCGATCGGCAAGTCGCGTAACGAGTAACCCATGGCGCTTGCACGAACCCGCCGCGGCGAAAGCGGCATGAATTACTGGCCGGGCTTCGTCGACGCGCTGTCGACGCTGATCCTCAGCATCATTTTCATCCTGACTGTGTTCGTGGTGGTGCAATTCTATCTGCAGCAAGAAGTCGCCGGCAAAGACACCGCGCTCACCCGCCTCAACGCGCCAGATCGCCGAACTCACCAATCTCTTGTCGATGGAAAAATCGGGCAAGGCCGACCTGCAGGACCAGTTCGCGCAGTTGCAGGCGTCGCTCGCGACCGCCGAAAGCGACCGCGACAAATACAAGGGCCTCGCCGAGGGCGCCGGCGCGGGCGCCGCCGCCGCGCAAGGCAAGGTTTCCGAACTCACCGGCCAGCTCGAAGGCGAGAAGAAGATTTCCTCGCAGGCGCTGGCGCAGGTCGAGATCCTCAACCAGCAGATCGCGGCGCTGCGCCGCCAACTCGCCGCTATCGAGACCGCGCTCGATGCCTCCGAGAAGAAGGACAAGGAGGCGCAGAACAGATCGCCGACCTCGGCCAGCGGCTCAATCTGGCGCTGGCGCAGAAGGTGCAGGAGCTGACCGAGTACCGCTCCGACTTCTTCGGCAAGCTGCGCGAAATCCTCGGCAACCGGCCCGACGTGCGCATCGTCGGCGACCGCTTCGTGCTGCAATCGCGAACTGTTCTTCGACACCGGCAAGGCCGATCTGCCGCCGGCCGCGACCCCGAACTCGACAAGGTCGCCGGCGCGCTGACCGGTCTGGAAAAGCAAATCCCGGCCGATATTGCCTGGGTGCTGCGCGTTGACGGCCACACCGACGTACGGCCGATCACAGGCGGGCAATTCAAGTCGAACTGGGAATTGTCGGCGGCGCGCGCCATCGCGGTGGTGCAATATCTGGTGGCAAGGGCGTCTCGCCGCAGCGGCTGGTCGCCGCCGGCTTTGGCGAATTCCAGCCGATCGACACCGGCACCACCGAGGACGCCTATAAACGCAACCGCCGCATCGAGTTCAAGCTGACGGAACGGTGAGCGCCAAATCCGTGAGCGCAAAGATCACCCTCCGCCCCTATACCGCCGCCGACGAAGACGCGGCGATCGAGCTGTGGCGGCGCACCTGGGCGCAGCATTACCCGCATATCGATTTCAACGCGCGCGTCGATTGGTGGCGCGAGCGCTGGCGCAGGAACTGATGCCGGTCGCGCACGTCGTGCTGGCGGAGATGGGCGGCGCGCTGGTCGGTTTTGTCACCATCGATCCCAAGACGATGTATCTCGACCAGATCGTGGTCGCGCCCGAGCATTGGGGCTGGCGGTATTGCGCTGGCATTGCTCGACGAGGCCAAGCGGCTGTCGCCGCAAGGCCTCGACCTCTTGGTCAACAAGGACAATGCGCGCGCCATCCGCTTCTACGAGAAACACGAATTTATTTACGCCGGCGAAGACAAGAACCCGGTGTCGGGCCAGCCGGTGAACCGGATGACGTGGCGGCCGCGGTAACTACGCACGTCGTCGCGCTGTACATGCTGTATTACAATGTCGTTCGCATCCGTCGGTGCCGAAGACAACACCATTGGTCGGGAACGGCGCTTGACCGTGCAAATTTGAAAACAGAATACCTTTTATAAATGAGGCTGTTGCGGACGGCGAGCTAATCTCGATTGCGGCATCTGTAATAGCACCGCGAACTGAACCATTGCCCTCGCTTGACAGGTTCTTTATCCTAGGATATAAAACCTACATCCTGCTCATCGAGGGGCGTCTTCCGGAGACGTTCTGAAGGCGGAGCGGGGTGCGGCGTCTGCTGCTGCGGCTCGCAACCGCGCCACCGGGAGGCCTCGGGTCGCCGTCCGTCCCCACTAAGAGGGACTGCCTTGAATGGTTGGACGCGGCGCGGACGAAGGGCGGCGAAAGCCGCCCGGATCGGGCCCAGCAGGGCCCCGTCCGCGCCCGGAAAGGACGGCCCCCGGGGACAAAAAACGCCGCCGTGGAGCGCCGAGAGGCGCGCCTCCGTCGCCACGGAGGCGACGCGCCTCGCTAGGCGTGTCGGGCGGCCTCGCCGGCCGCCCAAGAGCGCGTGCGCCACGCGCTCTGCGTTTCCCGGCGCTCCGCTCCCCTCATGGGAGCGTTGAACGAGACGACGGCGTACCCGGCGCCGCAAAGAATACGGGCGGCGGAGCGTTGGGTGGACAGTCTCCCACGTCGTCCCCGCGAAAGCGGGTCCAACGCACGCTGTGTGGTATCCGACTATCCAAGTCAGAGTCGCTCGCATTTTCTG
>CAVPUU010000049.1:0-12648 GCA_963709015.1 uncultured Alphaproteobacteria bacterium | reverse complement strand
TTGAAGAAGGTCGAGAACCACGCTCATTCGATGGCGCCGTTCACGGCCTACTACAACTTCGTTCGCATTCCAAAACGCTGCGCGTGACCCCGCGATGGCCGCCGGCGTGTCCGAGCGGCTTTGGGAGGTATCCGATATCGTGACCAAAGCCGGGCCAGTGCGGACGATACAAAGCACGGGGATCAATTTGATCAATCTGCCTCAGAAGCCAAGACACTCAGCTCACCAAACGCAATGGGCGGCGCAATTCGCCGCCGCTAGTGAATTATGCAAAAGAAATTATCAGGTAGCTCTTACGTTGGGAAATCATTCTGTGACCGATTTGATGGTTATGAGTCCGATGGGGCAACAGTTCAAGGTCGATGTAAAGGGACTTTATCGTAGAAATTACTGGATCATACGACTGAAGCCGCATGACGAAAACCTGTTCTACATTCTTGCATACGTGCCCGCGCTCCGGATACCAACGAGTTCGTGGTCATGACTTATGAGCAAGTGCGCAAGGAACAACTCGCCGATCTTGCACGCGCTCAGGTCAACAGACCCGACCTCATTGAAACATATACCGTTCTCGGGGTTCTTTGGCGTTGGCCGGCTTCACCGAGCCGCCATAGAGGATGCGCACCGGCGTCCTTCCGCACCGAAGCGCGCCTGCAACCGCTGGCGGATGAAGGCGTGGACCTCGGCCACGTCATCCGGCGCCGGGGTCAGGCCCGTGCCGATCGCCCAAACCGGCTCGTAGGCGATCACCAGATTGGCGCCGGTCCCGGCGTCGGGCAGCGAGCCATCGAGCTGCCGCCCAAGCACTGCCAAAGTCTGGCCGGCCTCGCGCTCGGCGCGCTGCTCGCCGATACAGACGATCGCGATCAAGCCGGCGCGGTGCGCGGCCATCGCCTTGGCACGCACCTGGGCATCGGTCTCGCGATGATCGGCGCGCCGCTCCGAATGGCCGACGATCACCGCTACAGCGCCGGCATCTTTCAGCATTTCCGCGGCGATATCCCCCGTATGGGCGCCGGACGGCTCGGCATGGCAATCCTGCCCGCCGATCGTGACGGCTGAGCCGCGCGCCGCCCCGGCAAAACCGGCAATCAAAGTAGCCGGCGGGCACACCATCAACTCGGCCTTCAGGCCGGCAGCGCCGTTGGCGATCTTGGCGAGTTCACCCTCGGAAACGGCGAGCCCGTTCATCTTCCAGTTGCCGGCCACCAGTGGTGTGAGGTCGCCCGACGCCATTTTGAGGTCCCTTTGCGCGTGCGATTACCAGACCCACTTCGCGGGCGCCAGAGCGGGCCGGCCCCGAGCCGATCCTTCTTGAGTTGCAAGGAGTTGGCCCGCTCCCTATAAGGGCGCGACCCGCCATTCATGCAGCCGTCGCCGTCGTCCGGGAAGAACGAAGTCAATGCTCCGCGGTATTCACAAAGCTTCCTCGACCTGGCTCGGCCGCGGCCTCATGGCCGTCGTCATGGGCGGCCTGGTCGTCAGCTTCGCGATCTGGGGCATCGGCGACATTTTCCGCGGCTTCGGGCTCAACTCGGCGATCAAGATCGGCAAGACCGAGATCTCGACCGAGCAATTCCGCCAATTTTACACTGATCGTTTGCAGCAAATCAGCCGCCAGGCCGGGCGGCCGATCACGCCCGACCAGGCGCGTGCGCTCGGCATCGACCGGCAAGTGCTCGGCCAATTGGTGGCTGAGACTACGCTCAATGAGGAAGCAACGGCGTTGCGCCTCGGCATCAGCACCGCCGACATCGCCAACCGCATCACCAGCGATCCCGCCTTCCGCGGCATCAATGGCCAATTCGACCGCGAGCGCTTCGAGCAGATCATCCGGCAGGCGGGCTTCACCGAAGGCCGCTATGTCGAGGAGCAGCGGCGCGTGATCCTGCGCCGGCAGATCGCGCTCAGCATCGGCGGCGATTTGCTTGTACCGGAAACGGCGCTGGCCGCGATCAATCAATATCAGAATGAGAAACGCGCCATCGAGTACCTGACACTCGGGCCGCCGCAGGCCGGCGACATTCCGTCGCCGACGCCCGAGGTGCTCGGCAAATTTTTCGAGGAGCGCAAGGTTCTGTTCCGCGCGCCCGAGTACCGCAAGATCACTTTGCTCTCGATGTCGCCGGCCGACCTCGCCAAGCCGGAAGCGGTAACCGACACCGAGGTCAAGAAATACTTCGAGCAGCGTGAGGCGAGCTACGGAACGCCCGAGCGCCGCGAGTTGCACCAGATCGTGTTCCCGAAACCGGAAGAAGCGACCGCCGCGAAGGAGCGCATCGACAAGGGCGCGAGCTTCGCCGATATCACCAAGGAACGCGGCCTGAAGGACAGTGACACCGATGTCGGCATGGTGACCAAGGCCGGCATCATCGACCCGGCCGTCGCCGACGCCGCCTTCATGCTCAAGCCGGGCGAAGTCAGCGCGCCGGTCAAGGGCCGCTTCGGCACGGTGCTGCTGCAAGTCGGGAAAATCGAGCCGGGCAACAAGAAGACCCTTGAAGAAGTTGCGCCGCAGATCAAACGCGAGATCGCCGAGAGCCGCGCCAAGACCGAAATCGGAGACTCTGCGCGACAAGTTCGAGGACGAGCGCGCCGCCGGCTCCACGCTCGCCGAGGCCGCCAAGAAACTCGGCCTCAAGTCGCGCACCATCGAGGCGGTCGACCGCTCCGGCCGCGGCCCAGACGGCAAGCCGATCGCCGATTTGCCGACTAAGCCGGACGTTGTTGCCGCCGGCTTTTGCGCAGCGACGTCGGCGTCGACAACGATCCGCTGCAACTGCCGGACGGCGGCTACCTCTGGTACGATGTCACCAGCATCACGCCCGCGCGCGACCGCACGCTCGACGAAGTGAAAGACAAGGTCGAGGCGCGCTGGCGCGACGACGAGATCGCCAAGCGCCTGCAAGCCAAAGCCGACGACATGGTCGGCAAGCTCAAAGCCGGCACCGCGCTGGCACAACTTGCGACCGAAGCCGGGCTGAAAGTGGTGACCGCAAACGATCTGCAACGCAGCAAGCCGGGCGGCTTCGCGCCGGCCAAACTGGTCGAGGCCGCCTTCAAGACGCCCAAGGGCGTGCCGGGCAGCGCCGAGGGCGACCAGGAAACGGCGCGCTTCGTGTTCCGCGTGACCGATGTCGCCGATCAACCGCTCGATCCCATCGCCAGCAAGCAGATCGCGACGGCGCTGCAAACTTCCTATTCCGACGACATCGTCGGCGCCTATGTCACGCAGCTCGAAAACGATTTCGGCGTCACCCTCAACCAGCACGCGCTCAACCAGGTCATCGGCGGCGGTCCGGCCAGTAACGGCAATACGGCACTTCTAGTCCCATGCAGATCGAGCCGTCGGAAAGCGCCTTCGCCGAACGTTACGGCCGCGGGCAAGCGCAGGTGGTGTGGACCACGCTGGTCGCCGACCTGGAGACGCCGGTTTCGGCCTTTCTGAAACTCGGCGGCGGCAAGCCGATGAGCTTTCTGCTGGAGTCGGTCGAAGGCGGCGCGGTGCGCGGCCGCCATTCCATCATCGGCATCGAGCCCGATCTGATCTGGCGCGCGAACGGCGTCCGGGCCGAGCTCAATCGCGAGCGCGCGTACAAAGCCCGAAGCGTTCGCGCCCTGCCCCGAGCCGCCGCTCAAGGCGCTGCGCACGCTGATCGCGGAAAGCCGCATCGCATTGCCCGACAGCCTGCCGCCGATGGCCGCCGGCGTGTTCGGCTATCTCGGCTACGACATGGTGCGGCTGATGGAGGAATTGCCGCCTGCCGAATCCCGATCCGATCGGCATTCCCGACGCCGTGCTGGTGCGCCCGACCATCATCGTGGTGTTCGACGCGGTGAAAGACTCGATCACAGTGGTCACGCCGGTGCGACCGGAAAAGGGCGTCGACGCCAAGACGGCGCTTGACGCGTGCGGTCGAGCGGCTCTCCGGCATTGTCGAAAGTCTCGACCGGCCGCTCGACAAGTCGCTTGCCGAATACGACGCGGGCCCGCTCGACGTGCCGCCACGATCCAATACGACGCCGGCACGAATACAAGGCGATGGTGCGCACGGCAAAGGACTACATCGCCGCCGGCGACGCCTTCCAGATCGTGCTCGCGCAGCGTTTCGAGGCGCCGTTCACGCTGCCGCCGTTCTCGCTCTACCGCGCGCTGCGGCGGACCAACCCGTCGCCTTATCTTTATTTTCTCGATTTCGGCGGCTTCGCCGTCGCCGGCTCGAGCCCGGAAATCCTGGTCAAGGTCGCCGGCGACGTCGTCACCATCCGCCCGATCGCCGGCACCCGCCCGCGCGGCGCGACGCCGCACGAAGACAAAGCGCTGGAGGACGAACTGCTGGCCGACCCGAAGGAGCGCGCCGAGCATCTGATGCTGCTCGATCTCGGCCGCAATGACGTCGGCCGCGTCGCAGAGATCGGCACTGTCGCCGTCACCGACCAGTTTTTCGTCGAGCGCTACAGCCACGTCATGCACATCGTCTCCAACGTCGAGGGCAAGCTTGCGCGCACGATAGCGACGCGCTCGACGCGCTGGCCGCCGGATTTCCCGCCGGCACCGTTTCGGGCGCGCCGAAGGTCCGCGCCATGCAGATCATCGACGAACTGGAAAAGGAAAAGCGCGGGCTTTATGCCGGCGCGGTCGGCTATTTCTCCGCCGCCGGCGAGATGGACACCTGCATCGTGCTGCGCACCGCGCTGGTGAAGGACGGCACCATGTATGTGCAGGCCGGCGCCGGCATCGTCGCCGACAGCGACCCCGACTTCGAGCAGCAGGAATGCATCAACAAGGCGAAGGCCCTGTTCCGCGCCGCCGAGGAAGCCCGCCGATTTGCCAGCGCCGCCAAGCGCGGGCAATGCTACGTCGTGGGGAATCGCAAACCGGTCTGGGGGCGGCCATGGGCTGGCTGCATCGGCTCGACCGCCTGATCGGCCAGATCATTGCCGCCGCGCATGGCTGGCGCTGCCGCTGGTGCTGCTGTTGTTCCTGCAATGGCCGCTGCGCGACATGGTGCGCTGCTGTTCGCGACAGGCCAACGATCTCGGCCAAATCATCTTCGCACTTTTTGTGGCGGTGAGCGTCACCGCGGCAACGCGCGCCGGCACGCATCTCGCCGCCGACACGCTGGCGCAGCGTTATTCGGCGCGCGCGCGCCATCGGCTGCGGCAGCTCAGCTCGGCGCTCGGCCTTCTGCCCTGGGCGGTCTTTGTGTGTTCGCCGGCAAGAGTTTCGTCGTCCCCTCGGTGCTGCGGACTGGAGGCGTTTCCCGACACCAACAATCCCGGCTACTTCATCATCAAGGCTGGCGCTCTGGATCATGGCGATCCTGATGATCGCGCAAGCCGTCGTCGATATTTTGCGCCCTTGCCCGCCGGATGACGTCTGATGGAATGGACCGGCTTTGCGCTGTTGATCCTGGTCGGCATCGGGATCATTTCGACCGGCCTGCCCGCCGCTTCGTGCTGATCACGGTCGCCAGCTTCGGCGCGCTGCTCGGCGTCGCCACCGGCACGATCCCGTTTTCGCTGCTGTGGGCGCTGCCCGGACCGGCTGATCAATCTGTTCGACAACGATCTGCTGCAAGCGCTGCCGCTCTACGTCACCATGGGCCTGCTGCTCGGCCGCCTGCCGGTCGCCGACGCGCTCTATCGCACCAGCAATGCCATTCTGCCGAGGAACGCGTCGGCGCCGCTCGTCTCCGGCATGCTGCTGGGCGCCCTGCTCGGCCCGATGAACGGCTCGGTCGGCGCCAGCGTGCTCGGCCTGTCGCGCGTAGTGGCGCCGCGGCTCGCCGCCGAAGGCGTGCCGGCCGCGACGCGCGACGCCATCATCGCGGTCGCCGCAACGCTCGGCGTTCTGGTGCCGCCGTCGCTGGTGCTTATCTTGCTCAGCGACGCGATGTTGACGCGCACACGTATCGCGGTGACGGCGACCGGCCGCACCGACCGCGTCATCAACACACAGGATGTCTTTCACTCCGCCTTGGCGCCCGCCGGGATATTTCTGTTGCTCTGCATCGCGCTCGCCTGGCATGCCGGGCGCGATCATAAGTTGTCCGCCCAAGCGCGAGCGGGTGACATTGCAGCAAGTGATATTGGCCGCCTTTGCGCTGATCGCGCTGCTGGTATTGCTCGGCGGTGTCGCCACCGGATATTTTTACGCGGTCGAAGCGGCGGCCATGGGCGCCTTCATCTTGCTGAGCGCCGGGCTGGTCAGCGGACGCCTGCGCGGCGCCGCGCTGCGCGAACTCCTGCACGACGCCATCGCCATCACCGGCGCGCTGTTCTCGCTGCTGATCGCGGCCACCACGTTCACGCTGATCCTGCGGCTGCTCGGCACCGACCGGCTGGTCGACAATCTCGTCGCGGCCATTCCGGGCGGCGACGTGCTGGCGACCGCGGCCATCCTTGCCGTTATCGGGCTGTGCGCCTTCGTGCTCGACGCCTTCGAGATCATTTTCGTGATCGTTCCGATCGTCATTCCGCCGCTGCTGGTGCGCGTCGCCGACGCGCGCTGGGTGGCGGTGCTGGTGCTGCTCACCCTGCAATCCAGTTTTCTGCTGCCGCCATTCGGTTATGCGCTGATGATGGTGCGCGGCGCGGCCAAAAACCCGGCGCCGTTACGACCATTCGTTAAGGCGCTGATTCCGTTCCTGCTGTCGCAATGGCTGCTGCTCGTGCTCGTGCTGTTCGTGCCGCAGCTTGTGCATATCGGCGAGAACGCGGCCGACAGCAGCCGCGCGACGGCGGCACCTGTCTCCAACGAGGAAATTGAGCGCCGGATGCGGGAAATGCTTCCTCTGCCGCCCGATAGCGAGGCGAAATGAGGCCTGCTTGACCCCCCTCAACCGTGGTCTTAAGACCTTGAGCGGGCAAGAAAACATGATCGTTTTAATCGACAATTACGACAGCTTCACCTTCAACCTATTCCATTACCTGGGCGGGTTGGGGGCGGATGTCGTCGTCCATCGCAACGACAAGATTTCGACGGCCGCCGTGATCGCCGCCGAGCCCGACGCCATTGTGCTATCGCCCGGCCCCTGCACGCCGAACGAGGCCGGCATCTGCCTTGATTTGATCGCCACGGCCGCGCCGACGATCCCCGTCCTCGGAGTCTGCCTCGGTCATCAGGCGATCGGGCAAGCTTTCGGCGGCAAAGTGGTGCGCGCGGCGCCCGCGCATGGCAAGGTGTTCGAGATCAAGCACAGCGGCACCGGCGTGTTTCGCGGCATCAACGGGCCGTTCCGCGCCACGCGCTATCATTCGCTGGTGGTCGAGCGCGC
Organism: uncultured Alphaproteobacteria bacterium; assembly: GCA_963709015.1. Classification (GTDB taxonomy): domain Bacteria; phylum Pseudomonadota; class Alphaproteobacteria; order Rhizobiales; family Xanthobacteraceae; genus Pseudolabrys. Next base: position 5,368 of record CAVPUU010000049.1, on the reverse strand, counting down.
CGGCATGCCGCGCGAATTGACCGTCACAGCCGAAACCGGCGACGGTCTTGTGATGGGCCTTGCGCATAACAGCCTGCCGGTGCACGGCGTGCAGTTCCACCCCGAAAGCATCGCGTCCGATCACGGCCATCTGATGCTGAAGAATTTCCTCGATCTCGCCGCCGCCTGGAACAAGCAGCGCGGCAGACCGAGCGCCGCCGGCCGCGCAAGTCGTTAGCGCAACAATCTCGCGAACATTTGGCCGGTTGAGGCTCGAAGCCGATGACCGAAGATTTCAAAGCGCTCATCGCCAAGGTCGCGACCGGCGCGAGCCTCACCCGCGCCGAAGCGGCCGCCGCCTTCGACCGCATGATGTCGGGCGAGGCGACGCCTTCGCAGATGGGCGGCTTATTGATGTCGTTGCGCGTGCGTGGGGAAACCGTCGACGAGATCACCGGCGCGGTCACCATCATGCGCGCCAAGATGCTGAGCGTGAAAGCGCCCGCCGACGCGGTCGACGTGGTCGGCACCGGCGGCGACGCCTCCGGCTCGTTCAACATCTCGACCTGCGCGGCCTTTATCGTCGCCGGCGCCGGCGTGCCGGTGGCCAAGCACGGCAACCGCGCGCTGTCGTCGAAATCCGGCGCGGCCGACGTGTTACAGGCGCTCGGCGTCAAGATCGATTTGAGCGCCGAACAAGTAGGCGCCTGCATCCGCGAAGCCGGCATCGGCTTCATGTTCGCGCCCGCGCATCACCCGGCGATGAAGAACGTCGGCCCGACCCGCATCGAGCTCGGCACCCGCACCATTTTCAATCTGCTGGGGCCGCTGTCCAATCCGGCGAGCGTCAAGCGGCAAATGATCGGCACGTTTTCCAAGCACTGGGTCGAGCCGATGGCGCAGGTGCTCAAAAATCTCGGCTCCGAAAGCATCTGGGTGGTGCACGGCTCCGACGGGCTCGACGAAATCACCACCTCGGGGCCGACCAGCGTGGCCGCGCTCGAGCGCGGCAAGATCCGCAGCTTTGAGGTCACGCCAGAGGATGCCGGCTTAAAGCGCGTCAAGCCGGAGGCGCTGCGCGGAGGTGATGCGAGCGAGAACGCCAAAACGCTGCTCAACGTGCTGAAAGGCAAAGCCGGGCCGTTCCGCGACGTGTCGATCCTCAATGCCGCGGCCGCGCTGATTGTCGCCGGCAAGGCCAAGGATTTGAAGGAAGGCGCCGCACTGGCGGCAAAATCGATCGAGTGCGGCGAAGCCGAGGGCCGGCTCGACCGCCTGATTGCGGCGTCCAACGCCGTGGAGGCGTGACGCGCATGATCCCGAAAAGTGCGCACCGGTTTCCCGCCTTTGCGAAGCCCGCTGCCTACTCCGCCGAAGCAGCCGCTTCGGCTGCGAAGGCCGGATCGGCGGGTGAAGGATGGTCGGATAAGATCATGCGCAAGAAAAAATGATGTCGGACATCCTGAGGAAAATCGAGGCCTACAAGCGCGAGGAGATCGCCGCGGCCAAGCGCGCCCGCCCGCTCGATCAGATCGAACGCGAAGCCAAGGCGGCGTCACCAGCGCGCGGCTTCCTCAAGGCGATCGAGCGGCGCATTGCCGGCGGCGGCTATGCGCTGATTGCCGAGATCAAAAAGGCGAGCCCGTCAAAGGGACTGATCCGAGCCGATTTCGATCCGCCGGGCCTCGCAAAAGCCTACGAAGCCGGCGGCGCGGCCTGCCTTTCCGTGCTCACCGATGGGCCCTCTTTCCAGGGCAAACCGGAATTCCTCGGCGCAGCGCGCAACGCCACCGGCCTGCCGGTTCTGCGCAAGGATTTCATCTACGAGCCGTACCAGGTCGTGGAATCGCGCGCGCTCGGCACCGATTGCATTCTGATCATCATGGCATCGGTCGATGATGTAGCGGCAAAAGCGATCGAGGACACAGCCTTTACCAATGGGATGGACGTATTGCTTGAAGTTCACCAGGAAGATGAACTTGAACGCGCTCTCCGGCTGAAATCGCGGCTAATCGGCATCAACAACCGGGATCTCCGAACCTTCAAGACTTCTCTCGCCGTCAGCGAGCAACTGGCGCCTAAAATCCCCCGCGACCGCATCATTGTCGCAGAAAGCGGGCTGAATGCGCCGGCCGATCTCGCCCGCCTCGCCGGCATCGGCATTTCCACTTTTCTGGTCGGCGAAAGCCTGATGCGGCAAAGCGACGTAACCGCCGCGACGCGTGCCCTGCTCGCGCGGGCGCAGCGCACGCGCCGCAATGGAGTAACGCGATGGCGCGCCTCAAAAAAATTGCCGCGCGCCGCAAGAAGCCGGTGCCGCGCGCAAGGATAAAACGCGCGCGCTTGATGAGCGATACCGAGCTTACCCATATCGACCCGCGCGGGCAGGCGCGCATGGTTGACGTCTCCGGCAAGAACTCGACCGAGCGGCTCGCCATTGCGGAAGGCCGCGTCATCATGCGCAAGGAGACGCTCGATCTGGTGGTCGCCGGCAACGCCTTGAAGGGTGACGTGCTGGGCGCCGCGCGCCTCGCCGGTATCATGGCCGCCAAACGCACCCACGGGCTGATCCCGCTCTGTCACCCGCTGCCAATCGCCAAGGTCGAGATCGACATCGATCCGGAGCATTCCCTGCCCGGTTTTCTGGTGCGCGCGACGGTAAAAGTGACCGGGCAGACCGGCGTCGAGATGGAGGCGCTGGTCGCGGTGTCGATTGCGTGCCTGACCATCTACGACATGGTCAAGGCGGTCGAACGCGGCATGCGGATCGAGGGCGTCCGTCTGATCGAGAAGCGCGGCGGAAAATCCGGCGATTATCGCGCGGAGCCTTAGCGCATGATCTCGAAAAGCATGCGCTCGGGCTTGACCCGGGGTGGGAACCGATTTCCCGCCCTCGCGAAGTTTGCTGCCTACTCCGCCGAAACAGGCGTTTCGGCTGCGAAGGCTGGATCGGCGGGCGAAGGGTGGTCGGATAAGATCATGCGCAACGAGAAAAGCTCATGTCGTTGATGCCGGTAGCCGAAGCCTTGCAGCGCGTCTTGGCCGACGCGCGCCGCTGCCGGCGGAGACGGCTGCGCTCGACGCCGCGCCCGGCCGCGTGCTCGCCGAAGATCTGGCGGCGTTGCGCACCCAGCCGCCGGCCGCGGTTTCTGCCATGGACGGCTACGCGGTGCGCGCTGCCGATGTGGCACAGACGTCCGGCCAGCTGAAGGTTATCGGCGAAGTCGCCGCCGGCCACCCTTTCGACGCCGAGGTAAAGCCGGGCAAGCCGCGCGCATCTTCACGGGCGGCGTGATGCCGGCAGGCAGCCGACACCGTGGTCATTCAGGAGCTCGCCGCCCGCGACGGCAATACGGTCACGATCCAGAAGCCCACCGCCAAAGGCCGCAACGTGCGCGACCGGGGCATCGATTTCACCCAGGGCCAGCCGCTTCTGCGCAAAGGCCGGCGCCTCACCGACCGCGACCTGATGCTGGCCGCCGCCATGAACTATCCAGCTTTGAGCGTTTATCGCCGCCCCAAGGTGGCAGTCCTCGGCACCGGCGATGAGCTGGTGGCGCCCGGCAGCACGCCTGCCGACGGCGAAATCGTCTATTCCAACGGCTTCGCGCTGATGGCGCTCGCGCGCTGCGAGGGCGCCGAGGTGAGCGACCTTGGCATTGCCCCCGACAGGGTCGAGGCGATCGCGGCGGCGGTGCGGCGCGCGCGCGATGGCGGCGCCGATATCCTGCTCACCAGCGGCGGCGCCTCCGTCGGCGAACACGACCTGGTGCAGCGGGCGCTCGCAAGCGAAGGACTGGCGCTGTCGTTCTGGCGGGTGGCCCTACGCCCCGGCCGGCCAATGATGCACGGGCGGCTGGGCGGCATGCAGGTGCTCGGCGTGCCGGGTAACCCGGTCTCGTCCTACGTCTGTGCCTTTCTGTTTCTGGTTCCGCTGATCCGGCGGCTCTCGGGCCGGGCCGACATCGACACTGTTCCCAGAATCGGCCCGCCTGGGCCGCGACCTGCCGGCCAATGACGAGCGCGCCGATTACCTGCGGGCCACTCTTACCCGGCCCTGATGGCCTCGTGGCGACCCCGCTACCAGCCCAGGACAGCTCCCTGATGGCGCCGCTCGCCAAGGCCGACTGCCTGCTGATTCGGCAGCCAAACGCGCCCGCAGCGAGTTCCGGTTCATCCTGCGTCATCCTTAAGCTAGGCCTTTAGCGGCCTTTCGACTTTTTCACTCCAAATTAAATGGTTGCAGAACACATATCGAACAGATAGTGTCCGTTCATGATTTGTTTCTGACCGGTACCCCTAATGGGCCCGGCCGAGACGGGAGAGACAAATGCTGACCCGCAAGCAGTTCGAGCTCCTGCGCTTCATTCACGAAAGGCTAACCGAAGCCGGGGTGCCCCCGTCTTTCGATGAAATGAAGGACGCACTCGACCTGCGTTCCAAGTCAGGCATCCATCGGCTGATCACTGCGCTGGAGGAGCGCGGCTTCATCCGCCGCCTGCCCAACCGTGCGCGCGCCATCGAAGTGATCAAGCTGCCCGACTCGGTTGCCCACGGGATTAACGGCGGCGGCCGTTCGCGCGGCTTCAACCCGAGCGTGATCGAGGGCGACCTCGGCCGGGTTCGGGCCGCTTCCGCCAATCCCAACGACCAGGACGAGGACAGCACCCGCCCGATCGCGGTGCCGGTGATGGGGCGCATCGCCGCCGGCACTCCGATCGAGGCGATCCAGACCCGCAGCCATGTCATCAACATGCCGCCCGATTTGCTATCGGCCGGCGAGCATTTTGCACTCGAAGTGCGCGGCGACAGCATGATCGAGGCCGGCATTCTCGACGGCGATATTGCGCTGATCCGCAAGACAGAGGCGGCCGAGACCGGCGACATCGTCGTGGCGCTAATCGATGATGAGGAGGCCACCCTCAAGCGGTTCCGCCGCCGCGGCGCATCGATCGCGCTCGAGCCCGCCAATACCTCCTATGAGGTGCGAATTCTTCCACCCAACCGCGTGCGCATCCAGGGCAAACTGGCCGGGCTGTTCAGACGGTATTGATCCGCCGCCGCGCTACGCGGCCGTCGGAGTTTTGACCGGGTTGTCGAATGCGATCGTGAGCGGCTCGCCGCCCTTGGGCGCGACGCGGAACAGCTTGGGAAAGACCACCGGCAGGTAGAGGACGATCTCCGCAAAGTCGTGCACCGATTTGAAATGCCCGTAATCCCGCAGACCCATCAAGATGAAAAACAGGTAGGCCAGTTTCTGGTTCACCTTGGTGTCGATACGCACGAACAGCGTGATGCCGAGGTCGGTGAGGATGCCGTTGGTCAAGGCATCGTCGAGCACCTTGTCGGGCAGCGAAATGACGAAATCGTGGTCTTCGAGTATCTTGTG
>CAVPUU010000048.1:0-71201 GCA_963709015.1 uncultured Alphaproteobacteria bacterium | reverse complement strand
GCGAACGCCGCAGTGCCGGCGCGGGCGCGGTCGTCGGTCTTGACGTTGACGAGCGCAACCGAGCCGCGATCGACTTCCCGTTGGGCGCGGTCCAAAGCCGGGCGGATTTCGTTAGGACGTTCAACATATTCGCCGTAGCAGCCGAGCGCTTCGGCCATCTTGTCGAAGCGCGTCTAGCCGAGGTTGCGGCCCGGCTTGTTGCGATCCGGGTCGGCGGTCCAGCCGCCATTGAGGCTGACCACGACCAGGATCGGAACGTTGTGGCGCACCGCGTGTCGAGCTCGAGCGCGTTCAGCCCGAACGAGCCGTCGCCGTGCACGACGATGACCTGCTTATCGGGCTTGGCGATCTTGGCGCCGATTCCGAACGGCAGCCCGACCCCCATGGTGCCGAACAGTCCGGAATTGAGGCGATGAGCGGGGGTAAAAGTCGGCATCGACTGACGGCCGAAGTTCAGAATTTCCTGACCGTCGACCACCAGGATGGCGTCACGCCGCATGAAATTCTTGATCTCGTCGCACAATCGCAGCGGATGGATCGGTATCTCGTCCATCGGCTTGTTGGCGCCCGGCGCCTGGCGTTTCGCGGTTTCGCCATCGGACAGCGTTCGACGCCACGCGGAGAAACGATCCGCATTAACGCGCTTGGCGCTGGCATCGATGAGCTGGCGGAGCACCGCCTTGCAGTCGCCGACGATGCCGATATCGACCTTGCGTGGCGCAGTGGCGATTTCATCGGCATCGATATCGATGCGTGCAATCTTGGCGCCAACATTGAAGCGGGGCGGCGCCGCATGGCCGATGATGTAGTTCATGCGGGTGCCGACCACGATGATCAGATCGGCGTCGCGGAACGCCGACGAGCGCATCGTCAGATACGAATATTCGTGATCGTCCGGCACGACGCCGCGGCCCTGCGGCGTGGTGTAGAACGGGATGCCGGTCTTTTCGACGAACTCCTGCAGTTCGGACCATGCCTGCGACCAGATCACACCGCTGCCGGTCAGGATGATCGGCTTGCGCGCCTTGGCGATCGCGTCGATCAGGGCATCGATCTCGTTGGGGTCGCCGAGCGGCCGCGCGTTGAGCAGCGGCCGGCCGGAAAGGCTCCAGTCGACCTGTTCTTCGGGAATCTTGGCGTAGAGAACGTCGCCGGGGAAATCGAGATAAACCGGGCCCGGTTTGCCGCTCATTGCCTTCTGGAAAGCGACATTCACCTGCTCGGGAATGCGCTTGAGGTTGTAGACGCGCTCTGCCCATTTGGTGCAGGGCTTCATGATGGCCACCTGATCGATCTCCTGGAAAACCTGGCGGCCGTTGAGGCCGATCGGGCTCGATCCGCCGACTGCAACGACCGGACAGCAATGGATCAGCGCGTTGGCGACGCCGGTGGTGAGGTTGATCGTCCCGGGACCGCTCGCCGCCATGCACACGCTGGGCTTTTGCAGGAGCCGGCTGTAGGCCTGAGCCATAAAAGCGGCGGATTGCTCGTGACGCACGTCGAGCGGACGGATTCCTTCCTTGATGCACGAGGACTCGGCGAGCAGCATCGGCCCGCCCATGAGGAAGAACAGAATGTCGGTGCCTTCGTTCTTCAGCAATTTGGCCAGGATCTCCGAGCCGGTGAGTTCCGCCATGTCTTGTTTCCTTGCCTAGTTTCCTTGCCTAGATGATGCTGTCTTTGCCGAGTTGCTGATCGTTCCGCATCGGACCACGCCATTCGCCCAAAACTTCATTGGTGTGCTGTCCGAGCAGCGGCGATGGTTTGACCTCCGGCGTGCGCCCTCCGAAGCGCACCGGCCAGCCCGGCATCTTGAAGGCGCCGGCGGCCGGATGCTGCATCGTCTGCATGATGCCGCGGTGCTCGAAATCCGGGTCGTCGCTCAGTTCCATCGTATCGAAGACCGCGCCTGCCGGTACGCCGGCATCGCCAAGAATGCGCATCGCCGCTCGTTTGTCGCGCTGACGCGTCCAGGCGGCGGTGATTTCATCGACCTCGGGCTCGTGCTCCAACCGCGCCGCCGCGCTGTCGAGGCGCGGATCGCCGATCAAGTCCTTGCGCCCGATGACTTCGAGCAATCGCCGCCAATGCGCCGGATTGGTGCGGCTGGTATAAACATAGACGTAGTCATCCGGTCCGCCAGGTTTGCACGGATAAATGCCACTCGGCACCGCAAAGCCGGATATGATCTTGGCGCCGTTACGCTTCGCCGGTACGCCCTGGGACGCCTGCGCGGAAAGCGCGACGCGGATGTATTGCAGCATGGCGTCCTGCATGGCGATCTCGATGCGCTCGCCCTGACCGGTGCCGCGACAACGATAGAGGGCCGCCAAAATGCTGATCGCAAGCAGCATGCCGGTGCCGGTATCGCCGAGCGTCACGCCGGGTTTGATCGGGGGCCCGTCGTGTTCGCCGGTGATGCTCATGACGCCGCCGGTCGCCTGCGCGATCATGTCGAAGGCGAGGTTGTTCTCGTAGGGTCCGCCGGTGCCAAAGCCCTTTAGCTGCGCATAGATGATGCTCGGGTTGACGGCGCGCACCACGTCGTAGCCGAGCCCCAGCCGCTCGATGGCGCCCGGCGCGAAATTCTCAACCATGACATCGGCACGTTTCGCCAAATTCTTGACGAGTTCGAGCCCGCCCTCGGATTTCAAATTGACGGTGATGGATTTCTTGTTGGCGTTGAACAACAGGAAATACCACGAGTCATGGTCCTGGCCGGAGGCCCCTTGCAACAGCATGCGGCCCGCTTCGCCGCCCCGCGGGTTTTCAACCTTGACGACCTCGGCGCCGAGCCAGGCGAGCGCCTCGGTGCAGGAGGGGCCGGCCTCGAACTGGCTCAGGTCGAGAACACGGACGCCGGAAAGAAAACCTGGCCGCGCGCCCTCGGTCGCCATGTCTTCGTTCCTCCCGCTCCGAGCGCGCTCGGCATCAGTGGAAACCGATTTGGCGCATCTCGCATTTTGGGGTGCAGCGTAGCTGTGCGCCCCGCTCGGCTCAAGCGGCGGCGGAGACATCGCGCCGACGATCCATCGCTTGGGTGCTATGTCCCTAAGCCGCCTTCGCCCACAACTGCTTGCTCGCCCGCCTAGCGCCCTCGGCGAGCGAGGCGAGCTTCATCCAGACGATCTTACCGTCGACTTGAACGCGCCCGGCAAAGGTGCCGAAGCCGCAGTCGACGCCGGCAATCACATTCTCGCGCCCGACGACACTGGCGAAGTTCACGATACGGTCGGCAACCAGCTCCGGATGCTCGACCGTATTGACGGTGGAGTTGATCACGCCGGGGATGATGATCTTGCCGGCCGGCAGCTTCACGTCGCGCCAGATTTTCCATTCGTGCTCGTGCCGCGCATTGGCGGCCGGGAACGAGACGGCGTGCGGGCGGCCGGAGAGCACGATATCGACGATATCCCTGAACTCGACGTTGGTGTGGTGCGGCGCCACGGTCGAGCCCCAGCAGACATGCATGCGCATGCGTTCGGGCGGCAGATCGCGCACCGCGTGATTGAGCGCGGCCACGTTGATCGTGATGATCTTGCGATAGTCCGCCAGCGGCAGATCGAGATAGACCATGTGGCGGAGCATCGCGAGATCGGGGCAGTCGAGCTGCAAGATGAATCCGGCCTCGACGATCGCCTGGTATTCGCGGCGCATCACATCGGCAAGCGCGTAGATGTATTCCTCGTCGCTCTTGTAGAAACGGTTTTTCAGATAGCGCGCGATCTGCCCGGGCGAGGGCGAGGTCATGAAAATGTCCTCGGCCTTTTTCCCGGCTTTGGCGCCGGCGAGCGCGTCCTTGGCGAGCTTGATATCGGCTTCGGCCGCCGCCCAGTCTTTCCAGCCGACCGGGCCCGAGCAGGCCGGGCGGTGTTGGAACGGCGAGGCAAAATGCTTGAGGAATTCCGCAAGCTCGGGGAATTCCGGCTCGCCGGTGCCCATCGGCGGCGCGCTCTCGCCTTCGTAGCCGGTCAACCGGTCGAGCACGTGCACGGTGTAGTCGGTGCGGCCCTGCTCGCCGTCATTGACGATGTCGAGGCCGCATTCGGTCTGTTTGCGCACCACCAGCGCCACCGCGTCGCGCACGGCGGCTTGCAGCTCGGCGCGCCCCGCGCCCGGCTTTTGCTGCTCGGCCAGCAGCAGCTCAACGACTTTCGCCGTGCGCGGCAGGCTGCCGGTGTGGGTGGTGAGGATACGCTCGCTGCTGCACTTCATGAATTTTCAAAAACCGCGCACGACCTCGGTCACGTGCTCGACCTGCGGCGGCGACGCGAAGCAATGGCCGACCAGCTTGCGCCATTCCTGGAAATCGGCCGACTCGCGGAAGTCCTTGGTGTGGTTCTCCAGCGTTTCCCATTGCACGAACAGCCGATAGCGCGATGGGTTCTCGTGCGAGCGCTGCAAGGTCATGGACGTGCAGCCCTTGGCGCGCTTGAAAATCGGTCCGGCGGATTTCACGCCGGCCTCGAAGTCTTTTTCCATGCCGGGCCTGATGTCGATCTGCGCGATTTCCAGGATCATGATGGCTCTCGTCCGTGCGGCGGGGCCGGCATTATGAGAGTTCGGCCGCGCGCCGCAAGGGCGGCCATCCGTCGAGAGACCCGGCGTCAAGTGTGTCCGGACGTTAGCCGTTGTGCCTAGTGTCCCGAACCCGAAGTTCGCACCATTGCTCAGCAAGCACTTTTGCGAACTTCGGGTTCAAAGGGACACTAAAATCATAGAGTTGCTAGTGTCGCTTTGATTCGGAAGTTCGCTTCGGAACAAGCTGAGAACTCGGGCGAACTTCCGAATCGCGACACTAGTGGGCGATGGTCGCTTTCATCCAGAGGAAGATAGCCTGCTTGACCATCGTCACTTCGTCCGGCGCAGCGTATTTTACGTCATAATCCTTAGGCTGGATGGGCACTTCGAGAATCCGCGCCGGTTGTTTAAGCGCCTGCGAGCAGATGCTGACATAATTACGGGTGTCGATATAGGCGTGTGCCGCAGAACGATCGGTCTTCATCATTTCTTGATAGCGTTGTTGTTCCGCAGGAGTAAGGCGAGGTTTGAAGGAAGCGAAGGCAGGACTGACGCACAGCACGATGAAAATTGTCGCCAATAAACAGCAGCAGCGCTCGCGCATATCGTCCTCACTTAAATCGGGCTTTCCCAGATGACTTCAGGAATGTGAGAAATAGTGGCAGCTTTGTAGGGCTTCCTGCAATGCGCACCATTGGTCAATCCTTATTTTGAAGCTCAGTGACATGAGTTCGAACTTATAGCGGCGGCCTTGCGCAGGCAGACCGGGCACAGGCAGTCCTCGCTGGCGCCGGCGGCGGTGAGCGGCAGCCGGTAGGGCTCGGCCGCGCACCAGCATTCGCCCGAGGATGTCCCATCGAGCCCGCAGTCGAACGCGGCGCCGCAGCGCGCGCAGGCGAGGCGGCGGGACGGATTTGCCGGCGTGCTATTTGTCATTTGTCACACTGCATAACCGAATCGGCCTTATGACGCCATCATGCCGAATGTCCCGCTCATCGACGCCTCCGGCGCGGCCGGCGCGCTGCTCACTACGCTGTGCTGGCTGCCGCAGGCGGTGGAAAGTCATCCGCGAGAAAGAGACGCGCGCGCTGTCGCTGCCGGCGACCGTCGCTTTCACCGCCGGCGTCGCGCTCTGGCTGGTCTATGGCATGGCGATCGGCGACTGGCCGCTGATCGGGTCCAACGCCGTCACGCTGGCGCTGATGGCGCCGATCCTCGCGATGAAGCTGCGGTACGGGTGAGCCCTTTCGCCGGACGCGGAGCGGGCACAAAAAAATGCGGTCCCGGAGAGCAGGGTCAACCGCACGGGACCGCAAAAAAAGGGGATTCACGCGAACTCAACAAGCGACGGAAGCATTATAAAGATAACGCATGCGTATGACGCGGCCATGACACCGGAATGGCGGCGGCATACGCTTTTTTGACCGAAACGTTTCCATTTCCGAGGAATTCATGCCCGCCATCTCGCTCTACCTGCTGCCGATCCTGATGCTGGTCGGCTCCAACGTCTTCATGACCACCGCCTGGTACTGGCACCTGCGCTTCAAGGAGGTGCCGCTGTTCAGCGTCATTCTCATCAGTTGGGGGCTCGCCTTTATCGAATATTGCCTGGCGGTGCCGGCCAATCGCTACGGCAACGCGGTTTACAATACGGCGCAGCTCAAGACCATGCAGGAGGTGATCACGCTGACGGTGTTCGCCGTGTTCTCGCTGGTCTATCTCAAGGAGCCGCTGACCTGGAGCCAGGGCGCCGGCTTCGCGCTGATCGCCACGGGGGCGTTCTTCGTGTTCCACAAATTCTGACGCGCCGATGAAAAGCTCCCTGCGCGTGCTCAGCGCCGTCAAATTTTTCATGGCGGACGTCCAAGGCGGCCTGGGACCGTTTCTCGGCATCTACCTTCAGGCCGAACATTGGTCGCGGGCGGAAATCGGTTTGGTGATGACCATCGGCGGACTGGCGGGAATGATGGCGACCGCGCCGCTTGGCGCGCTCGTCGATCAAACCAAGGCCAAGCGCGCGCTGTGGCAAGGCGGTCGCTCGTTAGAGCGTGATCCGTTTAGATTGAATCACTGTGCTTCCCTAACATTTTGCCTGCGCATGATCTTTTCCGAAAAGCGGTCCCCACCCTCGGATCAAGTCCGAGGGCAGGCTTTTTCGGGATCATGCGCTAGTTCGCCGGCGCGACGCGCAGGATGCGACCGGCGGAATTGTCGGTAAGCAGATAGAGCGCACCGTCCGGCCCCTGCCGCACGTCGCGGATGCGCTCGCGCAAAGCCTGCAGCAGGCGCTCTTCTTTCACCACCTTGCCGCCCTTGAGCTCGAGCCGCGACAGCAGCTCGAATTTGAGCGCGCCGTTAAACAGGCTGCCTTTCCAGCCGGAAAACAAATCGCCGGTGTAGAACGCCATGCCGGACGGCGCGATCGACGGCGTCCAATGCCACGCCGGCTCCTGCACGCCCGCCATCTTTTGCTTGCCGGTGCCGACCGGCGTGCCGTCGTAATTGACGCCGTAGCTGACCTTGGGCCAGCCGTAGTTCTTGCCCTCCTCGATGATGTTGATCTCGTCGCCGCCTTTGGGGCCGTGCTCCTGCTCCCAGAGTTTTCCGTCCGACGGATTGAAGGCGAGGCCTTCCGCGTTGCGCAGGCCGTAGGCCCAGATTTCCGGCAGCGCGCCTTGCCGGTTGACGAACGGATTGTCGGGCGGCGCACCGCCGTCGGGGCGGATGCGCACGATCTTGCCGATGTGGTTGTCGAGCGTCTGCGCCATTTCGGCGGGCGAGAAATGATCGCCGAGCGTCACGAACAGGTTGCCGTCCTTGTCCTGCGCCATGCGGCAGCCGATGTTGAGACCGTGCGAGGCGGGGCCGCGCTGGCGGAAGATCGTCGTCACCGCCACCAGGCGCGGCGTGCGGCCGTTTTCCTCCAACTGCCCGTGCGCGACCGCGACGCGGCCGCCGCCCTCGGCCGGCTCGGCGTAACAGAAATAAATCGTGCGGTTTTTTCCGAAATCGTTGCCTAGCATCACGTCCATCAGTCCGGCCTGGCTTTGCGCATAGACGCCCGGCACGCCGGCGAGCGGCGGCGACAACTGACCGCCGCGCGTGACGATGCGCATGCGGCCGGGCCGCTCGGTCACCAGCATGCGCCCGTCGGGCAGGAAGGCGAGCGACCAGGGATGCACCAGGCCGCCGGCGACGGTTTCGACTTTGAGCTCGCCGGCGGAGGAGGGAACCGATTGCGGCGCCGCCAAAGCGGCGCCCCCGGGCAGCAGCAGGGCCGCCAGCCATAAAATAAAATGCATTCCCGTCTCCCTCGGTCCCGCACCAACTATGCGGGATCGTGGAGGGTTCCGACAGTCCCCGGTGGTTTAATGCTTTTTCGGCTTGCGGCCGGGCAGCGTGAGAGCGCCCAAGCCGCCCATGGCGATGAAGACCAGGCCGAGCAACAGCGCCATCGTGAACACACTGCCTTCGCTGTCGATGACATTGCCGGCGACGTTGGCGCGGGCGATGCCGACCGTCACCACGGTCGCGGCCACGATGGTGGAGAGCGCGAGCCCGACGATCGCCAGCAACTCGGCGAGCGCGATCCGGTGGCGCTCATAGCCGAGCGCGCGGCCCGAGGGAGGCGTGAAGCCGGTGTTTTCAATGGCCTTGCGCATGACCGTCAAACGATTCGCCCAGCGAACGGTTCCATGCTGGTACGTGATGCGGGCGGCCGTTCGGCCCCATTGCGGCAAAGCCGGTCGGAACCGCGGCGTTTTCGTGACTATGGTCAGCGAAACGTGAACGGCGCCACTTTCCGCGGTCTACTGCGCCGCGGTAAGCGCTTCCGGCTGCCAGTCCATTGTCACGTGGCCGGGCTCCGCCGCTACCCGGTCGAGCCAGGCGCGGACGGACGGGAAGCGTGCGAGGTCGAAGTCGCAGCGGTTCGCCACGTGGGTGTAGGCGTAGAGCGCGATGTCGGCGATGGTGAAACGGTCGGCGGCGAAGAAGCGGCGGCTCACGAGGTGCATCTCCATGACGCCGAGCGCGCGATAGCCGTTGTCCATCCAGTCCTCCAACGCGTGCTGCTGCAAATCGCGGCCACCCTTGACCAGCGTCAGCCAGAAATAGGCGGCTCCGATATTCGGCTCGAGACTGTGCTGCTCGAAGAACATCCATTGCATGGCTTCGGCGCGCTCGATGCGATCCTCGGGTGCCAATGTGGTGCCGCCGGCGACGTACCAGAGAATGGCGTTCGATTCGGCGAGGTAGCGGTCGGGCGCGACCTCGAGCAGGGGGACATGGCCGTTCGGATTCTTGGCGAGGAATTCCGGCGTGCGGCTGGCGCCTTGCAGGATGTCAATTTCCACCAGATTGAACGGAATGCCGAGCCGGGCCAGCGCCAGGCGCACCTTGTAGCTGTTGCCGGAACGCTGATCCGAATAGAGCGTGTACATCCAGATTCTATTTGGTTTGTGCGTGGATTTGCCCCGAAGCGGTTACCGGCTCCGATATGGGAAGCAAAGTCCGGCATTTACAAGGCCGGCTCAGACCGTGTGCCGCACGGCTTTGCCAAATTTGTGGCGTATCGCAGCAGGCGCGGCGCGCCGAGCGCGCCGATATGAAAAAATTATTCTGCCGCCACCCGGTGCGCGCGGGCGTATTCCAGCAAGGCGTCGTCGTCGGACGGCTTGATCGGCGCGAAGTCGCGATGCGCGATCCATTCCGGCCGCGTGAACTTGGTGATGTGGTTGGAAACCGCGCACAGCGTCAGGTAGACGATCTTGCGCGGGTACGGCGTGATGTTGGGCGGCGAGGCGTGCACCAGGTTGCCGTGGAACATCAGCACCGAGCCGGGCTTGCCGGTAGGCGCCACGATGCCGACGCCGTCGGCGTTTTCCGCTTCGGATGCAAGCCGCGTCACCGTTTCCTTGTCGAGCGTCCACAACGGATAAGACGTCGTGAGCTTGTCGTGGCCGGCGGCGAAGACGCCCTGCTTGTGGCTTTTTGGAATCAGCAGCAGCGGGCCGTTGATCGGCATCACCTCGTCAAGGAACACCGCGATGTTCATCGCGCGCGCGTCCGGCATGCCGTCGTCGCGCTGCCAGGTGCCGTAATCCTGATGCCATTGCCAGACGTCGCCCTCGAAGGCGGCCTTGGCGTTGAGCTTGAACTGATGGACGTAGACTTCCTCGCCGAACAATTGCCGCAACGGTTCGATCAGGCGGGGGTGCCGCGCGAGCAGCCCGAACACCTCGCTGAAGGTGTGCGCGGCGAAGGCGGTGCGCGGCGCGCCGGATTTCTCGCGCCAGACTTCCTGGCGGTCCTGCTTGAGAATGTTCTCGGCTTCCGCGCGCAACAGCGCGATCTCTTCCTCGGAGAAGCAATTGGGGAAGAAGACGTAGCCCTGCTCGTCGAAGGCCCGTAGCTGCTCGGCGGAAAGCTGCATGGCGCGCTCCCTGGTGTGGTGGCGGCCGTTGTCCGGCTCTTGGGACACTATTCTAACGGCCACGCGGGTAGCGGCGCTAGCCTGTCGGCGCCGCCACCTCGGGGGCGGACACCGGCCCAAACGCCGCCTTCGCAGGTGCGGAATGCGCGGCCAGACACGCGACCACGATGCGCGCGGCCACGAGGCACAGGATGGCGATGCCTAGCCCGGCCAGCATATCGATGAAATAATGGCCACCATCGACCGGGATCGAAATCAACATGACGCCGTTGAGGATCAGCCGATCCAACGCAGTACCGGCACTGGCCAGAGTCCGGCGGTCAGGATCAAAGCCAAAGCCGCGTGCAGGCTCGGGAACGTGACGATGCCTGCCGCGCCGCTTGCCATCAGGAGCCGAAAGCTGCCGTCGCGCAGGCCATAAAAGATCGGCAGATGCAAATCGCGGGTGGCCGGAACGATGTCGGGATAGGCGGCGGCGTGCAGCTTGTGGAAGCCCCAGACGCCTTCGGCGGGCACGGCGGCGGCGACCGCGATAGTCACCAGCGTGGCGAGGACAAAGGCGATAATCACGAGGCGCAGGTTAGCAAGCCGGTCAGTCCAGGCTAATGCCAGGACCACCACCACGGTCTGCGGCATCAGGCTTAAATAGACGATGCGGAACACCGGATGGATGGAGGCATGAGCATCCATCCAGGCCAGAAGGCCGGGCCAATCAAAACCTAGCACGCGGTCGGCGGCCTCGAACCAGTGATCGTGCAAGGGCAGGGCGAAGCTGGCGCCGATATAGGACAGTGGCGCGCCGACGGCAGCGAAGGCGATCAACTGCGCGGTGGTACCGAGCGCGCCGGCAATGCGCGGATCCGGCCGCCGTGTGTGATAGAACCATTGGCCGCAAAGAAAGATCGCTGCCGTTACACCGGGGGCAAGGAACGACTTCCACACTAGATGGAAGCTTCCCAGCATGGTCGAAGCCAGCACAAGCATCGCGACAGCCGCGATGACCGACCAGATTATGCCATCCAGCCGGCGCAGGCCTGCCGCTTGCCAGGTCATGAATGGTTCTCCTACGGGCCCTTGGGCCCTTCCGGCGACCGCTAACATGCCGAGATTGCCCGCTGGTTAACCAATGTGGGAAAATGCGCACAGCCTGTTCGCGATTAACGCGGCCAACGGGCTCTTTCCGCACAATCGGCCTAAGCCATCAACTGGCTTGATGAATGCATCACTCTTTGCGTCTTGCTGTCGCCGTTTTGGCCGATTACGACATTATATCTAAGTGCATGCAGAGGGAGATTCGGAGACTTTCGATGGCTTTCCTTGCGGACCAGCTCAAGCGGGTCAAACCGTCGGCCACCATCGCCGTCACCGACAAGGCGCGCGCGCTCAAAGCGGCGGGCCGCAACGTCATCGGTCTGGGCGCCGGGGAGCCCGATTTCGACACACCCGACAATATCAAAGAAGCGGCGATCAAGGCGATCCGCGACGGCAAGGCCTCCAAGTACACCAACGTGGACGGCATCGCCGAGCTGAAAGACGCCGTGGTCAAGAAGTTCAAGCGCGAGAACGATCTCGACTACGAGGCGTCGCAGATCACGATCGGCACCGGCGGCAAGCAGGTGCTGTACAACGCGTTTGTGTCGACGCTCAATCCCGGCGACGAGGTGATCATCCCGGCGCCGTATTGGGTGAGCTATCCCGACATGGTGCTGCTCGCCGGCGGAACGCCGGTGGCGGTCGAGACCAGCATGGCGTCCGGCTTCAAGATGACCGCGCAACAGCTCGAGCGGGCCATCACGCCGAAAACCAAATGGGTCTTGCTCAATTCGCCGTCGAACCCGTCGGGCGCGGCCTATAAGCGCGCCGAGTTGAAGGCTCTGACCGACGTGCTGGTGAAACACCCGCACGTGCACGTGATGACCGACGACATGTATGAGCATTTGGTCTACGACGACTTCGAGTTCTCGACGCCGGCGCAGGTGGAGCCGCAGCTTTATCCGCGCACGCTCACCATCAATGGCTGCTCGAAGGCCTATTGCATGACCGGCTGGCGCATCGGCTATGCCGGCGGGCCGGAGCCCTTGATCAAGGCGATGGCGATGGTGCAGTCGCAATCCACCTCGAACCCGGCGGCGGTGTCGCAATGGGCGGCGGTGGAAGCGCTCAACGGGCCGCAGGATTTCATCGCCAAACACAACAAGATCTTCAAGGAACGCCGCGACCTTGTCGTGTCGATGCTCAACCAGGCGAACGGCATCAAGTGCCCGACGCCGGAGGGCGCGTTCTATGTCTATCCGTCCTGCGCCGGCACCATGGGCAAGACCGCGTCGACCGGCAAGAAGCTCGCGAGCGACGAGAATTTCGTCACCGAGTTGCTGGAGGCCGAAGGCGTTGCGGTGGTGCAGGGCACAGCCTTCGGGCTCGGGCCTGCGTTCCGCATTTCCTACGCCACCAAGACCGAGGACCTGGAAGAAGCTTGCCGCCGCATCCAGCGTTTTTGCGGGAATTTGAAATAAACGCTGAATGCCCCCGCCAAGGCCACATTACCCGTTTACCAGTCGGCGGGCCGCTTTTGACTTCGCCCGAGAGTCCGCCCACAATCGCGTCAGCACTGCATAATCACCAAGGGGGGTTGTATGCGTCGCATTTTCCTAGGGCTGGGCGTTCTCGCGTTGGGCTTTGTCGCGGCGGTCGGCGGCGCATCCGCCCAGGATCGCGTGAAAGCCGGCACGCTGGTCTGCGATGTTTCCGGCGGCCTCGGCATGATCATCGGTTCGCAGAAGGGCGTGCAGTGTTTGTTCAGTCCGGACATGCCGGGCCCGCAGGAGGCCTATATCGGCACCATCAGCAAGTTCGGCTTGGATATCGGTGCGACGTCGGCCGGCCAGATGGTGTGGGCGGTTTACGCGCCGTCGTCGCGCGGCTTCGGCGTTCTTGCCGGAACCTATACCGGCGCGACGGCTGAAGCGACCGTCGCGGTCGGTCTCGGCGCCAACGCGCTGATCGGCGGCTCCAACCGCACGGTCGCGTTGCAGCCTTTGTCGGTGACGGGCCAGACCGGTCTCAATCTTGCGGCCGGAGTCGCCTCGCTCGAACTGCGTCCGGCGCGCTGAGCTTGCACGTCACGACGGTTCCGACGGCCGCCTGCGGGCGGCCGTTTCATTTCCACCGTCGCCCCTTGCCAGTGCTACTCTCACCTGAGACGATACTGTGACAGGGCCGGGAAACCAGGTCCGACCTCCCGGCCGGCAAGGGAGGTATTTATGGGACAAAACGGTACGAGTCCCAATTCTATAAGAAACGCGGGTCCCCGGTGCATCGCGCTGGTGGGCCCATTCCAGAGCGGCAAGACAACGCTGTTAGAGGCGATCCTCGCGCGCACCGGCGCGGTGCAGCGCCAGGGCACGACGGAAGCCGGCACCACGGTCGGCGACGCCAGCAAGGAAGCCCGCCACCACAAGATGAGCATCGAGGCTTCGGTCGCCACCACCACCTTCATGGACGACAGCTATACTTTTATCGATTGCCCCGGTTCGATTGAATTCATTCACGACATGCGCACGGCGCTGCCCGCGGTCGACGCGGCGGTCGTGGTCTGCGAGGCCGACGAGAAGAAGGTGCCGCAGCTGCAACTGATTCTGCGCGAACTGGAAGACCTCAATATTCCGCACTTTCTGTTCCTCAACAAGATCGACAAGGCGGACAAGCGCGTGCGCGAGACGCTCAAGCTGCTGCAACCGGCCTCGCGCGTACCGCTGCTGCTGCGCCAGATTCCGATCTGGAACGGCGATCTCATCGCCGGTTTCGTCGATCTCGCGCTCGAGCGCGCGCACGTCTACAAGGAACACATGGCGTCCGAGGTCATCGAGCTCAGCGGCGATGACCTCGATCGCGAGAAGCAAGCGCGCTTCACCATGCTGGAGACGCTGGCCGATCACGACGACGAACTGATGGAGCAGTTGCTCGAGGACATCCAGCCGCCGCGCGACAAGGTGTTCGACGATCTCGCCAAGGAATTGCGCGAGCGTCTGGTCGTCCCGGTGCTGCTCGGCGTCGCCACCCGTTCGAATGGCGTGCTGCGCCTGCTCAAGGCGTTGCGCCACGAAGCGCCCGGCGTGGCCGAGACCGCCGCACGTCTTGGCGCCAAAACCGGTGACAAGACCGGCAACGATCCGCTGGCGCTGGTGCTCAAGACCTTCCACACCACCCACGGCGGCAAGATGTCGGTGGCGCGGCTGCTTGCCGGACAGGCCGGCGACGGCACCACCTTCAATACGCCGGAAGGCGAGGCCGGCCGCGTGTCGGGGGTGTTCAAGATCATGGGCCAACACTTCGATAAACGCGGGCAGGCCGTCGCCGGCGAAACCGTCGCCTTCGGCAAGCTCGATCACGCCAAGACCGGCGACACGCTGTCGGCCGGCAAGCACGCGCATGCGGCGCTGGTCGAGGTGAAGCCCTATGCGCCGGTACTCGCGCTGGCGGTACAGGCCAAAGAGCGCAAGGACGACGTCAAGCTTGGCGCCGCCTTCACCAAGCTGACCGAAGAGGATCCCTCGCTCAGCGTCGTGCACAACGCCGAGAACCACGAGGTGGTGATCTGGGGCCAGGGCGAGATGCATTTGCGCGTGGCGGCCGAGCGGCTCGGCGAGCGCTATGCGGTTCCGGTGTCGACGCGGCCGCCCATCGTCGGCTATCGCGAGACCATCCGCAAGCCGGTCACCGTGCGCGGGCGGCACAAGAAACAATCCGGCGGGCACGGCCAGTTCGGCGACACCATGCTGGAGATCAAGCCGTTGCCGCGCGGCTCCGGCTTCAAGTTCGAAGACAGGATTACCGGCGGCGTGGTGCCGCGCAATTACATCCCGGCGGTGGAGGAGGGCGTGCTCGACGGCCTCAAGCACGGCCCGCTCGGCTTCCCGGTGGTCGATATCCAGGTGGCGCTGATCGACGGCTCCTATCATACGGTGGATTCCTCCGACATGGCGTTCCGCATCGCCGGCCGCGTCGGCATCGTTGAGGGCCTGCCGCAGTGCCAGCCCGTGCTGCTGGAGCCGATCCATCTGGTCGAGATCGTTTGCCCGAGCGAGGCCACCGCCAAGATGAATGCCATCCTCGCCGGCCGCCGCGGGCAGATCCTCGGCTTCGACACCCGCGAGGGCTGGCAGGGCTGGGACACGGTGCGCGCGCAGATGGCGGAAGCCGAGATTGGCGACCTCATCATCGAGGTGCGCTCGGCCACCGCCGGCGTCGGCTCGTTCGCCTTCAAGTTCGACCATATGGCCGAACTCACCGGGCGCACCGCCGATCAGATCATCGCGGCGAAAAGGGCGGCGGAGTGATTCGATACCATTTGTGCTCGGGAGTCAGCGCAATAGCGCATCCGTGACTTGCCTGTGAAGGCGCGTCGCCGTACCTGTTGGCGCACGATTCTCGGGGGTCTTGCGCCATGAACGTCATCCGCCGCCGCGGCTGGGACATTCCCGACCGCCTTGCCACACCCGCGCACTTGTTCTTCAACCGAAGAGCATTTTTGGCGGGCGGGGCGAGTGCGGTGGCGTTGATGCCTCGCGCCGCCGGCGCGCAGCGCGTCTCGGATTTGGCCAATCTGCCGGACCCGACGGCCAATCTCTATCCGGCCAAGCGCAACGAGAAATATACGCTCGATCGACCGATCACCGACGAGAAGATCAACGCGCATTATAATAATTTCTACGAATTCAATTCGTCGAAGGAGGTCTCCGAGCAGGCGCAGATGTTGCCGATCCGGCCGTGGATGGTGAAGATCGACGGCCTGGTGGAGAAGCCGTTAGAGATCGGCGTCGACGAGTTGATCCGCAAGATGATGCTGGAGGAGCGCACCTATCGCCACCGCTGCGTTGAAGCCTGGAGCATGGCGATCGCGTGGACCGGTTTTCCGCTCGCCAGACTGGTGGATTTCGCCAAGCCGCTCGGCTCCGCCAAATTCGTGCGGATGGAGACCTTCTCGAATCCGAAGCTGGCGCCTGGGCAGCGGCAGACCTGGTTTCCCTGGCCCTATGTCGAAGGCCTTACTATGGCGGAGGCGAGCAACGAACTTGCCTTCATCGCTACCGGCGCCTACGGCCACCCGATGCTCAAGCAGCACGGCGCACCTTTGCGGCTCGCGGTGCCGTGGAAATATGGCTTCAAGTCGATCAAGTCGATTGTGCGCTTCAGCTTCGTCGAGCAGCGGCCGAAAGGTTATTGGGAGGCGCTGCAATCGGCCGAATACGGCTTCTGGGCCAACGTCAATCCGGCGGTGCCGCATCCACGCTGGAGCCAGGCGAGCGAAGAAGTGATCGGCACCGGCGAGCACCGGCCGACGCTGATCTTCAACGGCTATGGCGACTACGTCGCCGGCCTCTACAAGGGCCTGGAGAACGAGCGCCTGTGGGCGTGAGCCCCTTCCGCTGCTTCTCTGCAATTCCTATCTCGCGGGAAACACCAATGACCATGATTGGAGGGTTTCTTGCGCGCATTTCTGGCATTGCTTATCGGCGGGTTCGTTGCGCTCAGCGCGATTCCGTCACGCGCGGCCGACGAGCCGGATCTCATCTTCAGGCGCTCGACGGTGTTCAAGCTTCTGACACCGAACGACAAGCTCGCCACCTATGGGCTCGACGATCCGGACGTCGAGGGTGTCGCATGCCATTTTACCGTGCCGGAACGCGGCGGCCTTAAGGGCTGGATCGGCGTTGCGGAGGAAGTCTCCGATATCTCGCTGGCCTGCCGGCAGATCGGTCCGATTCACTTCAAGGCCAAATTCTCGCAAGGCGAGGATATGTTCCGCAAACGCCGCTCGCTGTTTTTCAAGAAGATGCAGATCGTGCGCGGCTGCGATACCAAGCGCAACGTCCTCGTTTACATGGTCTATAGCGACCGCATCATCGAAGGATCGCCGAAAAACTCGACATCGACCGTGCCCATTCAACCCTGGGGCGCCGAGACCGCAGTGCAAAAATGCGCGGATTGGATGGACAAATAGAACCGCCGATGGCGATCTTATACCGTTCCGGCGGGGTCAAAAGCGTCTATGATGGTGCGGGGCGATAGGAGGCTGTCATGTCCGTCAACGAATCCGACGTCAATCGTCTTCGGCGCGCGGCGCACGACCATTGGGTGCTGTTCCTGGTCGAGGGCATCGTCCTGGTGGTTCTAGGCGCGACCGCCATCGTGATCCCGGTGATCGCGACGCTGGCGGCGACCGTCGTGTTGGGCTGGTTGTTTCTGGTCAGCGGCATCATGGGCATGGTCTCGACCTTCTGGATGCGGCAAGCCCCGGGATTCTGGTGGGCGTTGATTTCGGCGGTGCTGGGAATCGTGGTCGGAGCGCTGCTGTTGGCGTCGCCATTGCGCGGCGCGGTTTCGCTCACCATCGTGCTGGTCGCCTTCTTCATCATCGAGGGCATCGCCTCGATCATGTTCGCGCTCGATCACAAGCGTGAATTGTCCGGCCGCTGGGGCTGGATGCTGGTGAGCGGCATTATCGACCTGGTTTTGGGCGCGATGATCTTCGCTGGCCTGCCGAGCACGGCGGCCTGGGCGATCGGGTTGCTGGTCGGCATCAATATGGTGTTCGGTGGAACCGCACTTACCGCCATGGCACTGCACGCGCGCAACGCTGCAGCGGCGTAGCGGCTAAGTCTCCATCGCGCCGGCTTCCACTTCCGCCAGTTTGGCGCGCCATAGGGCGCGCCAAATTCTGTGGTGCCGCCAGGCTAGTTCTCTTTTTTCACTCCGGGAAAGGATGTGAGAACATCGGCGGTGGCCGCCTGCTGATCGAGCGCCGCGATGCCGACGATCTTGCGCGGCACTACACGGTGACCGATGTTATGAGAAAAGTTCGCATCCGTTCCGGTCACTACAACAGCACTGTCAGGAGGTATTCATGCCTGCTTATTGGGTTGCGCGTTCGAAGGTTAACGATCCGGTCGAGTACAAGAAATACACTGACCTGGTGCCCGCCATCATTGCCAAATTCGGCGGCAAGGTGCTGGCGCGCGGCGGCCGTTTTCAGATCATGGAGGGCCCGCACAAATTCCATCGCTTCATCGTGATCGAGTTTCCGACCCTGGAGCAGGGCGTCGCGTGCTTCACATCGCCGGAATACGACAAGGCCGCGGCATTCCGGCGCAGCGGGGCGGGCGAGGTGGAAACCATCATGGTGGAGGGGATATAGCCCACTTTTCCGGGCCTGCGACCCTCTAGCGCATTCCGGCGGAATACGCGTAAGATGCAAAAAAACAACGGCTAATCGGGAGGACGAACATGCTGCGAATTGTTAAATCCAAAACATTTGCATGGTTTGCGGGGGTAACGGTCGCCATTGCGGCTGGGACGATGCTCGTTAATTCGGCCAACGCCCAAAGCAAGGAGCCGATCAAGATCGGCTTCAGCATGGCGTTGACCGGCGGCCTCGCGGCCAACGGCAAGCAGGCGTTGCTCGGCGCCAAGATTTGGGAAGAAGACACCAACAAGGCCGGTGGCCTGCTTGGGCGTCAGGTGAAGCTCGTCTATTACGACGATCAGAGCCAGCCCTCGAACGTGCCCAGCATCTACACCAAGCTGCTCGACGTCGACAAAGTCGATCTCGTGGTCGGCCCCTATGCCACCGCCATGATCGCGCCCGCCATGCCGGTCGTTATCGCGAAGAATAAGGTCTTCATCGGCCTGTTCGGACTGGCGGTGAACAGTAAGTTCAACTATCCGAAATATTTCTCGATGCTGCCGTCGGGCCCGGACACCAAGCCGGCATTCACCGAAGGTTTCTTCCAGGTCGCGGCGCAGCAGAAACCGAAGCCGGCGACGTTTCCCTGGCATGGTCCGATCTTGAATTCTCCAAGAACGCGTGCGAAGGCGCGCGCGACAACGCGAAAAAGTTCGGCGTCAAGATCGTCTACGACAAGAGCTATCCGCCGACGACGACGGATTTCAGCCCGATCGTCCGCGCCTTGCAATCCGCCAATGCCGACATGGTCATTGTTTGTTCCTATCCGAACGACTCGGTCGGCATGCTCAACTCGATCAAGGAGCTCAACTACCAGCCGAAGATGCTGGGCGGCGCCATGGTCGGTCTGCAGGCCACCGTATTCAAGCAGAAGCTCGGCCCGGCGCTCAACGGCATCATCAACTACGAAACCTGGGTGCCGTCGCAGGCGACCGACGCGACCAACAAGTTCCTCGCGGTCTATCAGTCGCGCGCGGCATCCGAAGGCGTCGACCCGCTCGGCTACTATCTTGGCACCTGGGGCTATGCCTACCTCGAACTGCTAGCGGACGCGATCAAGGCGACCAACAGCATCAGCGATGACAAGATCGCCGACTACATGCGCAGCCACACCATGAAAACAATCATGGGCGACATCACCTTCGGCAAGAATGCCAAGGGCGAATGGTCGAAGTCGCGCATGTTGCAGGTCCAATATCACGGCATCAAGCAGGGCGCGGGCCTCGATGTCTGGAAGGGCATGAGCTACCAGACCGTGCTCACGCCAGCCGATCTCAAGACCGGCAACGTGATCTATCCTTACGCAAGTGCCCTGAAATAATTCACGTTCAGCCCGAAACAATCGCGGCGCGGACTGCCAAGGTCCGCGCCGTTTTCGTTTACCCGTCACCCTGGGGTGGCCGCGCAGAGCGCGGCCCTCGAAGGGTGACTGCCCGGGCCGTTCATCCACCGAAGTCGGGTATGCCCGACTTCGGATTGTTAGTGCGCAAGTCGGCTGTAGCCGACTTGCGATGGCTCGCTTTGCTCGCACCTCAGGATGGCGGGTTAAGCGGATTAGCGCGGTGCCTCACATGCCGAGATAAAGCTTGCGCACCAGGTCGTTGTTATTGAGCTCGTCGGCCGAGCGGCCCTCGAACGCGATCTTGCCGTGCACAATCACGTAGCCGCGGTCCGCGATGCGGATTGCCTGGGTGAAATTCTGCTCCGCCATCAGCACCGTGAGCTGGTAGTGATCCTTGAGCTGCTTGATGGCGTCGATGGTGCGGCTGACCAGCAGCGGAGCAAGTCCTACCGAAGGCTCGTCCACCAACAGGATGCGCGGCGCCAGCATCAGCGCGCGCGCCAGCGCCAGCATCTGCTGTTCGCCGCCACTCATGCTGCCGGCGAGTTGATGCAACCGCTCCGCCAAGCGCGGGAAAGCCTCGCAACAGAATTCCATGTTGCTCTTGATTTGGGCGCGCGCCTTTTGACGGAACGCACCGAGCAGCAAGTTCTCCTCCACGGTAAGCTTAGGGAACAGGCGGCGGCCTTCCGGCACCAGCGCGATGCCGAGATCGACGATCTGCTCGGTGGTGCGGCCGACCACATCGTGCTTTTCGCCGTCGATCTCCACGATGATGCGGCCCGCGATCGGGCGCACGATGCCCATCACGCACTTCATCAGCGTACTTTTGCCATTGCCGTTGGTGCCAAGCAGGGCGACCGTCTCGCCGGAGTTAACGGCGATCGTCACGTCCTCCAGCACGCGCACCGCGCCGTAGGCGGCATGGACGTTCTCGATGGTGATGCTACTCCCCAAGATATGCCCTCACCACTTCGCGATCGCGCACCACCTCTTCCGGCTTGCCGTCGGCGATCTTCTTGCCGGACACCAGCACCGCCAGCCGCTGCGAGAAGCTCATCACCGCGGTCATGATGTGCTCGATCATGATGACGGTAATGCCGCTGCCGTTCAGCCGCATCAGCAGCGCGAGAATATCTTCGATCTCGGAATGCGAGAGGCCGGCCATCGCCTCGTCGGCAATCAGCAGCTTCGGCTCCGCCGCCATGGCGCGCGCAAGTTCGAGCTTGCGCATCTCGACTTGCGTGAGATCGCGCGGCAGATGGCGCGTTTTCTTCTCCAGTCCGACCAGTTGCAGGAGTTCGGCGCAGCGCGCCTCGACATTGTCGGCGTGCAAAGGGCCGGAACGGGTATGCACGGTGTAAAGCATCGGAATGCGCAGATTGTCGGCAAGCGTCAGGCTCGGGAACGGGCGCGGCAACTGGAAGCTGCGCGAGAGCCCGCGATGGGTGCGCTCATGCGCCGGCAGGCCGTCCATTGTCTGGCCGTCGAAATGTACGCTGCCTTGTTCGTTTTGCAGCGTGCCGCAGATGCAGTTGACCAGCGTGCTTTTGCCCGACCCGTTGGGCCCGATCAGCCCGAGCCGCTCGCCAGGCTGCACGTCGAGGTCGATGCCATCGAGCGCGACGAATCCGCCGAAGCGTTTGCGCAAATTCTGCACCTGCAACAGCGCGGTCATTTATTTCTCCGGGCACGCAGGCGTTCTTGCACCAGCCCGACAATGCCGTTGGGCGCAATGATGACGAAGGCGATGAGCAGCACGCCGACCAGCAGCACGTTGACGGCGGATGAGATCGTGACGGTCGTGACCTGTTGCAGCGTTCCGAGCATAATCGTTCCGATCACCGGACCGATCCAGTTCGTCGTGCCGCCGATCAGCGGCATGGCGATCGAGTTGACCGCGTATTCGAGTCCGAATGCCGACGCCGGCGCCAGATAGCCGATGTAGTAGGGAAATGGCGCGCCGGCCATGCCCATCAGCGCGCCCGAAAGTGTGGTCGCGATCAGCTTGAGCCGCAACGTCGGCACGCCGGAAGCCTCGGCCGCAAGTTCGTCGTCGCGGATCGCGGCGAAGCCGTAACCGAGCCGCGAGCGCTCGATCCAGCGCGCCAGCACGATGGAGAGAACCGCGAGCCCCAGCATGAGCAAGAACAGATATTGCATGTAGCTGCCGAGGCCGGGGAACTCGCCCGGCCGCACCACATAGGCGCCGCCTGAACCGCCGACGAAGTCCCAATTGACCACCAGCGTCGCCAGCACCACCGACAGCGCCAGCGTTGCGATCGCGAAAAATGCGCCGCGCAGCCGCAGCGTCAGATAGCCGGTGCCGAAGCCGACGATGCCGGAAACAATGCCGCCGACGACGATCAGGACCGGGATCGGCAACGGAAAGATCAGGTGGAAGAACGGCGCCATGCTCTCCGGCACCAAGTCGTCGAGTTGAGTGCCGAACGTCGCCAGCGTGACCGTGCTGTATGCGCCAAGCGCGAAAAACGCCGCCGAGCCGAAATTCACGTAGCCGCAATAGCCGCCGAGGATGTTCCATGCGGTCGACAGCACGATGTATTGCACGATGGTATAGCCGGCAACGAACAGGTACTCGATGTTCGGCAGGCGCAGCACCATGAATAGCGCGAGCGCCACCAGAGCCGCGATCACTGTGAAAACCGGCATGCGCATGGGTTCAGCGTCCCAGCAGGCCAGAGGGACGGAAAGCAAGCGTGAGCAAAAGGACGCCGAACGATACTGCCGGCGCCCACGACGGACCGTAAAAGGTGGCGGTGATGCTTTCGAGCACGCCGAGCAGCATGGCGGCAATCAGCGTGCCCGGCATGCTGCCCATCCCGCCGAGCACGCAGATGGCGAATACGCGGCCGATATATTCACGCCCGACCGACGGCTCGACCGGCTGAATGATGATCAGGAACGCGCCCGCCAGCGCCGCCACCGCAATCGACACACCGAAGGCGATACGCTTGATGCGGATCGGGTCGACCGCCATCAATTGCAATGCCAGTTGATCCTGCGACACCGCCAGCACCGCGCGTCCCGTGAAAGTGCGGCTAATGAACAATTGCAACGCGCCGAACAGCACCAGCGAGCCGACACACGGCACCAGCATGCGCGTCGGCAGGTCGAGGATGCCGAGTTTGATGCTTGGCCCGATATACGAGGTCTCGACGTAACGGTAATCGACGCCAAACACCAGCAGCAGCATTACCTCGGTGACAAACAGCACGCCGAAGAAGAACGCCAGTCCACGCAACGACTGCTGACCGCGTTTCTCGAACGACACGTAATAGACTTGATAGATGGCGGTGCCGAACAAATAAAAGACCGGCGACAGCACCAGACAGGTGACGATCGGATCGACATGGTAATTGATATTGAAAAAATAGGCGATGTAGGAGCCGAGGATGATGAAACCCGGATGGGCGATGTTGACGATGTCGAGCATGCCGAACGAAATCGAAATGCCCGCGGTGACGGCGGCATAGAATCCGCCAAGCAGCAATCCTGCAACGATGGCATTGATCAACAGGTCAATCGGAAAATCCATTTCCCCCCGGTCCCTCTCTCCGGTCGTTCTTAATTCTTTTCGGGCCAGTGTGCAGGATGGGCGGCAGGTTGGCTAGTCCATGGCCCCGCCGGTCGGTACGCGGATTCCGCGGCAAAATGAAACGCCCGCTAACCGGTGGACCGGAGCGGGCGTCCGCTTGAAATCCGTTCAGGCCGCGGCGGCCTGTGGGCGCACGCCCTCGGGCAGGGGCATCGGCTTGTTGGCGCTGTCTTTGAATTCGACGGTCATGAACACAAGCTCGCGGTCGCCGAGATTTTCCAGATCGTGCACCTTGAACTCGCCTTTGCCATAGTTCTCGTGCCGGGTCTCGCCCGGCTGGTAGGAATAATCGATCGTGGTGCCGTCATGCACGTGTTGACGGCCGCGGCCGCCGCTGACCGCGGTCCAGAAATAGTCCAGTACATGGCGGTGGAACCCGATGCGCTCGCCGGGAGCGAGACGGATGATCCATACCCGCGTGCGCTCGGTCTCCGACAGCAGCGTGGAGCCGACACAGGGATTCGGACGCGCGGCCTCGCGCTCGAATTCGGCGGCGATCTCCGCCGGCCACTGCGATTTGTCCTTTTTCTCGGCGGCTTTGTCGAGCATGCCTAGCGCCATGGGAATTCCTCCGATGCTATTTGCGCTCATATATAGCATATTTCGGTAAACGGAAAGATTGAGGACCATCCATTGGCGGGGCCTAAGGCGGTTATCATCGGCGGCTCGATGAGCGGCTTGCTGAGCGCGCTGATGTTGCGCCGGTCCGGCTGGACGGTGGATATCTACGAGCGCGTGGAGAGCGAATTGTCCGGTCGCGGCGCCGGCATCGTCGCCCAGCGTGAATTGATCGAGCGCTTACGCAGGCTGGGGTTCGCTACCGACGCGCTCGGCGTGCAGATCACCACCCGCAAGATCCTCGACGCGCAAGGGCGGTTGACCGAGGAGATTCATTGCCCGCAGGTGCTCACCGCCTGGGAGCGTGTCTACCGGCTGCTGCGCGACGACTTTCCGCCCGAGCGTTATCACCGCGGCCGCGGCCTCGCGGCTTTCGAGCAAGGCGCCAATTCGGTGCTGGCGCGGTTTTCCGACGGCGAAACAATCGAGGCCGATCTGCTGGTGGGCGCCGACGGCACGCGCTCGACCGTGCGCCAGCAAGCGCTGCCAAGCGCGGTGCCGCTCTATGCCGGCTATTGCGCCTGGCGCGCGCTGATCGCGGAAGACGCCATTCCGCCGGACACGCACCGCGACCTGTTCGAATACATGGTGTTCACGCTGCCGCCGGGCGAGCAGTTGCTCGGCTATCCGGTGGCGGGGCCGGACAACGATCTGCGCGCCGGCCATCGCCGCTTCAACGTGGTGTGGTACCGGCCGGCCGACGAGAAAACCAAGCTGCAATGGCTGCTCACCGACGAGAGCGGCACCACCCACGCGATTTCGATTCCGCCGCCGCTGATCCGCCGCGAGGCGGTCGCCGAAATGCGCGCCGATGCCGAGCGCCTGGCGGGGCCGCAATTCCGCCAGATCGTGCGGCTGATCGAGGAGCCCATCCTGCAGCCCATCTACGATCTGGTGTCGCCGCGTATGGCCTTTGGCCGCGTGGCCATCCTCGGCGATGCGGCTTTCGTGGCGCGGCCGCACGTGGCGGCCGGCGTCTCCAAGGCGGCGGACGACGCTGCGGCACTGGCGCAGGCGCTGCAGGCCGAGCCCGACGTGCCGGCCGCGCTCAAGCGCTTCGAGGCGGGGCGCTTGCCTGAGAACTTCCGCATCATCGAGCGTGCGCGCCACCTCGGCGCCTATTTGCAGGCGACGCAAACGCAGGAAGAGCGCGCCCGCGCCGGAATGCACAGCACCGACGCCGCGGTAATCGCGGAAACCGCGGTATTGGATTTTCTGCACGCCTAAGAATCCCCTCCGCTTTCAGGGGAGGGATTAGAAGATTACATCTCTAGCAATTTCTTCAAATTCCCACCGGCAAGCGCCGCACGGGTGCCGGCGTCGAAACTGTCGACCGAGTTGACGTGGCCGATCGGATCGAATTCCAGCATGTCGAAGGGGTAGTCGGTGCCCATGATGACGTGGTCGACGCCGAAGGTCTTCACCAGCGCTTCCAATTGCAGCGGCGTGAACACCACGGTGTCGAAATAGACTTTCCTCAAGTACTCGCCCGGCGGCTTCGGTAAATCGGCCTGGCAATCCGAGCGCGCGCCCCAGGCATGATCGATGCGGCCGGAATAGGCGCCGAGATAGCCGCCGCCATGCATGGCGAAAATCTTCAGGTTGGGATGACGCTCCAGCACGCCGTCGAAAATCAGATAGTGCAAAGCAAGCGCGGTCTCGAACGGATTGCCGATGACATTGTTGAAATAGAAGCGCGACAGCCGCTTGCCCTCGGTGAAGCCGTTGGGGTGGACGATGACGAGCGCACCGAGTTCTTCTGCCTTCGCCCAGAACGGCGCGAAAGCGGGGTCGGACAATTCCCTGCCGGCGACGTTGGTCAGGATCTCGACCCCCTTGAAATTGAGTTTTTTCATGCAGCGTTCGAGTTCTTTCGCCGCTTCCAGGCCGTCCTGCATCGGGACAGTGCCGGTCGGGATGAACCGGTCCGGATGCTTGGAGACGAATTCGGCGACGCCGTCGTTGATTATGCGGGCCGCCGGCACCGCGTATTCGATCGCGACGGTGTGATAGAGCTGCGGCGGCGGCGGCATCACGAGCTGCATATCGACGCCCATCTTGTCCATGGCGGCGAAGCGCTCGTCGTAACCGGTCATGCAGCCGCGGATGTCGGCCTCCTGCTTGGCGTTGATCTCCTTGGTCGCTGCCGAGGCGAAATGGCCGAGCGGAATGGTGCTGAGGTCGAGATGCGGCTTGATGTAGGCGGCGGCGGCCGGAACGGCGATGTGAGTATGGGCGTCGATGGTGATGCTCTTCGGCCGCGCCTCGCGCCCCGGCTTGCCGTGTTTGCGGGCGGCGGTGTTGGCGTATTTGTTCCAGATCGCCATCGAAGTCCCTTTCGTCACTGTGTCAGAATACGCCGAGATGTTGGTGCAGATCGACGCCATCCTTGTCCAATTGCGCCGGCGTGGAGACCACCGCGACACGGCCGGTGTTGAGGATGACAATGTCGTCGGCGACGTCGAAAACGAGCCGGGGGTTCTGCTCGACCAGCACGATCGACAGCCCGCTTTCCTTCAGCTTGCGGATGGTGGCCATCACCTCGGCGACGATCTGCGGCGCCAGCCCTTCCGACGGCTCGTCCATCAGCAGCACGCGCGGATTGCCCATCAGCGCGCGGCCGATCGCCAGCATCTGCTGCTCGCCGCCCGACAGATGCGCGGCGATCTGCTTGTGCCTTTCGTACAGGCGCGGAAACATCGCGAACACGGTATCGGCTGTCCACGGCGCGTGCTTGCTTCCGACATCGGGTTTGCGCGCGGCGACCATGAGGTTCTCGCGCACGCTCAAGCTCTTGAAGATGCGCCGTCCTTGTGGCACCAGTGCCACGCCGCGCGCCGCGACCATTTCGGGCGACAGGCGGGTGACCGGTTGGCCGAATACCACGACCTCACCGCGGCGCGGCGGCAGCAGGCCCATGGTGACGTTCATGCAGGTAGATTTGCCGGCGCCGTTGCGGCCGAGCAGGCCGAGCATGCGCGCCTCGCCGAGCTCGAACGACACGTCCGCCAGCACGTGGCTGTCGCCGTAGTAAGCGTCGATGGCGTTCAGGCTGAGCGCGCTAGTGGCCAAGATAGACCTCCCGGGTGCGCGGGTCGGCCACCACTTCGGCGCGGGTGCCCTCGACGATCACCTCGCCGAAATGCAGCAGCGTGATGCGCTCGGCGAATTCCAGCGCTACGTCCATGTTATGCTCGATCATCACGATCGTGACGTCGCGCGGGATCGCCATCAGGCATTGATGCACGTCGCGGCGCTCGTCGATGGAGAGGCCGGCAAAGGGCTCGTCGAGCAGCAGCAGTTTCGGTCTCTGCGCGAGCGCCATGGCGATTTCGACGCGGCGGCGTTCGCCGTAGGAGGTCTGCGCCAATGGCCGCTCGGCAATGTGGTCGAGGCCGACGCGTTGCAGCGCCGCGCGGCCATGTTCGATCAGGTGGCCCTGATGCTTGATGTCGATCAGCGGGTTCCAGCGCGCCGGCGACAAGCCAAGGAGGGCAAGCGCGACGTTGTGGATGATGGTGTCGCGCGGGAACAAGGTGATGATCTGATACGTGCGCGCCATGCCAAGATGGGGGCGTCGCCGGCTTGGCACCGTGGTGATGTCTTGTCCAAACAGATGGATCGAGCCGCTGTCGGGTGTGATCTCGCCGGTGATCAGGTTGAACAACGTGGTCTTGCCGGCACCGTTGGGGCCGATGATCAGCCGGCGCTCGCCCGGCGCGACGTTGAGATCGACATCGGTGGTGACGTGCAGGCCGCCGAACGATTTACACAGGGCCTTGACGGCGAGCGCGCTCATGCCTTGCCCCCCGCCGCGGTGGACTTGCCGGACGCGTTCATTTTTCTCCAGGCCAGCCGCCACAGCCGCGCGCTGCCCGGCACCAGGCCTTCCGGCATCAGGATCACGATGGCAACGAAGATGGTGCCAAGCAGGAAATTCCAACGTTCGATGAAACCGCTGACCACGGTTTTGACCACGACCACCAGCGTGGCGCCGACGATCGGTCCGAGCAGCGTGCCGGCGCCGCCGGAAATCACCATCAACAGCACCTCGGCCGAAGAGGTCAGCGCCAGCGTCTGCGGGCTGATGAACTGATTGTAATAGACGAACAGAATGCCCGAAACGCTGGTGAGCAATCCGGAGAACAGGCAGGCATAGAAACGGATCATCCAGACGTGGTAGCCGAGCGCGTTCATGCGGCGCGGTTGATCGCGCGTGCCCATCAGCGCGGCGCCGAGTGGCGAACGCGCGAATATCGCCACTCCCGCTATCGAGGCCACGAAAACCGCCAGCGTGGCGTAATAGAAGGTGCCTGGCGTCGAGAACGAAAATCCGAACGGCGCCGGCCGCGAGTGCAGGCTGATGCCGTTGTCGCCGCCGGTCAGGCTGATCCAGCGATAGGCGAGGCCCCACAGGATTTCGCCCAGTGCCAGCGTGATCATGATGAAACCGATCCCGGTCGCACGCAGCGACAGTGCGGCATAGACCGCCGTCGAGGCGATGCCGACGACCAGCGCGGTGATGATCGCGACGGTGTGGCCGAACCCGCTTTGCAGCATGAAGCCGGTGGCGTAGGCGGCGATGCCGAACAGCCCGGCATGGCCGAGCGATACCAGTCCCGCGTAACCCACCAGCACGTTCAGGCCGAGCGCGAAAATAGCGTAGAACAGGATTTGGCTTGCGACATTGACGTAGTAAATGCCGGGCATCCAATAGGGCACCGTGGCGAGCGCCACGAACGCGATGCCAAGTGTGAGGAGACGCGCGTTCACGGCACGTGCCTGCCGAATAGGCCCTGCGGCCGCAGGATCAACACCAGCAGCATCGGCAGGAACAAGACGAAATAGGCGAGCTCCGGCAACAGCGCCTGGCCGAAATTATAGATGAAGCCGACGATGATGCTGCCGACGAACGAGCCGAGCAAACTTCCCGTTCCGCCGAGAATGACGACCACCAGCGCCAACGGCAGCATATCCTGGTCGAGCCCCGGATACACCGACAAGATCGGTCCGCCGATGATGCCGGCGAAGGCGGCCAGGCCGGCGCCGAGCGCGAATACGATTGTAAATAGACGCGACACGCGGATGCCGACCACGCGCGCCATGTCTGGGTCGTCGACGCCCGCTCGGATCATGGCGCCGAGGCGCGTACGCTCGAGCAGGAGCCACAGCCCGATTGCGATGATCATCGCGATCACGATGATCGCGAGGCGGTACATTGGAAAAGCCAGGGAACCAATGCGCGCGAAGCCGCCGAGCCCGGCGGGCGTCGTGACGTTGAGCGGGTCGCCACCCCACACCATCAGGCAGAAATCGGCGGCCATGAAGGACAGGCCGAGCGTCACCAGAACCTGCGCCAGCTGGTCGCCCGGCAGGCGGCGCAGCAACAGCCGTTCGGCCAGCGCGCCGAGCGCGGCCACCGCCAGCGTCGCCAGGATCGCCGCCAGCCAGAAATCCAGACGAACGCCGAGCAGGCCGATCACAAATGTAGCGCCGATATAGGCGCCCAGCATGAACAACGAGCCGTGCGTCAAATTCGGAATACGCATCAGCCCGAAGATCAGCGAGAACCCCGCCGACAGCAGAAACAGCAACCCACCGAATGTGATGCTGTTGACCGCCAGCACCAGCCAAAAACTCATGTGCGCAGCGTTCCCGCGTTCATCATGTCAAAAAGGCCGCGGGCGCCGTACGGCGCCCGCGGAGCGGATTGCATCATGATTTCAGTGGCGGGAAGTCGCGCGAATAGACCGGCTGCGCGAGGAACTTCTTCTCGTCGTAGGTCCAGAATTGACTCACGTTGCGATAGGTCTTGACCGTCTTGTTGATGTACTTCTTGCCCGCCTTTTCGACGCGGCGGACGTAGAAGTCGCCGATGACGTTGCCGAGATGATCGAATTTGATCGGCCCGCGCGGCGTGTCGGTGAGCGACACCGACTTCATCGCTGCCATCAGTGCGGCCTTATCGTCCGACTTGCCACCGGTCTTCTCGAGACCTGCCTCGACCACCTGGCCGTTGACGTAGAGGCCGGCGCAATAGAAGCCCGGATCGACGCCGTAATCCTTGTTCATGGCAGCGACGAAGCGCTTGTTGCTCGCGTTATCAAGGTCGAGCGTGTAAGGGCAGCAGCTCATCATGCCGACCGCCTCGTCACCGAAGCTGCGCAGCAGCGCGTCGTCGCCGCCGGTTTCGCCGGTGACCACCGGATATTTCAGGCCGATCGCGGCATATTGCTTCAGGAAGCGCAGGGGGTTCGAGCCTGCAAAGCCCTGGCAGACGCCGTCGCAATCCTGAATCTGCGCGAGATAAGGCGTGTAGTCGGGCGTGACGATCGGCGGCCACAGCTTCTTGACGATGCGTCCGCCGTTGTCCTCGAAGGTTTGCTGGAAGCCGCCCATCTGCTCGTAACCGAATGCGAAGTCTTCCGAGATCGTGACGATGCGCTTGAGCTTCATTTCCTTGGCGGCGTAGTCCGCCATCGGATGCATCGCCTGCGACGATGTTGCCGAGGCGCGCAGGAAGTACGGATTGGGACGGCGCTGCGTCATGTCCTCGGCGGCGGCAAGGCTCAGGCACGGCGTCTTGTGATCGCGAATGTAGTCGGTGATCGCAAGCAATTCGAAAGCGGCGAGCGGGCCGACGATGGTGTCGACGTGATCGCGCTCGACCAGTTCCTGCGCCTTGGTCTTGGTGCCGGCCGGAGTGCCGCCGCAGTCGGCCGAGATGAACTCGACCTTGCGGCCCGCAAACTTGTAATTCTTTTCCTTCAGGAACGTGACGATACCCTGTTCCATCTGGATGCCGCCTTGGGCGAGCGGACCGGTCTTGATGGTGAGCAGGCCGAGCTTGAACGGCGCGGCTTGGGCGATCGCCGGCGCTGGAAACTTGAACGTCGCCAACGCGGCGCCGGCCGCCGTGCCGGCGATGAACTTACGACGGGTGAACTTGCGAGACATTTATTCCTCCCTCTTTAGCCCCTGCCGGGGTTGCAACCTGAGCGGCCTGTTGCGGCCATTTTTAATCGGCCAATGCGGGCCTTATTCGGCCTAGAGCAATACGCGTAGCGGCGCACCAGCCCCATTTTGGTGGCCCGACCGGAGCCCATCATCGGCTAATGCCTTCCATGATGTAAAGCCCAGATGCTGCGTTGCATCGCCGCGCGCCGTATCATCGATATTGCGGCCGTGGGCAGACGGCGGCCGGCCGTGCTAGATTTCTCCTGCTAACCTATGGCGCTTGCATTTATCGGCAGGGAGCGGGGCCATGACGACGAATGGATTTGAAGTCAGGCCTATATCCGGCTCGATTGGCGCTGAAATATTGGGCATCGATCTCGCCGCAGAGCCCGGCCACAACGTCATCGCTTCCATCCGCCAGACCTGGCTCGATCACGGCGTCATCTTCTTCCGCGATCAGGACCTGCCGCCGGCGAAATTTCTCGCCTTCGCAAAACGCTTCGGCGACGTGGTCGAATATCCCTTCATCAAGGGCATCGAGGGGTTTCCGGAAATCATTCCGGTGGTCAAGCTCGAGCACGAGACGAAAAATTTCGGCGGCATCTGGCACACCGATACCGCCTATCTCGATACGCCGCCGATGGGCACCATGCTGATCGCGCGCGAGGTGCCGCCCTGCGGCGGCGACACTATGTTTGCCAACATGTACCGCGCCTACGAAACGCTTTCAGCTGGTATGAAGCGCATGCTGGACGGATTGATTGCGGTCAACCACTCGGCCAAGGCCGACGTCACGCGCACACGCGAGGACCGAATTCGTGACGGCGCCAAGGCCGAGGCCAAGAAGGAATATATCAGCGAGCATCCCGCGGTGCGCACCCATCCGGAAACGCGGCGCAAGGCGCTTTACGTCAATGTCGGGCACACCGTGCGCTTCAAGGACATGAACGAGGAGGAGAGCGCGCCGATCCTGAATTACCTGTTCCAGCACCAGACGCGTCCGGAATTCACCTGCCGCTTCAACTGGCGCGTCGGCTCGATGGCGTTCTGGGACAATCGCTGCGTGCTGCACAATCCGATCAACGATTACCACGGCTATCGGCGCATCATGCACCGGGTGACGCTGGCCGGCGACAAGCCGCGGTAACTTGCCTCGTCAGATGCCGAGATAGCTCGACTTGATCTCGTCGTTGGCCTTGAGCTCGTCCGGCTTGCCCGAATAGACCACGTGACCCTTGCTCATCACGTGCACATAGTCGACGAGCTTGAGGGCGAGGTGGGCGCTTTGCTCGACCAGGAGGATCGAGAGGCCTTCTTCCTTCAGCTTTCCGATCGCTTCCCACAGACCCTGGATGATGATCGGCGCCAGCCCTTCCGACGGCTCGTCCATGATCAGGCAGTCGGGGTTGGTCATCAGCGCGCGGCCGATGGCCAGCATCTGCTGCTCGCCGCCCGACAGCGTCTTGGCGCGCTGGCTGCGGCGCTCGTGCAGGCGCGGAAACAGCTTGTAGACGCGGTCCAGGTTCCAGCCATGGCGTCCGGGATTGCGCTCGGCGACCAGCAGGTTTTCCTCCACGCCGAGAGTGGGGAACACACGGCGGCCCTGCGGCACCAGGCCCATGCCGCTGCGCACGGTCTCGAATGACGCCTTCTGCGTGATGTCGTCGCCTTTGAACACGATCTTGCCGCGGCGCGGCGGGTTGAAGCCGACAATCGAATTTACCAGCGTGCTCTTGCCGACGCCATTGCGGCCAAGCAACCCTAGAATTTGTCCTTGATCGAGCTTCAAGGACAGACCTTGGAGAACGTAGGCGTCTCCGTAATATGTGTGGATGTCCTGGACTTCGAGAATCGCCATGACTTATTTCCGTTGGCGCATGATCTTTTCCGAAAACCGGTTCCCACTTTTCGGGATCATGCGCTAATCAGTCCCCAGGTAGATTTCTTGTACTTTGGCGCTGGAATGAATTTGCTGCGGCGTACCGGTTTCCAGAACTTCGCCGAAGTGCAGAACCGAGATCTGCGAGGCCACGTCGAACACCACGTCCATGTCGTGTTCGATCAACAGGATCGCCAGACCAGGATTGAGCTTCATCAAGAACTCGGCCATCTCGGTCGATTCACCCGAGGACAGGCCGGCGGCCGGCTCGTCGAGAAGAAGAATCTTCGGATCGCTGGCGAGCCCAAGAACAATCTCGAGCTGGCGCTGTTCGCCGTGGGAAAGATTGCGGACTTCGACGTCCTTGCGGTCGAGGAATCCGGCGCCTTCGAGCAGGCGATGAGCCTTGTCGTAGACTTCTTTGTACGACGACAAAAAGCGCCACATCACGAATTTCGAGCGGCGCAGGCCCTTGATTGCCAGCAGAACATTGTCGAGTACCGTCAGCCGCGGGAACAAGCTGGTGACCTGGAACGTGCGCGCCATGCCGAGCGCGGTGCGGCGGTGGCTCGGCCAATTGGTCACGTCCTGTCCGAACAGAACGATATTGCCGGCGGTGGCCGGGAAGATGCCGGTTATCACGTTGAAAAGCGTAGTCTTTCCGGCGCCGTTCGGGCCGATGATGGCCTTGCGGTCGCCAGGCATGATGGTGAGCGAGACGTCCCGCACCGCCTGCAGGCCGCCGAAGCTCTTGCACAGGCCTTTCAATTCGAGAACCGGCTGCTTGCCGTTCCCTGCGTCGCTACTCATGCAACCCTCTGCGCGGTCGTAAATTTTTGCCGGGGCTCGCATGCGCAAGCCCCGGCATTTGTCGCGGTTATTCGCAGTACTTGCAGGGCGGGAAGTTGCGGTCATAGACCGGCTGCGCGAGGAATTTCTCTTTGCCGTAGGTCCAGAACTGGGAGACGTGCGGGTAGGTCTTGATTACTGTGTTCCAGAGTTCGGCTTTATCATAGCCGAACATCTTCTTCTTCTCGACCTTCTTGATGTAGACGTTCTCGATCGGGTTACGCATGTCGTCGAGTTCGACCGGCCCGCGCGGCGCGTCGAGCTTGATGCTCGCCATCAGCTTGATGAACTGCTCGGGGCCCGGCCATTTGCCGCCGGCCTTCTGCATCGCTTTGTCGATCCACATGGCGGTGGTGTAGTTGTTTTCCGAATAGTAGCCGGGGACCTTGCCGAACTTGGCGCGGTAGGCCTTCACGAAGGTCTCGTTGGCCGGGGTGTCGATCGCCGCGCTGTAGTGCAGCGCGGACACGTCGCCGATCACTTCGTCGCCCATGAACGGCAGCACGAACTCGTCATAGCTCACGCCGCTGCCCAGGATCTGCTTCTTGATGCCCGCCGCGCGAAGCTGCTTGGGGAATTGCAACGCCATCGGGC
Organism: uncultured Alphaproteobacteria bacterium; assembly: GCA_963709015.1. Classification (GTDB taxonomy): domain Bacteria; phylum Pseudomonadota; class Alphaproteobacteria; order Rhizobiales; family Xanthobacteraceae; genus Pseudolabrys. The sequence continues at coordinate 37,146 of CAVPUU010000048.1, read as the reverse complement.
CGACCATGGTGGTGAAGATGGCGTCGGCGTCCGCCTTGAAGGTCGGGATATAGGGCCCGAAGTCCTTGGTGTTGAGCGGCGGCCAGATTTTCTGGATGACCTTGCCGCCGCAATCCTCGAACGCCTTCTGGAAGCCGCCGACCGTTTCGTAGCCGAACGCATAGTCGGCAGCGATGGTGATCACCTTCTTGAAGCCGTTGTCGCAGGCCCACTGCCCAAGCGCGTGATGCGGCAGTGAGCTCGACCAGCTGGTGCGCAGGAAATACGGATACTTGCTGAGCTGCCGCTGCGTCAGGTCGTCGGCCGACGAAACCGACGAGATGTAGAGCGTCTTCTCCTGCGTGCTCACCGGTGCCAGCGCGTAGCCGGTGGAAGCGAGCAGTCCGCCGATGAACATTTGAACGTGGTCTTGCAGGATCAGCTTCTTGGCTTTGGTGACGCCGGTGTCGGGCTTGCCTTGGTCGTCCTCGACGATGAATTTCACGTCGGCGCCGCCGAGTTTGCCGCCATGTTCGTCAAGATAGAGCTGGAAGCCGTCGACCATGTCCTTGCCGACCTGGGCAAAGATGCCGGTCACCGGCGAGATGTAGCCGATGCGCAATTCTTCCGCGTTGGACGGTACGGCTGCGGCAAGACCGAGCGCGAGACAGCCGCCAAGCAGCAATTTTTGCATTTTGTTTTTCATCGTCATTCCTCCCTTGTTGCCGTGACCTTCCCGACGCAAGTCAGGAAGGCTTTGTTGCCAGTTTTTTCGAACCTTCGTCGTTGCCTTGAGATTTCAACCGCTGCCGCAGGCGCGACGGGATTCCCATCAAGCCCATCGGCAGATAGAGGATCGTAAGCACGTAGACTCCGCCGAGCACATACTGCCACCACGGCACCAGCGTTGAGAGATATTCGCGCAAGGCGAAGACAATGCCCGAGCCGATCGCGGCGCCCACCAGCGTGCCGGCGCCGCCGAGCACGACCATCAGCAGCGAATCCACCGACGTTGTCAGAACCACGGTCTCGGGACTGATCAAGCCGTTGGTGTGCGCCCACAACACGCCGGCGAGGCCGCCGAAGGCGCCGGCGATGACGAAGGCGATGTATTTGTGCAGCCAGGTGTTGTAGCCGAGAATCTGCATGCGTAATTCGCGCTCGCGGATGCCCTCCAAGCTGCGGCCGAAGGGGGATCGCACCAGGATGTAGAGCAGAATCAGGCTGGCAGCGAAGAACGCGAAGACCAGGAAGAAGAATGTCCTCTCGTTGGTCAGGTCGAGCCCGAAATTCGGTCGGCTGGTGACGTTGATGCCGTTGTCGCCGCCGGTGAGCGAATTCCAGCGATAGGCCAGACCCCAGACGCATTGGCCGAGCGCGAGGGTGATCATGAGGAAATAGACGCCGCTGGCGCGCATCGCGAACAGCCCGAACAGCGCCGCCAGCGCCGCCCCGATCAACATCCCGAAGATCACCACCAGCCAGAAATCCCAACCCAGGCCGAAGTGGTAACGGGCGGCCAGGATCGCGGTGAGATAGGCGCCAACGCCGAAATAGGCCGCTTGGCCCATCGAGGAGAGGCCGGTGAAGCCGAGCAGCAAATCGACGCTCATGGCGAGGATGGCAAAGCACATCGCGCGCGTCGTCAGCAGGACCACGAACGAACTGGAGTAGCGGCACGATGAAAGCGAGCGCCAGCAGCACCACGGCGACGCTCAGGATTTTCATGTTCTGGGTCATCGGGCGCCGTTCACTCGCGTCCGAACAAGCCGGTCGGCTTGATCGCGAGAATCAGCACCATCGGCGCGTAAAGGGTAAAGTAGGAGACTTCCGGGAACAGCGCCTTGCCGAAATTGTCGGCAAGACCGACCGCCAGCGCGCCGATCGCGGCGCCGCCGAGGCTGCCCATGCCGCCGATGATGACAACCGCGAAGGCGAGCGGCAGCATTTCGAAATCGAGGCCGGGGTAGATGCCAAGGAAAGCGCCGCCGGTTACGCCGCCGATGGCGGCGAGAAACGCGCCGAGCGCGAAGATGAACATTGAGATACGGTTGGTATCGATGCCGACGCCGCGCGCCATTTGCGCGTCGTCGACGGTGGCGCGGACGGCGGCGCCCATGCGCGTCTTCTCCATCACCAGCCACAGCAATATGCCGATCGCCACCGCCATCGCGATCATGAACACGCGATAGAGCGGGAAATACATGCCGCCGACCACGACGCTGCTGGTCAGTTCGTGCGGCGGCTGGATGTCCATATTGTTGCCGCCCCAGATGTCGAGCGCACCTTGCTGGAACAGAAAGGCAAAACCGACCGTGAGCAGCACCTGGCGAAGCACGTCGTTGTCGATCGGGATAATGGAAATGCGGCTCAACACGAGAAACGACGCAATGGTGCCGGCCGCGGCCGCCGCCACGAACTCGCTCCGGCTCGCGGCGACGGCCGGAGACCAGCGTGCGGCCGCCAGGCCGATAAGCACGCCGACGCCGACCGCGATGGTGGCATTGCGAAGATGTCCCAGACCCTCGGAGCGCAAAAACAGGCGCTCCATCGCCATGCCGATCGCGGCGACGGCGAGCGCCGCCGCCGGCAGCGACAGCGCCCAGGAACCGGTGGCGGCAATGACGGACAAAGCGATGTAGCCGCCCCACAGAAAATAGGCGCCATGGGCAAGATTGACGATGCGCATGACACCGAAAATCAGCGACAGGCCGCTGCCCACGAGGAACAGCAGCGCGCCATAGGATACGCCGTTGAAGGCCTGGATGACCCAGAACTGTGTATTCATTCCCCCTCTGGACCTTCTGTTAATTCGAAGGTTGCGCGAACCTTACCCTAGGTGCGATGGAAATGAACACCCTAATTCGCCGCGGATTGATTTTGTAAAGTCAGCGGTAAATTCCTCTTCACCTCTCCCATAGGGAGAGGTCGCCCGCCGGAGCGACAGCGAAGGCGGGCGGGTGAGGGGTTACGGACTATCGAGAGTCATTTGCCCCTTCACCCCAACCCTCTCCCCGCAGGGGAGAGGGAGTCACTCAGCATTTGCCGGACGCGCGGCCGTCCTCGCTGACCAAGTTTCTCCAGATCAAATTATTTCCGCCCGCGCTTTTTCTTGGCTGCCTGTTTTTTCGGCGGGATGATGGGCAGCAGCAGATAGGGCGCCTTGCCGCCGCTGAAATGCAGGGTTGTGGTGCCGCCGAAGATCGCCGGCGGCCGGTCTTCCGGTTTGTTGTGCAGGAAGGGACCGCAACCGGTGAGCTCGTTCTTGAAGTTCGACAGCTTGCCGCCGCTGGCGCCGCCGTATTCGTAATCCTTGCCGCGGATTGACAGGCCGATGCGATAGCCGGCCGGCACGCGAATCGACGTCGGCCAGATCTCGATGTCGAGTTCGACCGGCGTGCCCTTGGTGAGCGGCTGCTTCTTGTCGTGGGTGTGGTAGGGCCGGTAGGGCGTCGACAGTTTCTTGTCGAGCTTGCGGTGGGAGGCGCGCAGCCAGCCCTGGGCGATCGGCGTGTGCGGATCGATGGCGCCCTGGAACACGACTTCCTTGAGGTCGCCGGAAAAGACGCGCAGCACGATGAAGAAGTCTGCGTCGCGCGTCGACGACGACGCGAACAGCTTCAGCGCCGAGGGCCCCGTCACTTCGGTGTCATGCTCGAGCACCGGGGTGAGGAAGGTGAGGCCTTCGCCCATGGCTTCGAAGGCGAGCTTGGCGCCGGCAGATGGCTTCTTAGTCGCGAGCGCCATCGACTTGGGATCGAGATAAAATTTGGTCCATCGCGTGCGTGCGATCGGCCATTCGCTCTCCGCGCGCGCGACGAATTTCTCGCCCGGGTGGCGGATTTGCAGCAGCACTTTCGGCTGCTTGCTCCAGCCATCTTTCTTGCCGTGCAGGAAATAATCGAAGAAACGCAGTTGCTGCTCGCGGCCATAGTCGGTGTAGAAATGCGTCCAGTGCTCGATACCATGCGCCTCCAGCCATTTGTCCTTGGACGCCGCGCGCACGAAACCCTCGAAGTTGCCGCGCGGATGCAGGCCCTGGCCGCCCCAGTTGGCGGCCGAGAACAGCGGCGCGGTGACCTTTTCCCAGACCGGCGAACGGTCGCGGTGATATTTGTCGTCCATCGGATGCGCGAGAATCTGCCCGCCAAAATCGGAACGGTTCTTGGCGAGTTGTTCGTCCGTCAGCGTCTCCGGCCCGCACACCAGTTCGCCGTGCACGCGGCTGCGCCTGCCGCGCTCGCCGGCGCCGTATTGCACGGTCTTGACCTGCATGTCGTACCAGTTCTCCCAGAACGTCGAGAGAATGCCGCCGTGATGCGTCATGTCGCGGTACCAGTCGGCCGAGCCCTCCCACACGCACATGGCGGCGAGATGCGGCGGCTGCAATGACGCGACGTGCCACTGGTTCATGCCGTAATAGGAAATGCCGTTGAGCCCGACCTTGCCGTTCGACCACGGCTGCACGCCGGCCCATTCGATACAGTCGTAGAAATCTTTCGTCTCACGCGGCGAGAAATGATCGATGACGCCGGGCGAGCAGCCGGCGCCGCGCGAATCCACGCGCACGCAGACGTAGTCGTGCGGCACCCATTTCTCCGGATCGACCACTTCCCAGTTCTGGTAGAGGTTGCTCGATCCCGCGGTCACGTCGGGATGCTTCTCCGCCATTATGTTCCAGGCGCTCGGATAGCCGTCCTGGAAGGCGAGGTTCTTGGCGTAGGGGCCATAGGTGAGCAGAACCGGATATTTTCCGTCTTTCACCGGGCGAAAAACGTCGGCGCGCAGCGCCAGGCCGTCGTCCATGGTGATCGGCACATTCCAGTCGATCCGCATGCCATCGCGGATTTCGGACAACCGCTGCAACGATGCCATCACGCCACTCCCGACGCACTCTCACTGTCATGCCCCGCGAAGGCGGGGCATCCAGTATCCACGGTCGTTGGGATTAAGCAAAGACCCTCGGCGATTACTGGATCGCCCGCTTTCGCGGGCGATGACAGCTTCAGCGCTTGCGCTTGCCGCGCTTGACGCCAGCCATCTTCTCCAGCACGACGCAGACTGCGGCGGTGTCCTTGGCGCCGAGGCCGCTCTTCATCGCCTTGATGTAAATCGGCTTGGAAGCATCGAACATCGGCGTCGGCACTTTGATCTTGCGGGCGTAATCGCCGATCACTCGCATGTCCTTGTCCCATACGTTGATCTTCATGGTGACGTCGTTGTAGCTGCGTTTCACCATCAGCGGCGCGCGCAATTCGAAGACGCGCGACGTGCCGGCGCCCGCCGCGATCATGTCGAAGATCGCTTGCGGCGACAGCCCGGCCTTCATGCCAAGCACCATGGCTTCGGCGGTGGCGACGTTGTTGATGGCGACCAGCAGGTTGGCCACGTATTTCATGCGGCTGCCGTTGCCGAAGGGCCCGACGTCGAAGACCTGGCGGCCGAAGTCCTCAAACAACGGCCGCAGCCGCTTGATCAGGCGGGAGTCGCCGCTGGCGTAGAAGATCAGGTCGCGCGCCGCCGCCTGCGAGCCGGTGCCGCTGACCGGCGCATCGAGCATTTGATGGCCGGCCTTGGCGAGCGCGCGCGCGGCTTTTTCCTTGTCTGAAATTGCGAAGGTGCCCATTTCGACCAGCAGCTTGCGCGGCAGCCTGGCGGTGGCGATCTTGCGCACGCTGTCCATCAATGCCTGCGGCTTGGGCAGGCTGGTGAGGATGACCGGTACTTGGGCGGCAAGTTCGGCGGCGTTGCGCGCGATCTTAACGCCGGCGCGGGCGGCCTCGCGGCGGCGCGCCGCGCTGATGTCGTAGCCGACCACGCGCCAGCCGGCGTGGGCAAGGTTCCTGGCGAAGGCGCCGCCCATGATGCCGAGGCCGATGATACCGACCGTGCCCTTCTTGCGAGCCGCCATACTTACTTTCTCCCGGTGAAAAATAAATCACAGATGATGCGCGTGCGTATCCAATTATGCGGTCTCGCATGGTTATGTCGAGTGGGAGGGCACAGCATTGCGCGCGCGATGCCGGGATGCTGCTTTCCCGCGTTGACGTGATCGCCTATCGTTCGTGCAACGACGGATCGGGAGGAGCCATGAAAGTCGGAGTTGCCGGTCTCGGCGCCATGGGCGGCAACGTCGCCGCGCGGCTGATGGAAGTCGGCCACCAGGTGACCGTCTGGAATCGCTCGCCCGACAAGACCATGCCGCTGGCGGCCGCAGGCGCCAAGGTCGCAGCCTCTCCCGCCGCCGTCGCCGCGGCCAGCGAAGCGGTGATCACCATGCTGACCGACGGCGCGGCGATCGACGCGGTCTACAACGGACCGGGCGGGCTGTTGTCGGGCGACGTCAAGGGCAAGCTGTTCATCGAGATGAGTACGGTCGCGCCCAAGGTCGAGACCGATCTTGCGCCCAAGGTGCGCGACAAGGGTGCCGCGCTGGTCGAATGCCCGGTCGGCGGCTCGACCGCGCCCGCGCGCAAGGGCCAACTGCTCGGGCTGATGGGCGCGGAGGCGGCCGATGCCGCGCGCGCCAAGCCGATCCTCGACCAGCTCTGCCGCAAGGTCGAGCATTGCGGGCAGGTCGGCGACGGCGCCGCGATGAAGCTCGCGATCAATCTGCCGCTGATGGTGGCTTGGCAGGCCTATGGCGAAGCCTTCGCCATTGCGCGCAGCGTCGGCTGGGAGCCCAGGCGCCTGCTCGATCTCTTCGTCGAGAGCAACGGCGCCAACAACGCGCTCAAGATGCGCGCCGACATGATCGTGAAAATGTTCGAGGGCCAGGATCCGGGGCCGACCACCTTCTCGATCGCCAACGGCGTCAAGGATCTGCGCACCATGATCGCGACCGGCGAGGCGCAGGGCGCCGACATGATCGCGACCAAGGCCGCGCTCGCCGGCTTTGAGGACGCCACCAAGCACGGCTTCGGCGGCGGCGACGGCTCGCGCATGACCGTCTATTGGACCGAGCGGAAAAAGAAGTAGTTTAATCGGTCATCCTGAAGTGGCCGCGAAGCTCGCGTGCTTGGCACGCTCGCGCCTCAGGATGACGGAGTGAGTTCAACACGTGGGAGAGATTTTATGAAACTCTTTTCGTTCTGGCGGTCGCTCGCGACCTACCGCGTGCGTATCGCGCTCAACCTCAAGGGCATGACGCCCGACGAGGTGATCGACATCAACCTGATGCAGGGCAAGCAGCGCGACGAGGCCTTCGCCAAGATCAATCCGATGAAGGCGCTGCCGGCGCTGATCGAAGACGACGGCACGGTGCTGTTCAAATCGCTCGCGATCCTGGAATATCTCGATGAGACGCATCCCAACCCGCCGTTGCTGCCGAAGGAGCCGAAGGCGCGCGCGCGCGTGCGCGGCCTGGCGCAGATCATCGCCTGCGACACCCATCCGCTGATCGTGCCGCGGGTGCGCGAATATCTCAGCGCCGAATTCAAGGTCGACGAACCGGGCGTGCTGAAGTGGGGCCACCACTGGCACGTGGAAGCCTTGAAGGCGCTTGAGGCCAATCTCTCCGCCTCGAAGCAGACCGGACGCTATTGCCAGGGCGACCAGATCACCATCGCCGACATTTGTCTGGCCGGGCAGGCGGCGGGCTCGACCTATTTCAAGGTCGATCTGGCGCCGTTCCCGACGGTCAAGCGCATCGTCGAAACATGCATGGCGACCGACGCGTTCGCGCGCGCGCATCCGATGCGGCAGCCCGGCGCGCCCGCAGCGGCTTAAGTACCGACCCATCAACACGTCATGGCCGGGCTTGTCCCGGCCATCCACGTCTTGAGCCACTAATAAGAAAGGCGTGGATGCCCGGGACAGGGCCGGGCATGACGAAGGAGAGGCCTCGCAACAATGTTGAACACCGCAATCGTCGGCCTCGGCTGGTGGGGCAAAACTCTGGTGAAGGCGGCGCGCGATTTCGGCGCGCCGATACATTTTACACGCGGTGTGAGCCTGGAGCCCGACACGGTGCGCGATTTCGCCGCCGAACATAAAATCGTCATCGGCACCTCGTTCGAGGAGGTGATTGCCGACCCGCAGATCCAGGCGGTGATTTTGGCGACGCCGCACTCCAAGCACCGCGCCCAGGTCGAAGCGGCGGCGCGCGGCGAAAAAGCATATCTACTGCGAAAAACCGTTCGCGCTCGCCAAGGCCGACGCGATCGCCATGCTGGAGGCCTGCAAGCACGCCGGCATCGTGATCGGCGTCGGCCATCATTTCCGACTGATGCCGTCGATGCGCGTGCTGGCCGAGCTGAAAGACGCCGGTGCCTTCGGCACCGTCATGCAGGTCGAAGGCAATTACAGCCACGACTGGCTGGCGAACTATCCGGCCGACAGTTGGCGCATGGCAGCTGCGGAAAGCCGCGCCGGCGGCATGACCGGCATGGGCATCCACGTGCTGGATTGCTTCCGCGATCTGGCCGGGCCGATGAAGCGCATCAGCGCGCTGTCAAAAGCGCGCGCGCTGAAATTGCCGACCGGCGACACGACGGCGGCGCTGATCGAGTTCGAGAGCGGTGCCACCGGCACGCTCGGCACCACCATCAAGACGCCGTTCGACTGGCGCATCGCGGTCTATGGCGAAAATTGCCGCGCCGAGAGCGTCAGCGAGACGCGCGCGATCGTGCGCTATGCCGGCAAGGAGCCGGAAGTAATCGAGCGGCCGGCCGACAATCACCTCGGCCGCAATCTGGATTATTTCGCCAGGGCGGCGATGGGGCAGGGCGCGTTCCCGATTTCGCCCGCCGGCATTCTGCAAACGGCGTCGGCGCTGGAAGCGGTGTTCAAGTCGGCGGATGCCGACGGCGCGTGGATGGCGGTTTAGGGTTCCAGCCGCGCGAAATGGCCTTCATCCCGCCCTTAAATCGCACGACGGCCTCTCTATTGACCGGCCTTGGGCGGGTGCCAATTCGGGGAGTTTCTGAATGTTCGTGCGCTTGGGCGCCGCGATTTGCGGCGGCGTGATGCTTTTTGTCTGCGCGTCGGCCGCGCCGGCCGAATCCGGAATCGCTTCAATCTACGCCTATGTCGGCGAAAAGACCGCGGATGGCGAAATTGCGCGGCCCCACGGATTGACCGCCGCGCACCGCACGTTGCCGTTCGGCACGCGCGTGCGCGTCACCAACAAAGAGAACGGACGCAGTGTCACGGTGCGGATCAACGATCGCGGCCCCTTCGTTCGGGGCCGCATTATCGATCTCACTCCGGCCGCGGCGAGGGCCTTGGGATTTTCCGGGCTTGCCTCGGTTACCCTGTCAGTCGCGCATTCCTAGTCGCCCGGACGCTGCGAGAGCGGCGCGAAGAAGCAATTGCCTTATCCAGCCCGGCTTCGGCGACCGCAACTTCGACCGAGCGAATGCCGCTGCCGATCATGCCGAAGCTGACGATCCGGTCCGGCAGAATGATCGCCTGCTTCTCCGGATTGGAGCGCGCGTAGTACATCAGCATATCGACGAAATTCACGGGTCCTACTCCTGTCATTCACGCATACGGAAACATTGGATTACAAATCCGATCGGCGTAACCGCACCTCAGTGGTCGTGTTTGTGCAGGCTCAATTGAGCGTGGATGCGCGGGTGCTGCAAGCCGCCCTCGGCGAGCCACGCTTTGGTGCTTTCGGTAGCGCGCACGATCAATTCGCTGGTCTGTGAAAAATCATAAGGCGAGCCTTTCAGCGGACAGAGCGGCGGCGCGATGAAGTAGTCGATCGCCGGGTCGAGGCCTTCCAGTTCCTCGATCAATTGCCGCGCGATCAATAGCGTCAACGCGTGCAAAGCGGTGGCGACCGCGCCCCGCGGCGGCTCCTGCAGCGCGCAGGCATAGCCGGTCGGCAACACGATCAGACGGCGCGCGCCGCGCGCGACCGCGACTTTGACCGGCGTGTTGCTGGTGATGGCGCCATCGGCCAGGTAAAGTTTGTCAAAATGCACCGGCGGGAAGGCGGGCGGCAACGCCGCGCTGGCCAGAATGGCGTCGGCGGCCGGCCCCGACGACAGCACCACGGTCTCGGCGGAGAGGATATCGGTCGCGATGATGTGCACCGGGATCTTCGCCTCTTCGAGATTGCGGTAGGGCAGATTCTTGTCGACCAACCGCCGCAAGCCGTTGGAGCTGGCGAGAAAATCCCGGCGGCGCATGAAGCCGAGCAGCGTGCGCCAGGTCACCTGGAAGACGTCGCGGCGGCGCAGGCCGCGCCAGACCGTCTCCAGCTCCTGGATGCCCTCGATGGTGGGATTGCCGGCGTAATAGGCGCAATTGAGTGCGCCGACGCTGGAGCCGAAAACCATGTCGGCTTTGATTCCGTAGGCGGCGAGCGCGTGCAACATGCCGACCTGAATGGCGCCGAAGCTGCCGCCGCCGGCAAAGATGAAAGCCGTCTTCGTTGGTGCGCTGTCGCTTGCCATGGCCAACACTATCCGGACCAGGTCAAGCGCGCAGCTTGCGCGAAGGCCGTGCGACCGCCTTATCCCACGCATCGTGGATGTGCGCGACCTCCTGCTCGAAGCGCTCGAGGAACAGGCGCGCCTGCGTCGACAGCGTGCGCCGGGTCGGCTGGATCACCACGAACTCGGCGTGCAGCTCGGGCGCGACGATCGGGTTGACGATCAACTCGCCGCGGCCGATGTCGTTGATCGAGATCACGCTCGGCAGGATCGTCACCCAGTCGGAGCGCGCGACGAATTCCAGCGTGGCGATCATGGCGTCCATCTCCAGCATCGCCTCGACTTCGACGCCGTGACTCTGGAAATAGGTTTCGAGGTTGCGCCGGCGGATATTGTCCGGGCCTGGCAGCACGAATTTCAGCGGTGCGCATTCCGCCAGACGTAATGGCGCGAGCGGCGCAAAGCCGCGCGGGGGCCCGGAGATCAGCATTTCGCGGTCACGCACCAGCAGGCGCGATTTCAACCCGATGGTGCCCTCGAAAGCAGGAACGATGGCGAAGTCGAGCTCGTCGTCGAGCACCATTTCGGTCAGCAGACCGCTGTAGCCCTCGACGATGTGCAGCCGCACTTCCGGATAGCGCGGGATGAAGTCCTCGATCACCGGCGCCAGCACCGCGCGGGTGAAAGTCGGCATCAGACCGATGCGCAGTTCGCCGGTGACTTGGCCCGCGAGCGAGCGCGCCTCCTCGGCGGCATTCTCCAGCGCGCCGACCGCCTGCACGCAGCTCTTGTAGTAGCGCAGGCCCGCCGGCGTCGGCGTCACGCGGCCTGCCGCGCGCTCGAACAGCTTGACCCCGAGCTTGCGCTCGACCGCGGCGACATGCTGCGAAATGCCGGATTGGGTGGCGTTTTCCCGCATCGCCGCGCGGGTGAAGGAGCCTTCCTCGCAGACCGCGATGACGGCACGGACCTGCCGCAGGGAGATGTTACGCATGGGAACCCGGTATCATAAAGTCTAATGACTAAGCCAAGATTATATTATTTCTTTGATTCCCACCAACCGCCTATCATCCCACTGAATTGGACAAAAATCCGGTGCGGTTTAGCGCGCCGGCAGGGAGGATGTGATGGGTACCGCGAATTTCGGCACCGTCGGCTTGGATTGGCAGCAGCGGGTCAACTGGGACCGCTTGCGCGAATACCGCATCGAGCGCGCGCGCACGATGATGAAAAAGCATGGGCTGGGCGCCGTGCTCTGCATGTACGACGAGAACGTGCGCTACATCACCGGCACGCTGACGCCGGGCTGGAACCGGCTCAAGCCCGGCCTGCGTTACGCCATGCTGTGCGGCGACGGGCGGCCGATTTTGTTCGAGCAGGGCGACCTCGGCTTCCAGATCGAGCGGCATTCGCCGTGGATTCCGAAGGAAAACGTGCGCCACTCGTTCGCCTGGATCAAAGGCGCCGCCGGCCCGGCCTCGGTCCAGCAGGTCAACAAGTTCGTCAAGGCGGTCTTGCAGGCGATGAAGGACAACGGCGTCGCCGGGCAGAAGCTCGGCGTCGACTTCATCGACATCAACATGATCCAGGTGTTCAAGGACAACAACATCAACTGGGTCGACGGCATGACCCCGATGATGGAAGCGCGCGCGGTCAAGAGTCCGGACGAGCAGGAATGCTTCCGCATCGTCGGCGCGATCGGCGACGCCACGCACTGGGAGTGCATGAAGTTCCTGCGCCCCGGCATCACCGAGAACCAGGTGACCGCGCACCTGATGGAATATCTCTACAACTTCGCCGGCATGGAGGACGTCGAGGACGTGATCGTGTCGTCCGGCCCCAACACCTGGCCGAACTGGCGCAACTTCTCCGACCGCATCATCCAGCCCGGCGACATCGTGTTCATGGATTTGGCGGCGCTCACCTGGAACGGCTACAAGTCCTGCTACTACCGCACCTATTGCGTCGGCAAGGAACCGAGCAAGGAGCAGAAGGAAACTTACGAGATTGCGCTCAAGTGGCTCTACGATTCGATTGGCGCAGTGAAGGCCGGCGCCACCACGCGCGACATCGCCATGAAGTGGCCGTCGGCGATGGAGACCTGGGGCTACGAGGACGAAGACCAGGCGGCGGCCAATCTTTGGGGTCACGGCCTCGGCCTCGCGCAATACGATCCGCCGGTGATCTCGCGCATCTGGTCGCTCGATCATCCGATCGAGATCCAGGAAGGCATGACCTTCGCGCTGGAAACCCAGCACGGCAAGAAGTTCCGCTACGGCGTGCGCATCGAGGAAATGCTGATCGTGAAGAAGAACGAGATCGAGATCGTGTCGAACTTCCCGGTCAAGCAGATCACCGTGGTCGATCCGCTGCCGGGCTATGGGGATCATGTGAAATAAAGAGCGGCGCTCGCTTCTTGCCTCGTCCCGCTTACGGGGAGAGGGTGGCGAGCGAAGCGAGCCGGGTGAGGGGGCGTTTCGATAGCTTTGAGCGTCTGACTTTGCCCCTCACCCCAACCCTCTCCCCGTAAGAACGGGGAGAGGGAGCGCGCCGAGCAAGCGGCAACGTCGGAAATAGCATGACCGTTTTCATCCTCCCGCTCAGCGACCTCGCCGCGACCGATCCTGAACGGGTCGGGCCGAAGGCTGCCAATCTGGCGGCGCTGACACAGGCTGGCCTGCCGACGCCGGGCGGCTTCGCGCTGACCGCCGCGGCCTATCATCGTCAGTTGCGCCATCTCGGCATCGCCGATCTGCCGGCGCAATACACCGCGGCCGACCTGCCGACCTCGCGCAAGCTGTCGGTGCAGATACGCTTGGCGCTTTATCAGCAACCGATCGCACCGGAGATTCTGGGACCGCTGCTCGCGGCATGGCGCGCGCAGCAAGCGCATGCCCCGCTGGGCGCCGTGCGCTCCTCGGCGCTGATCGAGGACCGCAAGGGCGCCAATTTCGCCGGCCAGTTCGAAAGCTTCCTGGGACTGAGCGACGAAACCGAATTCCTCACCGCGGTGCGCGCCTGCTGGGCCGCGCTGTGGACCTCGCATGCGCGCCGCTACATGGAAAACCATCAATTATCGCCGGCCGATACCGCGATGGGCGTGCTGATCCAGCCGCTGATTTCCGCACGCGCCTCGGGCGGCGGGCTTAGCGAAACCGCCGAAGGGCAGATGCTGATCTCGGCCACCTGGGGCCTTGGCTCGGCGATCGCACAGGGCGAGGTAGTGCCGGACCGCATCGTACTGTCGCGCAACGGGTTCCTGCGCACGGTGGAAGCCGGCCGCAAGAGCCACCGCGACACCTGCGAGCACGGCGTCTCGGCGCCGCAATTGGTGCCCGCGGATCAGGTGAACGAGCCGTGCTTGACAGCGGGTGAAGCGGTGACGCTCGGCCGCCTGCTGCGCAAGTGCGAACAGCGCGCAGGCTCCCCGGTCGAAATCGAATGGGCGCTGGACGACGGAGGCTTCAAGCTGTTGCAGTCGCGGCCGCTGCACGTCGCGCCGGCGATCGTGCCCGACGACATCTGGTTGCAGCATCCCGGCGTACGCGGCCATGCCGCCGGCATCGGCTGGGGGTCGGGCCGCGCGGTGGTGGTGAATTGCGAATGCGAGATCGAGCGGGTGCGGCCGGGCGACATTCTGGTGACCAAGGTAGCGGGCCCGGCGCTTAGCCATATTCTGCCGCGGGTCGCCGGCGTCGTTGCCGAACTCGGCGGCTCGACCTCGCATATGGCCTCGCTTGCGCGCGAGCGCGGCATTCCGATGGTGCTCGGCGTGCTCGACGCCACCCGTAAGATCCCCGACGGCGTGCAATGCGCCGTGGACGGCGTCGCCGGCATCGTGCGGTGGCAGCGGTGAGCGGCAGGGTGAAAAATTTGCCGCGCGTCTTCGTCACCCAGCCGATCGCGCAAAGCGCGCTCGACCGGCTGCGCACCATCGCCGAGGTCAAGATAAATCCGGACTCGAGCAAGATCATCGCCAAGCCGAAGCTGATCGCGGCGGTGAAAAAGTGCGACATTCTGTTTTCACTGCTGCACGACAAGATCGACGCCGCCGTGTTGCGCGCCAATCCGAAATTGCGCGCGGTCGCCTCGATGTCGATCACGCCCGACAATATCGACCTCGTGGAAGCCGGCAAACGCGGCATCGTCGTCACCGTGGTGCCGCCGATCGTGGCGGAATCGGTCGCCGATTTGCACATCGGGCTGATGATCGCGGTGGCGCGGCGGATGATCGAGGGCGACCGCTCGGTGCGCGCCGGCCGCTTTCCCGGCTCGCAGTCGAATCATCTCGCCGGCGGCTTTGTCCACGGCAAGACGCTCGGCCTGGTCGCGGCCGGCCGCATCGGGCAGGCGACTGCGCGGCGCGCGCGCGGCTTCGGCATGCGCATCATCTATTGGGGTCCGCGCCGCAAGCCCGACGTCGAGCGCGAACTCGGCATGGAATACATGCCGCTCGATCGATTGCTGGCGGAATCCGATTTCGTCTCGCTGCACCAGCCGCTCAACGCCGAAACGCGGCACATGATTTCCGACCGCGAGTTCGCCCTGATGAAGCCGACGGCCTTCATTGTCAATACCGCGCGCGGCGCGGTCATCGACGAGGCGGCGCTGGTGCGCGCCCTGAAGAAGAAGAAAATTGCCGGGGCAGGCCTCGACGTGTTCGAGAGCGAGCCGAAGGTTCCGCCGGCGCTGCTGAAGATGAAGAACGTGGTGCTCACGCCGCATCTCGGCAGCGCGGTGATGGAAGTGCGCGATCTGATGGCGAATACCGTGGTCGATAATATTCAAGCGTTGCTCGACGGCCGCCTGCCGCCGAATTGCGTCAATCCGCAGGTATTGAGGCCGTCCTGACGACGCCAAAACCGGGAGAGAGACAATGGCGGAATTGCCCAAGCTCGACGTGGTGATCGGAAACAATTTCGGCCATCTGCCGATGTTCATCGGCGCGGAGAAGGGCTACTTCAAGCAGCACGGCGTCGACGCCAAGATGCTGGTGGTGGACACCGGCACCGACATGGTCAACGCCATGCACGACGGCCGCGCGCAGATCGGCGACATGAGCACCACCACCTATCTCAAGGCCGTGCATGCCGGCGAGCCGTTCAAGGTGATCGGTCTCATCATGAACGACGCCACCCGCGACAATTGCGACGATCCGCTCGCCATCGTCACCAAGAAGGACCGCGGCATCGAGGCCGGCAAGCTCTCCGATCTCAAGGGCAAGAAGATCGGGCTGGCGCGCGGCCAGACCTCCGACGAATATTTCAAGATGGTGCTGCGCCGCGCCAAGATGAAATACGAAGAACTCACCATCGAGAACATCTGGTCGCAGTTTGGGCTGGCGCCGGCGCTGGCCGAGGGCAAGGTCGACGCGGTGGTGTCGTGGGAGCCTTACGTGACCCAGGTGCTCACCCAGGTGCCGGATTCCTATGAGGTGATCCGCGGCGGCCAGCACATGTCCTACGTGATGGTGGCGACCGCGCACGGCCCGACGATCGAGAGCAAGCCGAAACTGGCAAAGGCGATCGCCGCCGGCCTGGCGCAGTCCTCGCACTTCACCCGCAATAACCGCGACGAGGCGGTGGAAATTTTCGCCAAATGGGTGCCGGGCACCGACGTGGCGATCGGCAAGGCGGGGGTCAAGCACATCAGCTTCGATCCGCGGCTGTCGCCGAATGTGCTGCGCGCCTTCGAGAACGCCGAAGACGAAGTGCTCATGAACACGCTGAAAGGCGCAGCCCGGCTCAACGTGCCCAGCCTGTTCCGGCCGAAATTCATGGCAGAGGTCGAGAAAGAGCACCCGGAATATTTCGCGGATTTGCCGAAGTTGGGGTAGGCGCGCCGCGATCTCTCTTTCCCTCTCCCCGTGTGGGAGAGGTGCCCGAGCGAAGCGAGGGCGGGTGAGGGGTTATTGCCTCACGATAAACCCCTCACCCGGCTCGCGCTCGCTATCGCTCCGCGCTCGCCACCCTCTCCCACAAGGGGAGAGGGGAAGCGACGTTGCTGCGTCTCTCAAGCCCCGCTATTCCGCGGTCCAGCCGCCGTCGAGCACCAGCGCCGAGCCGGTCATCAGCGAGGAGGCGTCCGACGCCAGGAACACAATGGCGCCGGTCAGGTCCTCGAGCTGGCCGAGACGCCCGAGCTTGATCTTGGACAGCACCTCGTCGCGGAAGGCTTTGTTCTCAAAGAACGGCCGCGTCATCGGCGTCTCCAGGAACGTCGGCCCGAGCGAATTGACGCGGATGTTGTGGGCGGCGAGTTCGATCGCCATCGCCTTGGTGAAGCCCTCCATGGCGTGCTTGGAGGTGCAGTAGACCGCGCGGCGCGCGGCACCGACGTGGCCCATCTGCGAGGAGATGTTGATGATCGAGCCCGGTAGCTTGGCTTCGATCAGTCGCAGCGCCACGGTCTGCACCATGAAGAAGGCGGCACGCACGTTGAGATTCATGATGGCGTCGAAATCCTCGGTCGTCACGTCCGGCAGGAAGGCCGGCCGGTTCATGCCGGCATTGTTCACCAGGATCTGATAAGGCGCGCGCGTAGCCAGCGCCTTGCGCGCAGCGTCGATATCGGTGACGTCGAGCGTCAACGCATCAGCCGATTGGCCGCGGGCGCGGATCGCCGCCGCCGCGTCCTCGATTTCTTTCTCGGTACGCGCGGCGAACGTTACATGCGCGCCGGCATCCGCCAGCGCCGCGGCGGCGGTGAGCCCGATGCCGCGCCCGGCGCCGGTCACCAGCGCGCGCCGGCCGTCGAGGCGGAAGGAGGCGGTTTTGGTCAAGTCGACCATCTTGGTTCCACGCGTGGGGCACTCTTCTTACCCTCCCCTGGAGGGGGAGGGTCGGCGGCGAAGCCGCCGGGGTGGGGTGAACGATGAGGGCTTGGCTTCACCCCCACCCGCCGCGCTGCGCGCGGCGACCTCCCCCCTCCAGGGGGAGGTGATGAAGCAAAGAAATCACTCCGCCGCCTGCGCGTAAGGCACGTTGCGGCCGCCGTAGCGGCGGACGCGCATATTGGCTTGTTCGGCGTGGCCGGGAAAGCCCTCCAGCATGCACAGCCGCGAGCAGACCTCGCCGATTTTGGCGCTGGCCTCGTCAGTCAGTACCTTTGATAGGTGCAGGTCTTGATGAATTTGCCGACCCACAGGCCGCCGGTAAAACGCGCGTTCTTCTTGGTCGGCAAAGTGTGGTTGGTGCCAATCACCTTGTCGCCGTAGGCGACATTGGTGCGCGGACCTAAAAACAGCGAGCCATAGTTCTTCATGTTGTTGAGGAAGTAATCCGGATCACGCGTCATCACCTGCACGTGCTCCGACGCTATACGATCGGCCTCGGCGACCATTTCGTCGACAGTGTCGCAGACGATAACCTCGCCGTAATCCTTCCAGGCCTGGCCGGCGGCGTCGGCGGTGGGCAGGATTTTCAAGAGCCGCTCGACTTCGTTCATGGTGTCACGGGCGAGCTTTTCGAAATCGGTGATCAGCACGGCGGGCGATGTGGGGCCGTGCTCGGCCTGGCCCAGCAGGTCCGTGGCGCAGATTTCGCCGTCCACGCTATCGTCGGCGATAACAAGCGTTTCGGTCGGCCCCGCCAGCAGATCGATGCCGACGCGGCCGAACAGCTGCCGCTTGGCCTCCGCCACATAGGCGTTGCCCGGCCCCACGATCATGTCGACCGGCGCGATGCTCTCGGTGCCGAGCGCCATGGCGGCGACCGCCTGCACGCCGCCCAGCACGTAGATGTCGTCGGCGCCGCCGAAATGCATGGCGGCGACAATGGCTGGATGCGGTCCGCCCTTGAACGGCGGTGCGCAGGCGATAATGCGTTTTACGCCCGCAACCTTGGCCGTGACGATCGACATGTGCGCGGAGGCGACCATCGGATAGCGCCCGCCCGGTACGTAGCAGCCGATGGAATTCACCGGGATGTGGCGGTGGCCGAGCACGACGCCGGGCAGGGTCTCGACTTCGAGGTCGTGCATGGTGTAGCGCTGTTTTTGCGCGAAGTTGCGCACCTGGGCTTGCGCGAATTTGATGTCTTCGAGGTCGCGCTTGGGGACCTGCGCGATCGCCTTCTCGACCTCGGGCGGCGACAGCTTGAAATCCTTCGGCGACCATTTGTCGAACTTCTCCGACAGTTCGCGGATCGCGATGTCTTTTTTGTCGTCGACCTGCGCCAGGATGGCTTCGACCGTTTCGCGTACCTTGGCGTCGGCGGCCTTGATCGTGCTCGCGTCCATTCCGCGCTTGAGGTGGCGGGGCATGGGAAGTCTCCTTTTCTTTTTTACCCTCCCCCCTCCAGGGGGAGGTGAAGAAACTATTTAATCGCCTGCGGATTGATCGGCGAGCCGGTGCCGCCGGTGATGATCAGCGGCGGGCCGCAGAAGAAGAATTCATAGACGCCGTCTTCATCGCAATCCTCGGCCAGTTCCTTGAGATAGAAAATTTCGCCCATGCACAGGCCCATGGCCGGGATCACCACCCAGTGCCAGGGCTGGTTGGCCTCGGTGGTCTCGTTGGGCCGAACCTCGACGCCCCAGGTGTCGGTGCAGATCGCGGCGATCTGCTTGTCCTGGCACCAGTAACAATTCTCGAACTTGACGCCGGGCGCGTCGCCTCCGGCATAGCCGCCCCATTTTTTCTCAGTCAGGCAGCGCTCCATCTGGCCGGTGCGCACGATGACGAAATCGCCGCGGCCGATCGAGACGTTCTGGTCCTTGGCGCATTTGTCGAGTTCGTCGTTGGAAATGCTTTCGCCGTCGGCCATCCACTTCACGCCGCGGAAGCGGGCGATGTCGAGCAGCACGCCGCGCCCGACCATCTTGCTCTTGGAGTGCTCGATGCCGAGTACGTTGAGGCCCTTGGCGTCGACCAGCTTGGCGTCGTGGCCGTTATAGCCTTTCTCCTCGTAGAAGATGTGGCCGAGCGCGTCCCAATGGGTGGCGCCCTGCACGCACAGCATCAGCGTGTCGTCGGCGTAGCGGATCTTGTTCCAGTCCTGCCGGCCGGCGATGGCGTCGGTGCCGGTGGCGAGCATCTGGTGGATCGGATTGAAGCGGCCGCCGAACAGGCCGGTCTGCGGGCCGCCGCCGTCGAGCGGGATGCCGAGCGCGAACACCTTGCCGGTGCGGATCAGGCTGGCGGCCTTGACGATGTCCTCCGGCGTGACGTGGTTGAGCGTGCCGATCATGTCGTCTTTGCCCCAGCGGCCCCAATTGCTGAGCTTCTTGGAGGCTTCGGCGATCGCTTCTTTGCCAACCTTGATGTCCATGTGCGTTTTCCTCTCGTTGGTCGTCTTTTTAACGGCACGCGCTTGTGTGAAAGGCAGCCCGCAGCATCTTTCTTTATGTTTGGAATACTGGCCGGACGCCGGTATTTCAGCAAGCGGAGATGCGCGCGTGTTGACGAACCGCCGGTAAATTTCTCATGATCAAAATCGAGCAACCGGCCGCGGCAAGCCTGGTCAACGCACGAGGGAGGATTCAACATGCATCGTAAGTTGTTTGCGATTGCCGTGACTGCTTTTGCGGTTGCGTTGGCGTTGCCGGCCCGAGCCGCCAACATCGTGGACGAGTGGGCGAGCGTGAAAGCGCCGGCCGCGCCGACGCTCAAGCCGGTGACGGTCGACCCCAGGACGACCGCGCTGCTGATGCTCGATTTCATGAACCAGAATTGCGGCAAGCGGCCGCGCTGTCTGGCGACGGTGCCGGCGGTGAAGAAGCTGCTCGGCGAAGCGCGCGCGAACAAAGTCGCGGTGGTCTATTCCATTATCGCCAACACCACGCCTACCGATGTGATCAAGGACGTGGCGCCCCAGGCGGGCGAGCCGCACGTGCAGTCAGGACCCGACAAGTTCTTGCACACGGATCTGGAGAAGATTCTGAAAGACAAAGGTATCAAGACCGTGATCGCGGTCGGCACGTCGTCGAACGGCGCCGTGCTCTATACCGCGAGCGGTGCGGCGTTTCGCGGCATGAGCGTCATCGTGCCGGTGGACGGCATGTCGGCGGGTGATCCTTATGCAGACTACAGCACGGTGTTCACGTTCATGAACGCGCCGTCGGTGTCGGCGAAAACGACGCTGACCAGGAGCGACATGATCAAGTTTTGATTTCTTATCCCTCCCCGCGAAGCAGGAAGGGCGGCGAGCATCGAGCGAAGCGAGATGCGAGACGGGTGGGGTGCTGCAAGGTTACCCCACCCCGGCGCTTCGCGCCGACCCTCCCCTTTCAGGGGAGGGATAAGAAAAGTTACACCTTCCCCAGCGCCCGCAAAATCTTATCGGGCGTGAACGGCATGTCGGTGAGCGGCTTGGCTGCCAGCGGCCGCAGCGCGTCGTTGATGGCGTTCATCACGCAAGCGGGCGCGCCGGCGGTGCCGGCTTCGCCCGCGCCCTTGGCGCCGAGCTCGCTGTCGGCGGTGGGCGAGACCACGTGGCCGCATTCGATATCCGGCATTTCGGCGGCCATCGGCACCAGATAGTCGGCCATGTTGCCGTTGAGCATCTGCCCGCGCTCGTCGTAGAGGCATTGCTCGAACAGCGCGGCGCCGATGCCCTGCACAACCCCGCCGCGGATCTGTTCGTCGACCAGTTGCGGATTGATGATGGTGCCGCAGTCCTCGACGCACCAGTGCTTGAGCAATTTGACGAAACCGGTGTCGGTATCGACCTCGAGATAGCTCGCCTGGATGCCGTTGGTGAAAGCGAAGGGCCACGCGCGCGGCACGTAATGACGCGTCGCCATCAGCTCGGCCTGGAAGCCGGGCGGCAGCGTGTCGGGACGGAAATAGGCGACGCGCGCCAGCTCATCGAGCGGCAGGCGTTCGGTACCTTTGGCCTTATCGACCACGATGCCGTTGCGGATGTCGAGGTCCTCGGGTTTGGCCTGTAGCATCGCGCCGGCGACCGCGAGCACGTTGCCGCGCAGCGCCTTGCCGGCTTGCCAGGCCGCTTCGCCGCCGATGCCGGCCGCGCGCGAGGCCCAGGTGCCTCCGCCATAGGGCGTGTTGTCGGTGTCGCCGGTGACGACGCGTACTTTGTCGATGGTGACGCCGAACGACGTCGCGACGCATTGCGCCAGCACCGCTTCGGCGCCCTGGCCCTGCTCGGTGACGCCCGAGTGCACGATGACAGCGCCTTGCGCGTCGAGTTTGACGGTGGCGCCGTCCTGCGAAGTGATGCGGGCGCCGCCGACGCCGTAGAAGGCGGCGGACGGATTAGTGACCTCGATAAACGACGCAAAACCGATGCCGCGATGAATGCCTTTCTCCCGCAGTTTCTTCTGCTCGGCGCGTAGGCCCGCGTAATTCATCATGGCGTCGAGATGCGCGAGCGATTCGTGATGCGAGAGCTGCTCGAATTTCAGTCCAGATGGGGAAGCGCACGGATAGCCGTCGTCGGGAACCAGATTGCGGCGGCGCATTTCGAGCGGATCCATGCCGATCTCGGCGGCGGCGAGTTCGACCAGCCCTTCCGTTACGGCCACGGCAATGGGGTGGCCGACCGCGCGGTATTGGCACATGACGTTTTTATTCTGGAACACCACGCGCGCTTGCGCGCGATAGTTCGCGCAGGTGTAGGGGCCGCCGACCAGCCCGACGATCTGGTTGGCCTCGATGCCGCTGGTGCGCGGATAGACCGAGTAGGGGCCAATGCCGGTGAGGTCGTCGATCTCGAAGGCAGTGATACTGCCGTCGTTTTTGACCCCAATCTTGGCCTTAATGCGATGGTCGCGGGCGTGGATGTCGGTGACGAAGCTCTCTATGCGGTCGGCGACAAATTTCACCGGCCGCTTCAGCAGCTTCGACAGCGCTACTGTCGCCATTTCGTCGGCGTAGGTGTGCACCTTGATGCCGAACGAGCCGCCAACGTCTTTGGTCAGCACGCGCACCTGGTGCTCGGCAATGTCGAGATGCTTGGCGAACAGGTTCTGCATCATGTGCGGCGCCTGCGTGCCCTGATAGACCGTCATGCGCCGGTCGCCTTCGTTCCAATCGGCGACGATGGAGCGAGGCTCGGTGGTGACGCCGGTGTGGCGGCCGAACATGAAGGTGGTCTCGACCACCGCGTCGGATTCGGCGAAGGCTTTGTCGACCGCGCCGACGTCCAGTTTTCGCTCGAAGCAGAGATTGTCGCCGAGCGATGAATGGATTACGTGAGTCTTGGCATCGAGCGCGGTTTCCGGATCGGTGACCGCCGGCAATTCTTCGTAAAGGATCTCCACCAGTTCGCAGCCGTCTTCGGCCTCGGCGCGGCTGCGCGCCACCACGGCGCACACCGCCTCGCCCTGCCAGCAGGCGCGCTCGACGGCGATTGGATATTGTGGCGCGGACTTCAGGCCCTTCAAATGCGTGAGCACGCCAACCCAGGGCGTCATGACTTTGGCGAGTTCGGCGCCGGCGACGACGGCGACCACGCCCGGCGACTTTTTGGCGGCATCTGCTTTGATGTTGACGATGCGCGCATGGGCGTGCGGCGAGCGCACGAAGGCGACGTGCGCCATGCGCGGCAGCACGACGTCGCTGACATATTGCCCGCGCCCTTGCGTGAGGCGCTGTAAATTAGGCCGCGGCACCGAGCGGCCGATATAGGAGTTCGGCCGGTCGAGCGCGGTGAGAGCGGGCGGGGAGTCGTCAGTGATTTTCATTGACGCGCCGCCCTCACAAAAATCGCGTCGGCCACAGGATCGTGCGCCACATATGCGCCGACGGGCTGTTGTCCAGGCCGAGGCCTTCCTTCGGCTGCTTGAAATGGCGGCCAATGATGTCGACGAAATCGTCGAGATTGACTTTGGCGTTTGGATCGAACGAATAGATATCGTTCATGCAGATCAGGCGCGAGGTCATGTACCACTTGTGTTTTCGCGCGCGCTTGTATTCCTCGACGATGTAGGGCTCCGGTCTATAGTCAGGTCCGAATAATTCCTTATAGAGATCGGGGTAGCCGTAGCCGACCGAGTCGTCGGGGAAGAAGCGCAATGCCTGGTGCGTCTTCACCGCCCAAGCCACTTCCTCATCCACGTAAGGCTCGATCATCTGCGCGCCCCAATAGCCGTGGTCGCAGCGGATGAAACTGACGATGGCGATATCGTGCAGCAGGCAGGCGAGCACGACCTTTTCCGGCTGGCCGCCTTTGAGCGCATGGGTCGCGCTCTGCAGCAGATGCGCGGTCGACCCAAAGCGATGGCGGAAATAATCGACCAGCGTCGGCTTTTCCGGCATCGGCGGCAGGCGCGGATCCTCGCCCATCAGAAAAAACTTGCCCGGATTTTTCGCCCGCATTTCCGGGCTGGTGTCCATCTTGATATGGCCGTCCATCAGATGCGCGATGGTCGACTTGGTGATGATGCGCTCCATCTCGTGCATCTTTTCTTCTTCGAGTTCGTCGGCGCGCTCGGACATCGACAAAGAATGAGGGCGCTCGTTCATGGCTTACCTTCCTTTCACGCGCGCAAGTTCCCTGGATTGCGCGACCGCTTCCACCGCATCGACGATGGCCTGATATCCGGTGCAGCGGCAGTAATTGCCGGAGAGATGCTCGCGGATGGTGCTGCGGCTCGGCACGCTCTTTGTTTCTTTTGCCCGCTTCAATAAATCTTGCGCCGCCGCGATCATGCCGGGCGTGCAATAGCCGCATTGCAGGGCGTTGCGCTGCTCGAACGCCAATTGCAGATCGGCAATCTCGCCAGAATCGGAGAGGCCTTCGATGGTCTCGATCGTGGCGCCGTCGCATTGCACCGCGAGCATCAAACAGCCGCGCACGATCTCGCCGTTGACGCGCACGGTGCAGGCGCCGCAGACGCCGTGCTCGCAGCCGACATGGCTGCCGGTTAGTCCCAGGCCGTCGCGCAGGAAATCGACCAAAGTGGTGCGCGGCTCGACACGCTCGGAGACGGCCTCGCCGTTGACAGTGAGCGATATGTCGAGGGCGCTCATCACCGCGCCTCCATCAATTGCGCGGCGACGCGGCGAAGCAATACGCCGGCGAGATGCTTTTTCACTTTTGCCGTGGCCTGCACGTCGTCCTGCGGCTCGAGATCGAGCGCGGCGACCGCGGCATCGATATTACCGTTTGCCAACGCCGCTTCGGCCTTGCGCGCGCGCATCGGCGTGGCGCCGACACCGAAATAAGCCAGCCGCACATCGTTCAATTTCTTGCCGTCGGCGCGCGCGCTGGCGGCGAGGCCAACGATGGCGTAATCGCCGTGGCGGCGCGCCAGTTCGGCGAAGCCGGTGCGGGTATCCTTGCCGGCGGCCGGCACGCGAATGGCGGTGAGCACGTCCTGCGACCCAAGCGCGGTTTCGAACAGGCCCTTGAAGAAATCCTGTGCGCGAATGGTGCGCTTGCCCTTGAGGCCTGCCGCGTCGATCTCGCCGTCGAGCGCCAGCAGGCAGGCTGGCAATTCGGCGGCCGGATCGGCGAAGGCGATGGAGCCGCCGAGCGTGCCGCGGTTGCGGATCGCGGCGTGGCCTATATACGGCATGGCATGCGCGATCAGCGGCGCGTATTTGGCAATCAGCTCGGACCGTTCGGCTTCGGCATGGCGCACCAGCGCGCCGAGTTCCACTTTGCCGTTCTTGTGGGCGACGCCGCCGAGCCCGCCGACGCCGTTGATGTCGATCAACAGGTTCGGGGCGGAAAGCCGCATATTGAGCGTGGCGATCAGGCTCTGCCCACCCGCCAGCAGGCGCGCGTCCTTGTGCTCGCCCAACAGCGCGACCGCTTCATCGAGCGAGCGCGCCTTCTTGTATGCGAATGGTGCCGGCTTCACGCGACCTCCCGAATATTTTTTCTTATTGTGACTGGGAACGTGGGCAGGTCAATGTATAAAGCCTGCACAAAAATCAGGGGAGGCAATATTGCCGAAGGAATTCGAGGGAAAAGTCGTGGTCGTCAGCGGCGGCAGCCGCGGCATCGGCCGGGCCATTGCCGTGGCATTCGCGCGCGAGGGCGCGCAGACAGTGCTGGCGGCATCGAACGCGGCCAATCTCGCGGAAGGCGCGAAGGCGGTGGCCGCTGTTGGGCCGGAGCCGATGACCGTTGCCGGCGACTTGCGCACGCTTGCCGGTTGCAAGCAGGTGTTTGCGAAGGTCAGCGAGCGCTTCAAACGTTGCGACGTGCTGGTCAATAATGCCGGCGCAACCAAAGGCGGCAAGTTTCTCGATCAGCCGGACGACGCATGGACCGACGGCTTCGCGTTGAAATTCCACGCCGCGGTGCGGTTGACCCGACTGTTCTGGCCGCTGCTCAAGCAGTCGCACGGCAATATCGTCAATATCATCGGCGGCGCGGCGCGCACACCCGGACCGGATTTCCTGGTCGGCGGTGCGGTCAATGCGGCGATGGCCAATTTTGCCAAGGGCCTGACGTCGATGGGCAATCGCGACGACATCAACATCAATGTCATCCATCCCGGGCAGACGCAGACCGATCGGGTCGAGCAACTGTTTGCGCAATTCGCCAAAGCGCAAAACAAAACGGTGGAACAGATCCGCGATGAGGCGCTGATCAAGAGCGGCCTGCGCCGCATCGGCCAGCCCGAAGATGTTGCTGAGCTGGCGCTGTTTTTGTGCAGCGCGCGGGCGCGGCATATCCATGGTACCGCGATCGCCGTCGATGGCGGCGGTACGCCGGGGTATTATTGATTCCTACCTGTCATGCCCCGCGAAAGCGGGGCATCCAGTACTCACCGACAGCGCGGTGATTACTGGATCGTCCGCTTTCGCGGACGATGACAACCGAAGTGATTGCTTAGGCAACGATCCTCTTCACAATATCCACCGCCCGCCGCAGCAGCGTCATCGAGGCTTCCAGCGTGCGGAAGGCGGCGTGCGCGGTCAACGTCACGTTCGGCAGTTTTGCCAGCGGGTGATCGGCCTTGAGCGGCTCGGCGTGGAATACGTCGAGCCCGGCATGACGGATATGGCCGCTTTTCAGCGCCGCGATCAGCGCCGCCTCATCCGCCAGCGCGCCGCGCGCGGTGTTGACGAAGATGACGCCCGGCTTCATGCGCGCGATGCGTTCCGCTGAAAGAAAGCCGCGGGTCTCGTCGCCGAGCGTGAGGTTCATCGACACCACATCGCTGCGCGCCAGCAACGCGTCGATATCTACCAGCGGCACCTGAATGTCGGCATGTTTGGTGCGGTTCCAGCCGATCACCTCCATGCCCATGCCTTTGCCGATGCGCGCCACTTCGCGGCCGATGCCGCCGAGACCGATAACGCCAAGCGTTTTTCTCAAAAGCTGCACGCCTTCGTGCGGCGTCCAAGTGCCGGCGCGCACCTCACGGTCCATGCGCGTCACGTCGCGCGCTGCCGCCACTATCAGCGCGATCGAATGCTCGGCCACCGCGGTGTCGCCATAGCCCTTGATGATGTGCACCGTGATGCCGCGCGCTTCCAGTTCGCCGACGTTCATGTAGCTCGCCGGGCCGGTGCCGAGAAACACGATGTGCTTGAGCGCCTTGCAACGCTCGACCAGCGGGGTCGGCATGTAGGAATGGTCGTCGATCGCTATGTCATAACCGGCGAGCACCAGCGGCAGCTCGTCGCGCGCGAACGCCTCGGTATTGACGTCGATTTTCGGATCGTCGGGGCGGAGCACACGCGCCCAAACGGGCGCCAGCTGGTCGTTGCAGTCGATAAAGATGGATTTCATGGGATCCCGGCGTTGACGGCTCCGCGCGCAAAGAATACATGCAGGCGCGCGCCATTCATCCCGCAGCATAACGCCGAACCGCCGACGGTTCCATGCCGCCCGAAAAGGGCGCAGCCGACTGGAATTTCGATGAAACTTGCAAGTTATAAAGTGCGCGGCCGAGACAGTTTCGGCGCGGTCATGGGCGAGGGCGTGGTCGATCTCAAGACGCGGCTTGCTCCGCAGTTCGTGAGCGTGCTCGATCTGTTGCGCGAGGGCGGGCTTGCCATCGCGCGCGAGGTAGTGCGCGGAGTGCGCGCCGATTTTCCGCTCAGCGAGCTTGAATTCATGCCGCCGGTGCTGGCGCCGGAGAAGATCCTCTGCGTCGGCATCAACTACGCCAACCGTAACGCCGACTACGGCGAGGCCGAGGCGCCGCAATATCCCAGCATGTTCTACCGCGCCCCCGGCTCGCTGGTCGGGCATCAGGCAAAAATCGTGCGGCCAAGGGAATCCGAGCAGCTCGATTACGAAGGCGAGATCGCGCTGGTGATCGGCCGCGCCGGCCGCCGCATCGCGCCCGAGCGCGCGCTCGCGCACATGGCGGGCGCCACGTTGTGCAACGAGGGTACCATCCGTGACTGGATGCGGCACGGTAAATTCAACGTGACGCAGGGCAAGAACTGGGATGCCAGCGGCAGCATCGGCCCCTGGCTGGTGACGGTCGATGAGATCGATCTCGGACAGCCGCTGCGCATCACGGCGAAGCTCAACGGCGAACTCACCCAGGACGATACCACCGCCAGCATGATCAAGCCGTTCTCCGAACTGATCGCCTATATCAGCACCTTCATGGCGCTTACGCCGGGCGATATCATCGTCACCGGTACGCCGGTCAAGCTCGGCCCGCGCCGGGAGCGGCCGGTTTGGCTCAAGCCGGGCGATACGGTCGAAATCGAAGTGCCGCAGATCGGGGTATTGCGTAACAGCGTGGTGGCGGAAGCATGAGCGACGAACGTAAAGACGTCTGCATTATCGCGTGGCCGGCGGGGCATTCGCGCTCGCCGCTGATCCACAATTATTGGATCAAGCAGCATAACCTCAACGCCGAATACCGGCGCGAGGCGGTGCCGCCGGAAAAGCTGACCGAGTTCATCACCAATTTCCGCAAACACGGCTATATCGGCGGTAACGTCACCGTGCCGCACAAGGAGGCGGCGCTCGCGCTTTCGGAGCCCGACGAGCGCGCCAAGGCGGTCGGCGCCGCCAATTGTCTTTGGTACGAGGGCGATAAGTTGCGCTCGACCAATACCGACGTGGCGGGTTTCCTCGGCAATCTCGATGCGGTCACGCCGGGCTGGGATCGCGGGCTGGAAACCGCCATGGTCTTGGGCGCCGGCGGCGGTGCGCGCGCCGTGATCTTCGGGCTGATCCAGCGCAATGTCGGGCGCGTTTACGTGATCAACCGCACGGTCGAGCGGGCGCAAGCGCTGAAGAAGAAATTCGGCGCCCGCGTGCACGTCGCGAAGTGGGATGAAATCACCGGGCTGCTGGGCGGCGCTGGCGTGTTAGTCAACACCACGACATTGGGCATGGTTGGGCAACCGCCGCTGGAGATCAATCTGCGCTGTCCGGCCTCGCTGGTGGTGGCGGACCTGGTCTATGCGCCGCTGGAAACCGGGCTGCTCAAACTCGCGCGCGCGCGGGGCCTGCGCACCGCCGACGGGCTCGGCATGTTGCTGCACCAGGCGGTGCGCGGCTTCGAGCGCTGGTTCGGCATCAAGCCCGAAGTGACGGCGGAACTCCGCGCACTGGTGGAGGCCGATCTCGGCGCAAAACCGCCGGGGCAGCCTCAAGAAAACGTGAAGCCGCCGGCCAAGCCGGCCCGCCGGAATAAATAGCACGGCGAGGGGTTCATCCGCTGACGGCTGCGCGCAACGACGCGGGCCGCTGCGGGAGGACATAATGTTTCATCCGAATATGACGCGCCGCGCGATTGCGGCCGCCGCCGCCTTGATCGTGATGGCCACTGCCGCCTTCGCGCAGCAGCCAGGGCGCATCCGCGGGCAGATCGAGAAGGCCGATGGCGATATGCTCGCGCTCAAGACCCGCGACGGCGCCATGCTGAACGTGAAGGTCGACGAGAAGGCGCGCGTGTCGGCGCTGGTCAAGGCCACGCTCGCCGACATCAAGACCGACAGCTTCATCGGCATCGCCGGCATGCCGCAGCCGGACGGCAGCATCCAGGCCTTTTCGATTCATTTGTTTCTGCCGGCGCAGCGCGGCGTGGTGCCCGACCGCCACGGGCCGTGGGATGCGCGGCCGGGCAGCACCATGACCAACGCCTATGTCGAGAGCATGGTGACGGCCAAGGACGGCGAAACGCTGATGGTGAAATACAAGGACGGCGAGAAGAAGATCGTCGTCACGCCGCAGACGGTGATCGCCGCGGTCGCGCCGGGCAACAAAGACGAGCTCAAGGTCGGGGCGCAGATCATTATATTCGGCTGGGATAAACAGCCGGACGGCTCGATGCTGGCGAAGGTCATGTATGTCGGCCGCGGCGTCACGCCGGCGATGTGATGGGAGTGCGCATGATCGGACGTTTGACACTGGCTGCCGCGCTTCTCACGCTCGCGGCCGGCGCCTTGGCGCAGCAGCCGCCGAGCCTGCGCGTTTCCGGCACGGTCGAGAGCTTCGACGGCCGTATGCTGGCGGTGAAATCGGCCAAATTGGCGATGTGAAAGTCAATCTTCCCGATAAAGTGACGATATTCGCCGTGAGCGCGGCGGCGATCGGGGATATTAAGCCTGGCTCCTATATCGGCGTTGGCGCCATGCCGCAGCCGGACGGCAGCCAGCGCGCCATCCAGGTGACGGTGTTGGCCGAATTCAGCGTGGGCTGAGCGAGGGCCATAGGCCGTGGGATGCGCGGCCGAACAGCACCATGACCAATGGCGCCGTCGACCAGACGGCGGCCGGCGTCGACGGGCCGGTGTTGATGGTCAAATACAAAGGCGGCGAACAGAAGATCGTCGTGCCGCCCGACACCAAAATCCTTGCCTATTCGGTCGCCGACACCAGCGAACTTAAGCCGGGCGCGCATGTCGCGGTCTTGCGCGCAGTGAAGAAGCCGGACGGCTCGCTGGAGGCCAATCGCGTCAATATTGGCCGCGGCGAGGTGGTGCCGCAGTAGTAAGGCGGAACGTTCGCGAAGCTGAAACGTTCTGCGGCAGGAGCTGGGGCTATTGTAAGGAGATAGCCATGGTTCCTCGGATTGGATTCGTCGCGCTATGCGTGACTTCGCTTGCTCTCGCTTCGGCATTGGCTCAGCAAAAGCCTGTGCGGGTGCGCGGCACCATCGAACAGGTCGATAGCTCCGTCCTGACCGTCAAATCGCGGGAAGGCGAGACGCTGAAAGTGAAGTTGGCCGACGACGCAAAGGTCCTTGCCCTGGTCAAGACGTCGCCCGCCGATATCAAGCCGGGATCGTACGTCGGCGCGACGGCCATGCCGGAACCAAACGGCACGTGGAAAGCCGTGGAAGTGCACATTTTCCCGGAATTGATGCGCGGCGTTGGCTTGGGCGACCGGCCTTGGGACTTAAAGCCGAAGAGCACGATGACCAATGGTACCGTCGGTGCCGTCGCCAATGGTCATAGCGCCGGCGGCACCGTCGGCGGCGTAGTTGCGAATACCGCAGGCTCGACGCTCACGATCAAATACCAAAATAGTGCCGAGAAGAAGATCGACTTGACGCCCGATACGGTGATCGTGACCTACGCGCCCGGCAGCAAGGACGAGCTCAAGCCGGGTGCCCAGATCATGGTTCCGGCTGCAACCAGGCAGGCCGATGGAACGCTGATGACGGCGCGCATCAATGTCGGCCGCGGCGTCACGCCGCCGATGTAGCCTTTAGCGTCCGTCAAGCAGCGCCCGCCCGCGCCGGGTCAGGATCAACCGCGATCCCTGCATGCTGGCGCCGTTCTGGAAGCGCACCAGCCCGTCCGCAATCGCGTCTTCCCAGATCGAGAGATGCGGGCAGCTGCGCCGCCAGGCTTCCGCGTCGGCATAACTGCGCGGGGCCTCCGCAACCCAGGCGAGGAATTGCTGCGTCAGTGCGTGCGCTGCGGCGAGGTTCGACATGGTGGGCGACATATAAACATTTCTCTGGCGAATTTCTATTCTGTCATTCCAAGACGGCGCGTAGCGCCGGACCCGGAATTTAGCAACAAGCGCGGTGCCTGCTTCTGGATTCCGGGTTCGCGTGCTGCGCACGCGCCCCGGAATGACAAACTACGCCGGCCGCTCGACTGTGCTGATTTCGATTTTCGATTCCAGCGTCTGATGAACCGGACATTTGTCCGCAATTTCCATCAGCCGCTGGCGTTGCTCGACATCAAGCGGGCCCTCCAGGGTAATGGCGCGGTCGATGTGATCGACCTTGGTGACCTTGTTCTCGCAGTCCTCGCAGTCCTTGGTGTGGATCTTCTTCTCGTGGTTGAGCCGCACCGAGACGCTCGTGAGCGGAATTTCTTGAAGTCGGCATAGAGCCGGATGGTCATCGAGGTGCAGGCGCCCAAGCCCGCCAGCAGAAAATCGTAAGGACCGGGGCCGCTGTTGAGCCCGCCCAGTTTCACCGGCTCGTCGGCGAGCAGCCGGTGCGGCCCGGTCAAAATCTCCTGCTGGAATTTGCCGCCGTGGGTCTCGCGCACCAGCACCAGGCCTTCCTCGACCTCCGCCTCGGTCATGATTTCCGGTTGATCGAGATAGCGCTCGGCCCAGGCGGCGATCATGTTCGCCACATAGACGGCGTCTTCCTTCTTGCTCAGCAGATGGTCGGCGCCGGCAAGCGACACAAAGCTTTTCGGATGCTTGGCGGCGCCGAATATATGCGAGGCGTTCTCGATGCCGACGGTGTCGTCGGTCGGCGAATGAAACACCAGGAGCGCCTTGTGCAGACTGGCGAGGCATTCGCTCGAGCTTCTTCTCGGCGACGTCATCGAGGAATTCGCGCTTGATGCGGAACGGCCGCCCGGCGAGCGCCACCTCGACCTCGCCTTGCGCCTTGATTTGATCGACCTGCTCCTTGAACAGACCGACGACATGCGATGGATCGTAAGGCGCCGCGACGGTCACCACCGCGCGCGCTTCAGGAATCCGGTGCGAGGCGGCCAGAACGGCGCAGCCGCCCAGGCTGTGGCCGATCAGGATGGCGGGTGCGCTATATGTCTTGCGCAAGTGGTCGGCGGCGGCGACCAGGTCGTCGACGTTCGATGAAAAAAGCGTGTTGGCGAACTCGCCTTCGCTGCCGCCGAGCCCGGTGAAATCGAAACGCAAAACGGCGATGCCATGCGTCGCCAGCCGCTCGGCGATGCGCCTGGCGGCGAGGTTATCCTTGCCGCAGGTGAAGCAATGTGCGAACAGCGCGAAAGCCGTCGGCTTGCCGAGCGGCAAATCGAGCGTGGCGGCAAGCTGCTCGCCCCTCACGTTCGGAAAATTGAAGCGTTCGCTGCGCATGGCATGCCTCGCAATCATCGGGACGCATTTATCTACACGTTTATTTACACTTATTTACACTCACAGGGCCGCGCCTGCTCGCGCCCAGCGCCCGCTTGACGGAAAAGTTATCGCCGTTTGATCGTCTTGCCTAACCGAGACACTCCTGTGCAATTAGTCTCTTGATCCTTCTCCATGCGAAAGCTCCGTCATGAGCCTCGTCGAAACACGATTCGATCAATTGTTTCCCGTGCTTGACGCCGTGCAGCTCGCGACGGCCAAGCGCTTCGCCAGCGGCCCTGCGCGGCAATTTCCGGCCGCCACGGCGGTTTACGACGTTGGCGTGCGCAACGCGCCGGCCTGGCTGGTGCTCGACGGTTCGCTCGAGATCATCCGCCGCGACGGCCTGCACCGCGAGTCATCGGTGGTGTTGCTCGGTGCCGGGCAATTCTCCGGCGAAGTCAGCCAACTCGCCGGCCGCGGCACGCTCGCCGCCGCGCGCGCGGGTCCGGACGGCTGTACGGCCATACCCTTCGACGCCGCGCATATCCGGGCGCTGGTGGTCGGCATCGCCGAGGTCGGCGAGATCGTGATGCGTGCCTTCATCCTCCGACGCGTCGCGCTGCTCCAGGAAGGCGGCGTCGGCTCGCTGCTGATCGGCCGGTCCGGTATGCCCGATCTGTTGCGGCTCGAAGGCTTTCTGACCCGCAACGGCTACCCCTATACGGTGCTCGATGCGGAGTCCGACGAAGCGGGCCACGCGGCGGTGGAGCGCTTTGGCGTGCAGCCGGACGATTTGCCGCTGATGATCTGCCCCAGCGGCGCGATGCTCAAACGTCCGACCGACGCAGAAGCGGCCATGTGCCTTGGCATCACGCCGGAGCTCGATCCGAAAATCGTCTACGACGTTGCCGTGGTCGGCGCGGGACCCGCCGGCCTTGCTGCCGCGGTCTATGGCGCCTCGGAGGGCCTGTCGGTGATCGTGCTCGACCAGCGCGCCATCGGCGGCCAGGCCGGCGCCTCGGCGCGCATCGAGAACTATCTCGGCTTCCCGACCGGCATTTCCGGCCAGGCGCTCGCCGGGCGCGCCTTCACCCAGGCGCAGAAATTCGGCGCCGAGATCGCCATCCCGCTCGAAGTTACGCGGCTCGATTGCGGCGGCGCGCCGTCGAAACCTTTCCGCCTCGACATCGACGGTGGCAATGCGGTGCAGGCGCGCACCGTCGTGGTCGCCTCCGGCGCGCGCTACCGCCGTCCGGCGATCGCCAATTTGTCGGACTTCGACGGTGCCGGCGTCTCCTATTGGGTCTCGCCCATCGAAGCGAAACTCTGCGAGGGCGAGGAGGTGGCGCTGATCGGCGGCGGCAATTCGGCCGGACAGGCGGTGGTGTTCCTGGCGCCCAAGGTCAGGCGGCTGCATCTCATCGTGCGCGGCAAGGGCCTCGAAGCCAATATGTCGCGCTATCTCATCGACCGCATCAAGGCCCTGCCGAATGTCGAGCTGCACACCGGCGCCGAAGTGGTTGCCCTCGACGGCGACCGCTCCACCGGGCTGGCGGGCGCCACGTTCCGTAACCGCGCCAGCGGGCAAACCCGCAGGGTCCCGCTGCGCCATATATTCCTGTTCATCGGCGCCGATCCGAACGCGGAGTGGCTGGCGAACTGCGTCGCGGTCGACGGCAAAGGCTTCGTCGTCACCGGCAACGGCTTCGCATCGCCGGCATCCGGCCGCGCGTCCTATCCGCTCGAAACCAGCATGCCCGGCGTTTTCGCCATCGGCGACGTGCGCGCCACCTCGACCAAGCGCGTCGGCGCGGCCATCGGCGAGGGCGCCGCGGTGGTGGCGCAGATCCACCAGGTGCTGGCGGCGCAGCGCGCGGCCGAGCGTTGACCGGCGGAAGGGCCGTCTGGCGCAAGATTTGCTTGTTTCGGACCGTCCGTAAATTCGCGAAACGACAAGGAGTTAGCCATGACACGCGACGGTCTCACCGAAAAGCTTCTCGACATCAAGCGCGAGAAGGGCTGGACCTGGAAACACATCTGCGGCGAGATCGGCGGCATGTCGCCGATCCTGGTGACCGGCGCTATCCTCGGCCAGATGAAACTGACCAAGCCGCAGGCCGCCAACGCCGCCAAGCTGTTCGGGCTCTCCAAGAGCGAGCAGGCGCTGCTCAACGAAGTGCCGTTCCGCGGCACCGGCACGCCGATGCCGCCGACCGACCCGCTGATCTACCGCTTCTACGAGTTGATCATGGTCAACGGCCCGGCGCTCAAAGCGCTGATCGAGGAGGAATTCGGCGACGGCATCATGTCGGCGATCGACTTCGACATGGACATTGCGCGCAAGAGCGACCCCAAGGGCGACCGCGTCGCCATCGGCATGACCGGCAAATTCCTGCCGTACAAATATTACGGCGCGACGGGGAATGCGCTGGCGTTGGGGTTGAAGGAGGAGTGATTTTTTCTTCACCTCCACCCAACTCGGGTTTACCGGAGTTGGGCATTAAATATGGTCGAAGTTGGATAAATCCGACTTCGACTGAGGGGGGAGGTCGAACCGCGAAGCGGTTCGGGAGGGGGTGAACTTTTTTGAGCGTCACCCCACCCCAATTGGCCTTCGGCCCGTCTTCACCCTCCCCCTCCAGGGGAGGGTGAAGATGGGCGACTATCGTCCACTGAGCGGCAACACGCGAAGTCTCGCTCGTCCGATGTCGACTGAGAGGATGGCGCCACTCTCCAGTTCTTCGGCGGCCTGTCGAATAGCCGAGAGGACCGCCGCGCCAATTGTGGCGGGCGTCGGAACGTCGGCCCGAATCTGGATGACGCTCGGCCCTCGACGTTGCGTCGCTGCGAGAATGGCGCCGAAATCCAAATCGGCCGTCAGCACGACATACGCGTGGTCCGCCGCCCAACGCATCAATTCGGCATCGGACTCGCTGCCCCGGCCAATGGTCGACCAGTGCACCGCCTGAAATCCGGAATTGACGAGAAAATCGATCCAGCCCGGCGACAAATTCATGTCGACCAGCAATTTCATCAGCGCGGCGTGAGTTCGATCTCGCGTTCCTCGGCGCGCCAGGCGGCATAGCGCAGGGCTTCGGAAATATCCTCGCGTTCGAGGTACGGATAGTCAGCTAGAAGCTCGTCCGCTGTCCGTCCCGCGCCGATCTGCCCGACAATCGTGCCGACCGTAACGCGCAGGCCGCGAATGCACGGCTTGCCGCCCATGACTTCGGCGTTTTGCGTAATGCGGGGGAAATCGGTCATGGCGTCATCCTCGTGATATTGGCCATCAGGCTGCGGCGCTTCCAGACCGCCTCGACCTCGTCATCGGAGGCGAGCGGCCCGCGCCGCGCCGCATCGATGGCGGCCCGCTCGTCGTCGCTCAGGCGATAGACGCCGCTGCGCCGCGCCTCGATGTCGCGGGCGAGTTCGGAGAGTTCCTCCTGGTCCTCGGTCGGCCAGGACGCCACCCGCTCCAGAATAGTTTTCACCGCAGGGCTCATGACGGCAATATAGCGCGAAACGCCTGCAAATTCCACGGCTGCTAGTTTAACAAGGTAGGGTGGGTTAGGCGCGGCTTGTCCGCCGAAGCGCGCAAGCGCGTAGGCGGAAGCGCAGCGACATGCGGGGCCGGCATGGCAAGGGGACAAAAAATCCCGGATTTCGCTCCGCTCATCCGGGCTACTTGCCGTTACTCCCCGTCCCGCGCCGCAAATTTCTCCTCGATATCCTGCCGCCCGTCCAACAGGCGCACGATTTCCGCCGTGGCATTGACGACACGATAGAAGACGACGTTCGGCGTAGCGGCAAACGAACGCAGCCCTGGGCGCACCTCGTTTCGCGCGCGTCCCGCTAACGGATGATCTTCGATCAGCGCAATCGCTGCGGCAATGTCGCGGAGGACCTTTTCCGCGGTATGCCTGCCGACGACCGCGACGTAGTAATCCCAAATCCTCTCGCGATCCTCGAGCGCCTCGGGCGACCAGAGCGCCGCGCGCCTGGCGTCGGCCATCTACCGATTCTTTTGCCGGAGAAAATCGTCGATGCTGGACTCTCTTCCCTGTCCCGCATCGAGCGAGCGGATGCCCTTGTCGATTTCCGCGCGCAATGCGCGCAGCTTCTCGACATGAGAGAGCAGTGTCCGCCCGATCTGTTCCTGATCCTCGGCGGGCAGGCGTTCCACTTCGGCAATGGCTTGTTCAAGTGCCTTGACCATCACACCAGTATACCAAATCGCTTGACGCAATACAGTAGCTTGTGGCCCGGTAAGGTGGGTTAGCGAGCCCGTAGCCCGCATAGCGCGGCGAAATGCGGGACCGGCATCGCAACGGAACAGGAAGCCCCGGATTTCGCTCCGCTCATCCGGGCTACTTGTTCGATCATGGTCAACGGCCCGGCGCTCGAGGCGCTGATCGAGGAGGAATTCGGCGACGGCATCATGTCGGCGATCGACCTCGACATGGACATCACGCGTAAAAGCGACCCCAAGGGCGACCGCGTCGCCATCGGCATGACCGGCAAATTTGCCGTACAAATATTACGGCGCGACGGGCAACGCCTTGGCGTTGGGGTTGAAAGAAGAGTGAACGTTGGGGACTCTGATGCTGCGCCCTCTTAATCCGTAGGTTAGCGCCGTATGTGCTAACC
>CAVPUU010000047.1:0-63262 GCA_963709015.1 uncultured Alphaproteobacteria bacterium | reverse complement strand
ATGTTTGTGCGTCTTCTGGACGATTACGTATTGCTGATCGGACGAGGCTGCCCACCAGCGGATCGTCCAGCCCGGCGGCAAGCGCCGCGATCGGCGCCGGCATGCCGGCCTGAGACGCCCCGCCTCCCCGGCGAGGAAATCCGCGGACCGGCGTGCCCGCCGCCTTGGCCCACCCGTGCTCCAGCGGGCCGGCAGCCATCCAGATGACCAGGACGGCAGTCGCCACGCAACAGCCTGCGATCCCCAGGATGCGAAGTGGGAGGAACCGTGGCCCGGCATGCGCGAGGCGCCACACCAGCGAGGCGATCACCGCGACCACGCACACCGCGACGGAGAGCGAGCGCCCACCACAGCTTGGTGTCGGTCCCGGTGCCGATGCCGTGGATGACGGCGATCGGCCAGCACGCATACGCGAAGAGGTGAACGAAACGCCAGGACCGCCACCCGAGCCGGTGGCGCATCAGGCTGGTCGCGGTGATGGCGATCAGCAGCTCGAAGGCGACAACTCCGAGCCCGAGCCACAGAGGACGGTACGAGGCGATGAACGGCACGAAGGCGTCGACGAACGTGAGCTTCGCCGAACGGAACGATCACGGAGGTGAGGATGTGAATCACCAGGAACACGCCGACCAGGAGCGACAGGTTGCGATGCAGCAGGCGATCAGGACAGGCTTCGGCGAGGTCGGCCAGTTGCCAGCGGCACGACAATCTGAGCTCCACCACGGCCAAAAAGCAGAAGCGTAACGGTTTCGTCCAGATATCGCGCTGAACGATCTTGATGTCGGTAAAGGTTCACGCGCCAGCATCGCCGCCAGATAGATGCTGCTGGATGCGGTCTGTGTGCCATGGTCTTGAACAGCTCGCCGGAGAGGTGCTGCGTCGTGCCGACGCCGGCGGAGCCGAAGGTCAGCTTGCCGGGGTGCGCCCGCGCATAGGCGACCAGCTCCTGCACATTCTTGGCGGGCACGTCATTGGGGACGACGAGAATATTCGGGCGAATAGACCGCCTGCGAGATCGGCATCAAATCCTTGGCGGGGTCGTAGGTCATTTTCGCGTAGAGGCTCGGATTGACCGCGAGCTGGGCGTTGGTCGCCATCAAGAGCGTGTAGCCGTCGGGCGCAGCCTTGGCGACGCGGTCGCCTGCGATGTTGCCGGCTGCGCCGGAAACATTTTCGACGATCACCTGTTTGCCCCAGAACGCACTCAGCCGGTCGCTGATGACCCGCGCGATGATGTCCACCGGTCCCGCGGGCGGATAGCCGACGATCATATGCACCGCGCGGTCCGGGTAGCCGCTTTGCGCGAAAGTGCCGCCCGGCGCTGCGAGCACCGCCAGCGCGGCAAACAGCGCGGCGGCTATCTTTGTCGTGATTTTCATCCCCACCCTCCTCCCATTTTCTTGAGCCCATATGCCTTCAAGGGCAACGACCGGAGCGAAGGTTAGCTGAATTGAAAGGCCGCCGGATAGCGGGTTGCCTCGATACAAAGGCGCCAGCACTGGAGAATTACGCGGCGACCACATAAGCCAGCAAAATGACAAAGCCGACGATTGCGAGCGTGGCATGGACGCCGATCAGCAGTCCCGGCGGCCGCTTTTTGCGCAGACGCGTGGCGAGTTGCATGAGCCCGGCTAGCGCCGCCAGCGCGATCAGCGCGGCGGCGATCGTGCCGAAGGAACCGGCGCCCTGCGCGAGCCCGCGCGGCGGGCCGCGCAACGCGAGAACGAGGCAGCCGAGTCCCACGATAGCGACGAGCCCATGCAGCGCGCCGAGCGGCCAGGGCGGCGGCGACGCATCCTCACGCAGATGCCGCACCGCGAGCGCGCTCCCGAGCAGCACGGCGATCGCGAGGATGATGAACGCGGCGTTCAGCATGACGGGAGAATAGCCCAGAGCATGGGGCAAGCGACGCAGGTGCGCCCGCCGGTATGTGAGGACTGCCCGCGCCATGTAAGAGGATCCATGTAAGAGGACAATGTCGGCCAGCGCTTGGGCGCTTCTGCTGAATTTCGTCGCCGGCATGGTTACCGAAGATTAGCCATGCACCCGCGTCCTTAACCGGTACGCAAGTGTCGCCGCGGTACAAAAATTCAACAGCAGCCTCTCGGAGGCGCAATTGTCATCCTGCTTGCCAGGTATTGGGACGGGGAATTCCGAACGTCGTTGCCGGCAGCGGCAACGTCGCCGTCGACACGTGCGCGCGCGACGCCGCGGGGACTGAAGTCGAAAGTCACGAAAAGGCTTTCCGGCTGCTGTTCGACAGCAATCCGGTGCCGATGTGGCTCATGAATATTGAATCTCTCAGGTTTCTCGCAGTCAACGACGCCGCCGTGAAACACTACGGATTCTCACGCGAAAAATTCCTGACCATGACGGCGGCCGACATCCGGCTGGCGGAAGATCGCGACAGCTTCAGCGAATATATGCATTCAGGTGCGAACAGCCAGGGACTTAAAATCTGGCGTCATCGTAAAGCGAATGGAGACATCATCCTCGTATCGGTCTATTCCGGCGAGTTTGCGTATGGCGGGCGCGCCGCGCGGCTATGCGCGGTGGTGGACGTGACTGAGCGCAAGCGCGCCGAAGAAGCGGTACTGGAGCAGAAGACGCAGATCGACACTGCCATGAACAACATGTCGCAGGGTGTGTTGATGTTCGACGCCGAGGCGCGCCTCATGCTCTGCAATCGGCGCTACATCGAAGTTTACAACCTGTCGCCCGAGGTGGTGAAACCGGGTTGCACCTTGCGCGAGTTGATCGAGCACCGCAAAGCGGTCGGCCTGTTTTCCGGCGATGTCGATCAATATTGCCGCAGTGTCCTAGCCTCCGTCGCCGAGGGTAAGACCACGAGTTGTATAATCGAACTCGGCGATGGCCGCACCGTGCACGCCGTCAATCACCCGATCGCGGGCGGAGGGTGGGTCGCCACGCACGAGGACATCACCGAGCGCAAGCAGGCGCAGGCGCGGTTGGCGCAGGAAACCAATGAAAACCGACGGTTATTTGAGACCTCGCTCGACCTTATCCTGGTCACGGACCGCTACGGGACCTTCCAGCGCGTCAGCCCGATTTGCACAGCAATTCTCGGTTACGAGCCCGACGATATGATCGGCCGCAATGCCATCGAATTCGTATATCCCGACGACCTTGAAAGCACCCGGCAGGAAATGCGGCTCGCGCGCAAAGGTCACAATATGCGCAATTTCGAGACGCGCTATTTGCACAAGGACGGCCGGGTCATCACGCTAGCTTGGTCAGGTGTGTGGTCGGAACCGGAGCAGAAGCACTTCTTCACCGGCCGTGACGTGACCCAGCGCAATATCGTCGAGAAAAAGCTCAAGTATCTCGC
Source organism: uncultured Alphaproteobacteria bacterium (assembly GCA_963709015.1). Taxonomy (GTDB): domain Bacteria; phylum Pseudomonadota; class Alphaproteobacteria; order Rhizobiales; family Xanthobacteraceae; genus Pseudolabrys. The sequence continues at coordinate 59,913 of CAVPUU010000047.1, read as the reverse complement.
GCATTACGACCAGCTCACCGGTCTCGCCAACCGCATAAGCCTGCAGAACGATCTCAAGAAGGCGCTCAAACCGAGCGACGGCTCGCGTGAGCGCGCAACGTCGGCTGCAATTTTTGATCTCGACGGTTTCAAGGACATCAACGATACGCTCGGTCATTCGACCGGCGACCGGCTGCTGCAAGAGGTAGCCCGACGGATGACGGAGATGGCGAACGGAACCGGTCGGTTCTACCGGTTGGGCGGCGACGAATTTGTGATGGTCCAGCGCGATTGCGGCGACCCACGCGACATTGCTCGACTAGCCGACGCCGTTCTCAAGCGGCTTGCGGAGAAATTCGAGGTCAACGGACACCAGCTGTTCATCGGTGCGAGTGCCGGCATCGCGATCGCGCCTGCCGACGGCGCCGATATCGAAGAGCTGATGTCGAACGCCGATCTCGCGCTCTACGATGCGAAAGCCGCCGGCGGCAATGTCTATCGACTGTTCGTTCCGGTCCTGCGTGCGAAGGCGCATGCCCGACGAGAACTTGACGTAGAGTTGCGGCGCGCCTGCGCGAATAAGGAATTTGAACTCTATTTCCAACCGCAGATCTGCGCGCGCAGCGGGGCGGTAGTCGGCGCCGAGGCGCTGTTGCGCTGGCGCCACCCGCAGCGCGGAATTCTGGCTCCCGGCGCCTTCATCGAGGCGCTCAGCGAAAGCCCTGTCGTTGTCGAAGTCGGCCGATGGATATTGCAATCGGCGTGCGACCACGGCGCGGCTTGGAGGGCGGGCGGCTTTTCTCCCCTGCGCATCGGCGTCAATCTATTCCCCGCGCAATTCCACGGCGATACCTTGCTCAGGGACGTCGAGGCATCGCTGTCCAAAAGCGGACTGCCCGCCGAGGCGCTGGAGATCGAGATCACCGAGAACATCGCGCTCGGCCAGGAAGAGAAAACACTTGAAGCGCTGCGCACACTTCGCGGCAAAGGCGTCAATATCGCGTTCGACGATTTTGGCACAGGCTATGCGTCGCTGAGCTATCTGGCGCGCTATCCGCTCACGCGCATCAAGATTGACCAGACGTTTGTGCGCAAGATATCCGGCACGCCAAAGGCCGAAGATACCGCAATCGTGCGTTCGCTCATTGTGATGGCGCACAATCTCGGCCTCGCGGTGATCGCCGAAGGCGTCGAGACCGCCGTGCAGGCCAGCTTCCTGCGGGCGGAAAAATGCGAAGAGTTGCAAGGATACTTCTACGCCAAACCGCTGGCGGCCGGCGAGTTTGAGGCCTATCTGCGCGCCAGCCTGGCGCAGGCTGTTGCGCCGGTAGCCGCGATGCTCACCGGGTAGTATTCGGCCAAGCGCTCCATATACCTTCCCGCCAATTATTCGAGAATGGCGGATTATGCCGCGCTAATCCGCCTTGCGGCTCTTTAGACCAAACGCGCGAGGCTTGCGCGTGGCCCTCGATGATATCCGAGGAACTCGCCGGCGCCGTGTGCAAGCACGAGCGGCAATATCAGTGCGAGGTAACCTGCGATCGACAAGGCGCTTTTGCCGCCGGCTTTGAACGCCCGCGCCGTGCGCAGCAGGTGTGCGCGCATATCCGACCCCGCCCACAGCAGCGAAGCCAGCATCGGCAGATCGCGGCCGCCGGTTCTGCGGCCGGAAAGGCCTCCGGTCGCGCGCCCATTGTGGAAGTGAACGACGAAGGTGTTCCAAAATCCGTGCGATTGAGCATGCCGGACCTGGAGTTGCGGGTCCACAAAAATTGCGCCCGGCACTTTCTTGAATTTTTCGATGACCGGACCTTCCAGCTCGCCTGGCTTGGGTGCCGGAGCGATCGCCGATGCCTTGACGATAAATTGTGCGATACAAGGATGACGCGCGGTGACCTGACCGGGCGCATAAGTGGCAAAGGTCATCCAATAGTTCATTCGGTCTTCAACGCGCGCATCCGACGCATTGGCCACGGCCCCGCCGAGCAGGACGAGCTCGCGCCGGCGCGCGAAATTGTCGAGGATGCCCGCGCACCAGCCGTCGGGGTAGATGACGTGATCTTCGGTCAGAGCCACAATATCGGCTGACGCAATCGTAAGGGCGGCCGCCCTGCAATCGAACACCGATGCGCCGGGCATTTTGTGGATGCGGATGCCGCGGGGCGCGGCCGCGCCATCGTCGGGCGCACCGCTCAGGATGATCAGTTCCCCCCTGAAAGCCGCGATTTGCCGCGTCAAAGGTCCGAGATTTTTCATGACTGCGCTTGCCGGCTCGACGGTCGAGATTGCGACGCTGAGTGATGGCTTTCCGGTCGTCGTCATGTCGCTTGCTTCTCAACCACCGGGGCGGCGCGCTCGAGCAAAGCGCGCTTGATGCCGGTCCAGCTCGATTTCGTCGTCGTCGGTCGATGCTGTTCGGCGATCCGTCGGCAAAGCGCCGCGCGGTACGCGCCGTCTTCAGTCATGCGGCGAATTTCCGCATACCAGCCCGCCCGGTCGTCGGCGTCGATGGCGGGCATCATGCCGGCGGTCGATTCCCGTAGCGCGCGGTCGGTCGAAACAATGACCGGAAGTCCGAAATCGAGGCACTCGGACGCGCAAAAACCCCAGCCCTCGATTCGCGACGGCACCACGCCGAACAAGGCGCTGCGATAGAAATTGATCAACTGGTCGTCGGTGACAGGGCCGATGAACTCGATGTGGGATGCTAGCGATTTGTGGCTGGCAAGATAGTCGAATAGCACGTTGATGCCCCATCCCCATTTTCCGGCACAGATGAGCTTGGGCAGCGCGACTCCGTCCTCGATTGCCTGTTTCCAGATTTGCACGAGCAACAAATGGTTTTTCCGTGCTTCGATCGTGGAGCAATAGAGGATGAAAGGCTCAGGCGCCTGTATCCGTGACGTGCGGCCTGTCCGATCGGCTTTCTCATACAAGATAGAGGGCATTGGAAATCGGACGATTCGCGCCGCGCCCGAGTCCGCGCTGCGCACCATGTCCGTCATCATGGCGAAGGTGGCGCCGGACGTGCACAACACGGTCGGGCTGGACTGCAAGATCTGCGCGATGTTCTTCGCAAAGCGCCGCGCATGGGCCGCGTCGATCGCCAGCTCGGGCCGAATCACCGGTATAAGGTCATGGCAAATGATCGCTCTGCTTTTCGTTGCGTCCATGATCCTGGCGAGAGACGATCCAAGCACAATCGTGTTTGACAGAAGAACAGTGCCGGCACCGGGATCGATGGTGCGGGCGTGTCCGGTCGCCCACAGCAGTTGCGGCCCCGCGAGCAGCTTGCGAGACAGCCGGTACAGACGGAACAGCGATTTCAGCGCGATGTAGGCGGATCCGCGACCCCGGTTGCCGGCGGCGAGACTACCAAAGTGACGGTCTGTATCTTTGCTGATGGCGGGATTTTCCCGGATGAACCGGAATGCACGGCGGATGGTCGTGAACACTCCGGATTTGCCGGCCTCGAATCCGCTCAAATTCGCGCCGTCGTGCAACTGCCGTCGCTCGAATGCATTCAACTCCCTGAACCTTCGGCGGCGGCGATCATAGCACACGCACAGGACGGCGCCCTCGGGCTCGGCTGCTGCGGCGTCGATCAAAAATCTTTCGACGCGCGGAATTCCGGTCGGCGGGGTGCCAAAACTTGCCAGTACGCCGGTCGCATCGACGAACAAAAAGGGGCCGGTGTGGGGACTGCCGGAAGCGCTCGCATCTGCATCCGCCACGTCGGGCGGGTGACGAGTTTGAATTGCCTCCACGACCCAATCCTTTGGAATATTGCTTACCGCAGCTTGAAGCCTGAAAGCGGGACTATATCCCAAGGCCGTGGCAGGCTGACTACAGGCATTTTTCGCAAAACGAGCGCCGCCAGGTTCGGGCAACCAATGCGCGGCGGGGCAACCTGGCCTGCCGGCCTTTTGTGATGGGACGAAGATTGCTTATATGCCTGCCAAAGGGAGCCTTTTCACTAATGCCCATGCCCGCTTCCCCCGCCAAAATCCCCGTCACCGTGCTCACCGGCTATCTCGGCGCCGGCAAGACCACGTTGCTCAACCGCATTCTGTCCGAGCCGCACGGCAAGAAATACGCCGTCATCGTCAACGAGTTCGGCGAAATCGGCATCGACAACGAGTTGGTGGTGAACGCCGACGAAGAAGTATTTGAGATGAACAACGGCTGCATCTGCTGCACCGTGCGCGGCGACCTCGTGCGCATCATCGACGGCCTCATGAGAAGAAAAGGAAAGTTCGACGCCATCATCGTCGAGACCACGGGCCTCGCCGATCCCGCGCCGGTGGCGCAGACCTTTTTCATGGACGAGCAGGTCGGCGCAAAGACCAAACTCGACGCCGTGGTGACGGTCGCCGACGCCAAATGGCTCAAGGACCGGCTCAAGGACGCGCCCGAGGCCAAGAACCAGATCGCGTTTGCCGACGTCATCCTGCTCAACAAGACCGACCTGGTGACGCCGGCGGAGCTTGCCGAAATCGAGGCGCGCATCCGCGGCATCAATCCTTATGCGCGGCTGCATCGCACCGAGCGCGCCAAGATCGACATCGCGGAAGTGCTCGGGCGTAATGCCTTCGATCTCGACCGCATCCTCGACATCGAACCGGCCTTCCTCACCGCCGACACAGACGAGCACGGACATCACGACCACGATCATCATCATGAGCATAGCGGCCACCATCATCACGGCAAGCGGCCTGAAGCATTATCACGACGAAGACATGCAGTCGGTCTCGATCAAGACCGACAAGCCGCTCAACCCCGACAAGTTTTTCCCCTGGGTGCAGGATCTGGTGGCGACCGAGGGCAAGGATATCCTGCGCTGCAAGGGCATTCTCAATTTCAAGGACGATCCCGAGCGCTTCGTGTTCCAGGGCGTGCACATGATCCTGGACGGCGATCATCAGCGCAAGTGGCGCGACGACGAGACGCGCGACAGCCGCATCGTCTTCATCGGCCGCCATCTGCCGGAAGAAAAAATCCGCCAGGGTTTCGAGAGCTGCGTGGCGTGACCGCGCGGCGATCTTTCTTTCCCTCTCCCTTGTGGGAGAGGGTGGATCGCGCTGAGCATTCGCGAAGCGCGAGCCGGGTGAGGGGTTCGGAATTGCGTTTGGCATTGACCCCTCACCCGCCTCGCTCACGTCGTTCGCTCGGCACCCTCTCCCGCAAGGGGAGAGGGTAAGAAGAGGCCAGCAATGTCCGACACCCCCACCGCCATGCCTTCTCTCGCCGACCGTGTCCGCCCGATCGCGGCGAATGCGCCAGTCGTCGGCGCGCATTTCCTCGGCAAGACGCCGGTGTTCGTGCTGGGCGAGGAGGCGTTGCTGTTTGCGGGTGACGAAGAGCAGCGTGTCGCCATCCATGGCGGCGGGATTCTCGCGAGCGCGTCCGATGGCGCGCGCATCGTCACCGGCGGCGACGACGGCACCCTGGTCGCCACCGAGGAAAGCGCCGAGCATTGCGTCCTCGCCACCGACGATAAGCGACGTGGATCGATCAGGTCGCGCTCGGCCCGGACGGCGCCGTCGCTTGGTCGGCGGGCAAGGTCGCTCATGTGCTCACCAAAAAGGGCGAGCAGCGCTCCTTCGAGGCGCCATCGACCGTTGCGGGCTTAGCGTTTGCGCCGAAAGGCTTCCGCGTCGCCGTCGCGCATTACAACGGCGTCTCGCTCTGGTTTCCCAATGCCGCCGGCGCCCAGCCGGAGAAACTGGAATGGAAGGGTTCGCATCTGAGCGCCGCGTTCAGCCCGGACGGCCACTTTCTGGTTACCGCCATGCAGGAGCCGACGCTGCACGGCTGGCGGCTGCCCGAGGGCCAACACATGCGCATGTCGGGTTATTCGGCGCGCGTGCGCTCGCTCGGTTGGACGGCGGACGGCGAATTCCTCGCAACCTCTGGCTCCGAGCAGCTCATCCTGTGGCCATTCGACGGCAAGGACGGTCCGATGGGCCGGCAGCCGAAACTCATGGCGCAGTCGAAGGCGCGCGTTTCTGTCGTCGCATGCCATCCGCGCCAGCCGGTCGTTGCAGTTGGATATGCCGACGGGGTGGTCGTGCTGGTGCGCGTCGACGACGGCGCGCTGATCGAGGTCAAGGGCGCGGGCACCGCGCCGGTCAGCGCGCTCGGCTGGGATGGAACCGGGCAGACGCTGGCGTTTGGCACCGAGACGGGCGAGGCCGGCGCGTTATCGTTCTAATTGCGGCGCCATTGCGCCCAAACAATTCGGCTGCCGTTCAGGTTGGCCGCCCTAAAGTATGGAACTATCCGGTCTGTTGACCGTTCCTTGCTGTCATTTGTTCACGGGAACTCAAAAATGATCGCTCAATCCATTGTCCGCCGCCTTTTGCTCGGCGCGGCGACTATCGTTGTGCTTGCCGTCGCCGGTATTTCGGTGCCGGTCGTCGTCGGCCCGACACCTGCCTATGCGCAGGTTTCGGTCGAATTCCATGCCGGGCTTGAACCCTATGGTGAATGGCGCCGCCATTCGCGCTTTGGCGAGGTTTGGGTGCCTCGAGATCGTCCGCGCGGCTGGCGTCCTTACACCTATGGGCGTTGGGTTTATACCGATGATTGGGGTTGGTACTGGACTTCCGACGACCAGGAAGCCGATTGGGGCTGGATCACTTATCACTATGGCCGCTGGTCGCATGATAGGGAAATCGGCTGGTTCTGGGTGCCAGGCGACGACTGGGCGCCAGCCTGGGTCGATTGGCGGCGCGGGGGCGAATATGTCGGTTGGGCACCGGCACAGCCCGACGACGTGGTCTACGAATACGATAACGATCCGGATTATTGGATCTTCGTACCGCCGCGCTACATGGCGGAGCCGCGTGTGCGCGTCTATGTGCTGCCGCCCGAGCGTACGGTGGTGATCATCCGCCAGACCGTGATCGTCAATCGCACTGTCCGCATCGAGGAGAGGGACAGACGCACGCGCATTGCGGTCAATCCCGGCATCGCACCGGGCATCATTGCTGCGGCGGCGCATCGTCCAGTGCAGACGTTCCGTGTGCAGCCGCGCGTGGTGGCGGGGACGCAAGGCGTCACCGGCGCCGTCCAGGTGCGGCAGCAGGATCTCGGCCGCAACCAGCGGCGCGGTCAGCAGGGTGCCGGCCGGCCTAGCCAGGTGCAGGCGACGCTACAACCGACAAAAACCGTGGTGCAACCGCTGAAGGAAGTGCCAAAGCCGCAGCCCCTCGGTAAGGATGAGCACGGGCGGCTCGGTTCCACGCCGCCGCGCGCTGCGCAGGGCGCTACGGTGGTGGCGCCGCCTCCGCCGAAGCAGTCACCATCGTTGCAGCCCGGCGCGCCGGCGCGTACCGGCCCGTCACCGGCCGTGAGCCCCGCATTGCAACCGGCGAGCCCGGCTGTGGCACCGAAGCAGCCGTCGGGCGCCCCGCAAACGCCGGAGCGCCATGACGTCCATCCGCCGGGCGGCAATGCGCCAGCCGCCCATCCGGTCGAGCGGCAAACACTGCCGGCTCAGACGGCACCAAAGCAGCCAGCCGTTGTGCAACCCGCGCCGCAACAGCATCCAGTCGCGCCGCGTCCGCCTGCGGCGCATGCACCACCGCCGCCAGCAACGCATGCTCCGGCGCCGCCACCGCCGCCCGCGGTGCATGCTCCGCCGCCGCCGGTGGTCCATGCGCCATCGCCGCCAGCGGCGCACGCGCCACCTCCTGCGGTGCATGCGCCGCCGCCGCCCAAGCCGCCGGAGCCGAAGCGGTCGCCGCCGCCGCCGCCGAAGCCGGGCGACAAGCCGCCCGAGCCGCCGAAATAGCGCGCCAACGAAACGGGCGGTCTTGCAAGGCCGCCCGTCACATTTTTAGGGAGTGTGCGGCCGCCTCAAGCGGCGAGTGCGGGCTCGGTCGGCGCGATCACATAAGACTTGAGCGGCGGATAGCCGTTGAAGCCGACCGAGGAGTAGGTCGAGGTATAAGCGCCGGTCGCCTCGATCAGCACCTTGTCGCCGATGGCAAGCGTCACCGGCAGCGGGTAGGGCGTCTTCTCGTACAGCACATCGACCAAGTCGCAAGTCGGCCCAGCTACGATGCAAGGCCCGGACTCGTCGCGGTCCTTGCGGGTGCGGATCGGATAGCGGATCGATTCGCCGATCGTCTCAGCCAGGCCGTGGAATTTGCCGATGTCGAGATAGACCCAGCGGGTGTCGTCCTCCGGGCTGCGTTTGGCGATCAGCACCACCTCGGCCTCGATCACGCCGGCATTGCCGACCATGCCGCGGCCGGGCTCGACGATCGTTTCCGGGATGCGGTTGCCGAAATGGCGGCGTAGCGCGCGGAAGATCGCCTTGCCGTAGGATTCCAGCTTCGGCGTCTTGCGCACGTATTTGGCCGGGAAGCCGCCGCCCAGATTGACGGTTGAAAGCATGATGCCGCGTTCGGCGCAGCTGCGGAACACCGCCGCGGTAGAGGCCAAGGCGCGATCCCAGGCTTCCACATTGTGCTGCTGCGAGCCGACATGGAACGAGAGGCCGTGGGCGATGAGGCCGGCTTTATGGGCCCTCTCGAGGATATCGACGGCGAATTCCGGCTCGCAGCCGAACTTGCGCGAGAGCGGCCATTCGGCGCCGGTGCCGTCGCAATGGATGCGGCAGATCACGCGACTGCCGGGCGCGGCACGCGAGACCTTGTCGACTTCCGCCTCGCAGTCAACCGCAAACAGCGTGACGCCGAGCCCGAAGGCAGCCGCGATCTCGCTCTCTTTTTTGATCGTGTTGCCATAGGAAATGCGGTCCGGCGTGCAGCCGGTGGCGAGCACCGCCCTCGTTTCTTGCACCGAGGCCACGTCGAAGGACGAGCCGAGCCGGCTCAGCAGGCTCAGGATCTCCGAATGCGGGTTTGCCTTGACGGCGTAGTAGACCTTGGTGTCGGGCAAAGTTTTGGCGAAGGCATTGTAGTTGTCGCGCACGATGTCGAGGTCGAGCACCAGGCAGGGCCCTTCCTCTTTGCGGTTCTTAAGGAACTCGCGGATGCGATCGGTCATTGCGCATATTTCCCCTCGGTTGGCGGCTTCAGCCGCCCTCAAAGCATCAATGGATGCAATTCGTGCGGGACGGCGAGATACGCCGCCGTGATCCGCAAGTTGCAGCCGTCTGCTGCCATGGTCTGGATTGGGGGGATGCGCCCCGCTCCGCGCCTGGCAAGATGGACAAGCCTCTTCGGACTCCGGCATTCACGCCGGTTACCAAAAAAGCCCGATCCGTCGTTGCTTTAAGCCGCGTACCCCGTTGAGCGCGGGGATCGCCGGTTTCGCCTCCGGCTGCCGATCGCATGAGCAAGAAAACGAGATCGTTTTCTTAGGCGGCTGTCCGGCCTCTTGTCCGGATGCCCACCGATCGACACACGGCCACAGGCACGTGCGAAAAAGGGCAATTACCGGAATAATCCAACTGTCATGAGAGTCAACAAATTATCGCGCGGCGGTGCGCGCGCATCCACTGCACGTTGAATGTCGCGCGTCGCGTTTTAGGTTTTTCTGTGTCGTGTGCGAGGTGGGCGGAGCGTTCAGCGCACGAGGACATTCTTGAATTGCCAGGGATCGCGCTTGTCGATCTCTTCCGGGAACAGACCGGGACGGCCGGAGAGCGGCGTCCAGTCGGTGTAGGCGCCGATCACCGGGCCGAGGTAGGGCTTCTGCACTTCGAGGCAGCGCCGATAGTCCATCTCGTCGGCCTCGATGATTCCTGCGTTTGGGTTCTCCAGCGCCCACACCATGCCGGCCAGTACCGCGGAGGTCACCTGAAGGCCGGTGGCGTTCTGATAGGGCGCGACCGCGCGAGTCTCGTCGATCGAGAGCTGCGAGCCGTACCAGTAGGCGTTTTTCTTGTGGCCGTAGAGCAGCACGCCAAGCTCGTCGATGCCGTCGGCGATCTCATTCTCGTCTAAAATGTGGACATCCTGCTGGCGTTTTCCGGCTTGGCCGAACAGCTCATGCAATGAGAGTACCGCATCGTTGCAGGGGTGATACGCATAGTGACAGGTCGGCCGGTAGATCGTCTTGCGGCCCTCGGCGCAGCGTGAAGTAGTCGGCGATCGAGATCGACTCGTTGTGCGTGACCAGGAAGCCGTATTGCGCCTGGGCAGTCGGCGTCCATGACCGCACCCGCGTATTGGCGCCGGGCTGCGACATATAGATGGCGGCGCCGCAGCCGGTCTTGTGCCTGCGGCCGTTACCCGGCATCCATTTCTCATGCGTGCCCCAGCCGAGTTCGGCCGGCTGCATGCCCTCGGAAATGAAGCCCTCGACCGACCAGGTATTGACGAACACGTCCGCGGCTTTGGCTGCTTGGCGCGCTGGGTGTCGCGTTCGGCAATATGGATGCCCTTGACGCCGGCTTTCTTGGCCAGCCGGCCCCATTCCTCGCGCGTCTTCGGTTCCTTGAATTTGAGGCCGATGTCCTTGGCGACATTGATGAGCGCCTGCTTGACGAACCATGACACCATGCCGGGATTGGCGCCGCAGCAGGACACCGCGGTCGGGCCGCCCGGCTTTGCGGCGGCGCGGCCAGAATGGTCTCGCGCAACGCGTAGTTCGAGCGCGCCTCCGGCCCGAGCTTGGGATCGAAGTAGAAGCCGGGCCAGGGCTCCACCACGGTGTCGATATAGAGCGCGCCGATCTCGCGACAAACTCCATGATGTCGAGCGAGGAGGTGTCGACCGAAACGTTGACGCAAAAACCCTGGCCGCCGCCGGCGGTCAGCAGCGGCGTCAGCAGCTTGCCGATAATTGTCTTTAGTGACGGCCTGATGGATGAAGCGGATGCCGCGGTCGTCCAAGAGCTTGCGGTCTTTGTCCTCGGGGTCGATGACGACCAAACGCTTCTTGTCGAATTTGAAATGGCGTTCGATCAGCGGCAAGGTGCCTTTGCCGATCGAGCCGAAGCCGATCATGCACGATAGGCCCGTCGATGCGGGCGTGAACCGGCCATTTGGGCATTTTTCGAAGCCTCCAGCGACCTTTGGGTGATATCCGCCGCTGCGCGCAAACGGAAGGGCGGCGCCGGAGATTCCGGCGCGGCGTCCACGAGAATCTGCGTTTTTTTGCTTAAGCGGCGCGGGCTTGGCGCAACTGCGCTAGGCGTCCGGTGGCGCGCATCAAGCCGCCGGCGTTCTCGAGCGCGCCGGCTTTAAGTTCGAGCGCAAGCAGACGATGGCGCTCGAACGGGCCGGGCAGCTTCAGGCCGGCGGCTGTTCTCGGCCGCAAAGCCGAAGCGGCTGTAGTAGGGCGCATCGCCGACCAGGATGACCGCGCCATGGCCGAGCCGGCGCGCGTCGCGCAGGGCGCGCTGCACCAAAGCGGCGCCGACGCCGCGGTTGCGGCAGTCGGCCGCGACCGCCACCGGGCCGAGCAGAAGGGCCCGCTGGCCGCTCCCGCAGGCGACATGCCATAGCCGGGCGGTGCCGATCACGCGGCGGCCGTCGACGGCGATAAGGCTTAGTCCCTCGGCCGGCAGGCGGCCGTCGCGCAGGCGCTGCGAGGTTTTGCGGACGCGGCTATCGCCGAATGCTTGGTCGAGCAACGCCTCGCGCGCTTCGACGTCGGCTGGCCGTTCTTGTCGCAACGAAACCATCTTGAGATTCTTCCCTGTCCTGCCGCGCACAGGCGCACGCTGGCGGAACGCATCCGTTCGAGGCGAGGGGAAAGGGGAGGCGGCAAGCCGCCTCCCCTCGATGTCAGATGTGGTAGGCCTTCAGCGGGGCAAAGCCGTTGAACGCCACCGACGAGTAGGTCGCCGTATAGGCGCCGGTACCCTCGATCAGCACCTTGTCGCCGATTTCCAGACTCACCGGCAGCGGGTAGGGCTGCTTCTCGTACAACACGTCGGCCGAGTCGCAGGTCGGCCCGGCCACCACGCACGGGCCCATGGCGTCGGCGTCGCGCGGCGTGCGGATCGGGTAGCGGATCGAACTCGTCCATGGTCTCGGCCAGGCCGCCGAACTTGCCGATGTCGAGATAGACCCAGCGCACGTCGTCTTCCTCGCTCTTCTTGGAGACGAGCACGACCTCGGCCTCGATGATGCCGGCATTGCCGACCATGCCGCGGCCCGGTTCGATGATGGTCTCCGGGATGCGGTTGCCGAAGTGCTTGCGCAGCGCCTTGAAGATGGCGGTGCCGTAGGTTTTCACCGACGGCACGTTCTTGAGGTACTTGGTCGGGAACCCGCCGCCCAGATTGACCATGGCGAGGTTCATGCCGCGCTCGCCGCACTCCTTGAACACCGCCGCCGCCGAGGCCAGCGCGCGGTCCCAGGCGTGCTGGTTGCGTTGCTGAGAGCCGACATGGAACGACACGCCATGCGGCTCCAGGCCCAATTTAAGGGCATGTTCGAGCACGTCCACGGCCATTCCGGGCTCGCAGCCGAACTTGCGCGACAGCGGCCAGTCGGCGCCGACGCAGTCCGACAGGATGCGGCAGAACACCTTGGAGCCGGGCGCCGCGCGGGCGATCTTTTCGACCTCGGCCTTGCAGTCGACCGCGTAGAGGCGGACGCCAAGCGCGAAGGCGCGCGCGATGTCGCGTTCCTTCTTGATGGTGTTGCCGTATGAAACCCGGTCGGGCGTGGCGCCCGCGGCCAGCACCAGTTCGATCTCGGGGATAGAGGCGGTGTCGAAGCAGGAGCCGAGCTTGGCCAACAGGCCCAGCACCTCCGGCGCCGGGTTCGCCTTCACAGCGTAGAACACGCGCGTGTCGGGCAACGCCTTGGCGAAGGCATTGTAGTTGTCCTTGACGACGTCGAGGTCGACGACAAGGCATGGCCCTTCGTCGTTGCGTTTACGCAGAAACTCGCGGATGCGCTCAGTCATGGCGCTATTCCCCACGGCTAGGGGGCTTTCTAAAGCCCCTGATGACGCGGTTTTCCAAGCATGCCGCCGCGCGCGATGGGGACGCGCAGGCGCTTCCGCTCTTCAACCGCTCATGCTGCCTTGGATTGGATAGGGGAGACCCCGTCCGCACGGCCGGCAAAGATGAACAAGCCTCTTCGGTGACCCGCGCTGGTGGTGGAGACCAGCAGAGACCAAGGAAGCCCGATCGTCGTTGCTTCAAGCCGCGTCCCCTGCTGAGAGCAGGGTTTGCCGGTTTCGCCTCCGGCTGCCGGTCAGATTTCTTGGAGAGCTTTGGCTTCTCTCTCCAGGCGGCTGGCGGGCCTCTTGTCCCGCTACCTACCGACCGACACACGGCCACAGGCACGTGCGAATTTGGGCAACGTTGAAATAACAAATTTTTCGCGCGATGCAAGAGAATTAGTTCCCCGCACGCAAAAACTTTCTTAACGATTTATTTCGGAGGGAGTCGCGGTGCAGTCAGTTGCGCGCGGTGAACGGCTCGATGCGATGTGCGTTGCGAATGAATTGCACCATGATGGCGATGCCGCAGAGTACGAAGGCGCCGTCGAGGATGCGCTGTCCGATGTGGCCGAGGTCGAACAGGGTCGCGAGCGCCCACGAGCCGGCGAAGGCGGCGCCGAACACTTCGGCGCCGATCAGGATGGCGGCGCTGACCACGGTAATGACATTGAGCCAGACGATGCGGCGGCCTTGGGCCATGCGGGAGTCCTCTTGAGAGCCGCAATGTCCCTAAATCCGGCTGCTGAAATCAAGCCCGTAGCGGGCCGCAAATCGGCTCGCCAATCGGTTCGTTCCTCGCTAGATAGAGCCTCATGACACGCCCGGCGTCCGCTCCCGTCTCCCAAACCGTTAACCCCTTGCTCGCCGACTGGACCGGACCGTTCGGCTTGCCGCCACTGCCGGCTATCAAGCCGGAACATTTCCGTCCGGCCTTCGACCGGGCGCTCGCCGTCCACCGCGCCGAGATCGACGCCATCGCCGGAAGTCCCGCTGCGCCCAGCTTCGGCAACACCATCGCGGCGCTGGAGCGGAGCGGGCGCGACCTCGAGCGCGTCTCCAACGTCTTCTTTGTGCTGACCGGCGCTGATACCGGCGACGAGATTGAGGCTGTCGAGCGCGACATGTCGCCGATCCTGGCCCGCCACGACAACGCGTTCTATCTCAACGCCAAGCTCTATTTCCGCATCGCCGCGCTCTACCGCCGGCGCGACAGGCTCGGCCTTGATGCCGAGCAGGCCCGCGTGCTCGACCGCTATCACACGCCGATTTCGTGCGCGCCGGTGCCGCGCTCGACAAGCCGGCGCAGGATCGCCTCGCGACGATCAACGAGCGGCTGGCCAGCCTCGGCACCCAGTTCGGGCAGAACGTGCTGGCGGACGAGAAGGGTTACGCCCTCATCCTGGAGGAGGGCGACCTTGCCGGCCTGCCCGATTTCGCCCGCGCCGCCGCGCGCGCGGCCGCCGAGGAGCGTGGGCATCCCGGCAAATACGCCATCACGCTGGCGCGCTCCTCCTGCGAGAGCTTTTTGCAGTTTTCGTCGCGCCGCGACCTGCGCGAGAAAGTGTTCCAGGCGTGGATCAAGCGAGGCGACAACGGCGGCGCGACCGACAATCGCGCGCTGATCGCCGAGATGGTGGCGTTGCGCACCGAGCGCGCGAAGCTCTTGGGCTACAAAACTTTCGCCGACTACCGGCTCGACGATCAGATGGCGAAGACCCCGCAGGCGGCGCGCAAGCTACTCGACGAGGTCTGGGGCCGGGCGCGGGCCAAGGCCGCGCTCGAGCGCGACGCGTTGCAGAAGATGGTGGCAGAGGAAGGCGGCAATTTCGCGCTCGCGCCACACGACTGGCGCTATTACGCCGAGAAACTGCGCAAGGCGCGCTACGATTTGGACGAGACCGAGATCAAGCTCTACTTCCAGCTCGACAACATGATCGAGGCCGCCTTCGAAACCGCGCACCGGCTGTTCGGCCTCAACTTCACGCCCGTCAGCGTCCCGCTCTATCACCCGGATGCGCGCGCTTTCGAGGCGACAGACGCGCAAGGCCGCCACGTCGGGCTGTTCATTGGCGACTATTTCGCACGCGCCTCGAAGCACAGCGGCGCCTGGATGACCGCGCTGCGCGACCAGGAAAAGCTTTCCGGCGACACCCGGCCGGTCATTCTCAATGTCTGCAATTTCTCTAAACCGGCGGAGGGCGAGCCCGCGCTTTTGTCATTCGACGACGCCCGCACGCTGTTCCACGAATTCGGCCACGCGCTGCACGGTCTCTTGTCGAACGTGACCTACCCCCTGCTCGCGGGCACCGCGGTGTTGAAGGATTTCGTCGAGCTGCCGTCGCAGCTTTACGAGCATTGGCTGGAGGTGCCGGAGATATTACAGAAATATGCGCGTCACGCCCGCACCGGCCAACCGATGCCGAAGGCGCTGCTCGACCGCGTATTGGCCATGCGCACCTTCAACGAGGGCTTTGCCACGGTTGAGTACACCGCCTGCGCACTGATCGACCTCGACATCCACGCGCTGCCCGATGCCGCCAAGCTCGACGTGAACGAATTCGAGCGCGACGGCCTCGACGCGCTCCGCATGCCGGCGGAAATCGTCATGCGCCATCGCCTGCCGCATTTTCAGCATCTGTTCTCAGGCGGCAGCTATGCGGCCGGCTATTACGCTTACATGTGGTCGGAAGTACTCGACGCCGACGCCTTCCAGGCCTTTGAGGAAACCGGCAACGCCTTCGATCCGGCCACGGCGCAGCGCTTGCGCGATTACATTTACAGTGCCGGCAACTTGCGCGATCCCGTCGAGGCCTACAAGGCTTTCCGTGGGCGCCTGCCGACGGTCGATGCGCTGTTGAAAAAGCGCGGACTGGACGCGGTCGGCATAGCCTAGCGGCCGTCATGCCCGGGACAAGCGCGGCCGTGACTGATAATTTATACAGATGCCCGCAGCTTCTTCACTGCGATCAAACGACATCCCCGACTGGCGCCTCATCGGCGATTGGTGGGACCTGTGCAATTGCGCTATCGGCTGCCCATGCAATTTCGGCTCCGATCCGACGCTCGGCTATTGTGAGGGCGTTCTGACCTGGCTGATCCGCGACGGTAATTACGGCGAGCTGAAAATCACCAAGGATCTCGCCGTTGTCCTTATCATCCATTGGCAAGGGAATGTCTTCGAGAAGAACCGCGAATTCGGTTTCCTGATCGACGAGCGGGCCAATCCGGCCGAACGCGTGGCGCTGGAGAAAATCTTCACCGGCCATGCCGGGGGCGCCTTCGCCGCCTGGCGCGATCTCACGCTTCATGTCGACGGCGTCGAATTTGTGCCGATGAAGGTCACGCACGACGCCGAGAACTGGCGAGTCGAGGTGCCGGGCATGGTAGATGGGCGCGGCGGCCCGTTCCGCAAATACATGGTGCCGCCGGGCGACACCTGCCGCATCTACAACGCGCCGCGCCCGGAAGTAGTGCCCGGCTTCCTCACCGTCGGCCAAGCCAAGCGCAATGTGGTCACCGGCGCTTTCGGTCGTAATTGGGACTGGTCGGAGCGCTCGTCCAAGCACATCGCCTTCGACCTGCGCGGGCCGAAAGCCTTCTCCTGGCGCCAATCCCTGAAAGTCCAATGACACGCGACGTCGGTAGGGACGGTGCGCCGCCGCGCCGCGATCTCATTATCGTCGTGGGCCTTCTGGTGCTCGTCACGGTGCTGGCCTGGACCTTCATCATCGGCCAGGCGAGCCGCATGGACGCGATAGATGCGGCGATGTGGCGCGACATGAACATGTCGATGAACGGCATGGAGCTATCCTGGACGCCGGTGGATGCTGTCCTGCTGTTCGTGATGTGGTCGGCGATGATGGCGGCCATGATGGTGCCAGGCGCGAGCCCCATGGTGACGGCCTTCGCCGCCATCAATCGCCGCCGCCGCGAGCGCGCCGCGCCTTATGTGCCGACTGCAATCTTTCTGGCCGGCTATGTCATCGCCTGGACCGGATTTTCGTTGATCGCGACCGCGCTGCAATGGCTGCTGCAAAAGACCGAATTGCTGACGACCATGATGCAGTCGGCGTCGTACGCGTTCTCGGCCGCGCTGTTTCTCGCCGCCGGCCTCTATCAGTTCAGCCCGCTGAAGGAGCGCTGTCTCCATTATTGCCGCTCGCCCGATGGCTTCATCCTGAGCGAATGGCGTGACGGTACGCTGGGCGCCATGATCATGGGCCTGCGCCACGGCCTGTTCTGCATGGGCTGCTGCGTGGCGCTGATGGCGTTGCTTTTTGCCGTTGCCGTTATGGACTTGCGCTGGGTCGCGGGCCTGACCGTGCTGGTGACCGCCGAAAAGCTGCTGCCGGGGGCGAAATTCTGGCGCGTGGCGATCGGCGTGGCCTTGATCGCCGCCGGTGCGGGTTTCACGTTCGCGGCGATTAAGGCTACATGAGCGGCATGAACCTCCACACCGCCGGACATCGCCGCGGCGTCGTCTGCGCGCCGCACGCCGCCGCCGCCGAGGACGGCCGCGCCATTCTGGCCGAAGGCGGCAACGCCATCGAGGCGATGATCGCCATGGCCGCGAGCATCGCCGCGGTCTATCCGCACATGAACCACATCGGCGGCGACGGCTTCTGGCTAATCCGCGAGCCGACCGGCCGCGTACGCGCCGTCATGGGGGCGGGGCGCGCGGGCGCCAAAGCCACGTTGCAGCTTTATCGCGACGCCGGGGTTGACGAAATCCCAGTGCGCGGGCCGCTCGCGGCGCTCACCGTGCCGGGCGCGGTGGCGGCGTGGATGCTCGCAGCCGAAGCGGCGAGGGCGCAAGTCGGCAAAGGGATTGGCGGTAAATTGCCGCTCGACGTGCTGCTGGCGCCCGCGACCAAGCACGCGCGCGAAGGCTATGTCGCGACACGCAGTCAGGCGCGGCTGACGGCGGAAAAACTGCCGGAAATGAACGACGCGGTTGGCTTCAAGGAAGCCTTCCTGATTGACGGCAAAGCGCCGGCGGTGGGCGCGCGGCTCAAGCAGACCGCCTTCGCCGCCACGCTCGAACAGCTCGCACAAGCCGGCCTCGAGGACTTCTATCGCGGGGACGTCGGCCGCGAGATTGCCGCCGATCTGGAGCGCATCGGCAGCCCGGTGACGCGCGCCGATCTGGAAAAATTCGAGGCAACCGTCGCCGAGCCGCTCAGTGTCCGCATCCAGGCCGGCACGCTCTACAACACGCCGCCGCCGACACAAGGACTGGCCTCGCTAATCCTCTTGGGCGTGTTCGAGCGCCTGCGCGTGACGTACGCCGAGTTGTTCGAGCACATCCACGGCCTGGTCGAATCGACCAAGCGCGCCTTCCGCGTGCGCGACCGCGTCGTGACCGATCCCGACAAGATCGCGCTCGACCTCAATCAATTCCTCTCGCCTGCGTTCCTCGATGCCGAGGCGGATAAAATTGACCGGAAAAAAGCCGCACGCTGGCCCGCGCCGAGAGACGAAGGTGACACCATCTGGATGGGCGCGGCGGACTCGTCCGGTCTGGTCGTCTCCTATATCCAGTCGCTCTACTGGGAATTCGGCTCGGGCTGCGTGCTGCCGGCGACCGGCATCCTCATGCAGAACCGCGGGTCGAGCTTCTCGCTCGACCCCAAGGCGCTCAACGCGCTCTCGCCCGGCCGCCAGCCGTTCCACACCCTCAACCCGGCGCTCGCTGCGCTGAAAGACGGCCGCGTCATCGCCTACGGCACCATGGGCGGCGACGGCCAGCCGCAGACGCAAGCCGCCGTGTTCACGCGCCATGTTACATTCCGCCAGCCGCTCGATGAGGCGCTCGCTGCGCCGCGCTGGCTGCTCGGCCGCACCTGGGGTTCGGCGCACACAAATTTACGGGTGGAATCGCGGTTCGACGGCCAATTGATCGACCGGCTGATGTCGGCTGGTCACGACATTGCCGTGCTCGACGACGCCTATTCCGACACCATGGGCCACGCCGGTGCGGTCGTGTTGCATCCCGACGGCACGCTCGAAGGCGGCCATGATCCGCGCGCCGACGGCGGCGCGGCAGGCATCTGAGGAATTGCTTGCCGCGGCGAGAAGACGGGCGATAATGCGTCGCTGGCAGGAGCGTAGAGGGGATTTCATGATTTGGATTGGCCGTATTGCGATCGTCGTCCTGAGCATCGCATTATCGTACGCGGCCAAGGCCGATCCCTGGCCAGTCAAACCGATCAGGGCCTACATCCCCTTCGGCGCCGGCAGCGCCACCGATATCATCCCGCGCACGGTGTTCGATGCGCTCTCCAAGGAGCTCGGCCAGCCGATCACCGTGGAAAACAAAGGCGGCGCGGGCGGTACGCTCGGCATCGGCGAAGTCGTGCGCGCAAAGCCCGACGGCTACAGCATCCTCGCCAATTCGTCGGCGCATGCAATCGCGCCTTTCATCGTGCCTAACTTCCCCTATGACGTCGCCAAGGACCTGTCCGGAGTGTTGATGATGGGACAGAACGCCAACGTAATGCTCGTGCTGCCCTCGCGCGGCTGGAAAACGATGCAGGATTTCATCGCCGCAGCGAAGGCCAAGCCCGGCGCGATGAATTTCGGTTCGGCCGGCGTCGGCTCTGCCACTCATATCTGCGGCGAGCGGCTCCGCCTCGCCGCCGGCATCGAAGCGACCCACGTGCCTTACAAAGGCGGCGCCGAGGCGCTGTCCGACCTGCTCGGCGGCCGCCTCGACTTCTTGTTCGCTCCGATCTCGACCGCGCTGCCGCTGATTCGCGATGGCCGCGTCGTGCCGCTCATGGTCTCGACCCCGACGCGCGCCTCCGCCCTGCCGGACGTGCCGACGCCGCGCGATCTCGGCTTCGTCAACGCCGAGACCATCGTCTGGTACGCGGTGTTCATGCCGGCCAAGACCCCGCGCGACATTGTCGATAAATTCCATACGGCGGCCATGAAGGTTCTGGCGACGCCTGAGATGAAGACGAAGCTGCAGAAACTCGCGGTCGATCCCATGCCGATGACGCCGACCGAAATCGACAAGTTCATCGCCGGCGAGCTCGCCTCCAACGGCAAGCTGATCAAGGCCGCCGGTATCGCCCCCAAATAGCCGGCGGCAAGGGTTAACACCGGATAACTGGAGCACGCCCGCATTTCCGCCGCACTCCATGATATTGTGCGGCTTCATGACCGCTTCGATCCGCCTCCTCCTCGTCGCCCTGCTAGGCCTTGCTTTCGCCGCCCCCGCGCGCGCGCATCCGCATGTCTGGGTGACCATGCACACCGAACTGGTCTATGCGCCGGACGGCAGCATCACCGGCGTGCGGCATCACTGGGCGTTTGACGACATGTTCTCAGCTTTCGCCACGCAGGGGCTGGAGAGCCAGGAGAAAGGAAAGTTCACCCGCGAGGAGCTCGAGCCGCTCGCCAAAGTCAATGTCGAGTCGCTGAAGGAATACGACTACTTCACCTACGCGACCGCCGACGGCAAAAAGACGCCGCTCGCCGATCCCGCGCCGGGTTATTGGCTCGACTACAACGATTTCGTCCTCACGCTGAATTTCACGCTGCCGTTCAAGGTTCCGGTGAAAGCGAAGGAGATGAAGATCGAAGTCTACGATCCGACCATCTTCGTCGATTTCGAATGGGCCAAGGACACGCCGGTGCATCTGATCGGCGCGCCGCATTGCAAAGCCGACGTGGTGCTGCCGCGCGAAATGACCTATGCCGAAGGCCGGGCGCTCAGCAACATTCCCGCGGACCAAGTGAATACCACGATGGCTTGGGGCGCGATGTTCGCCAATAAAATCCTGGTTCACTGTCCTTGATACAGCTGGTGCGTCCGCGGGGCGGCGTGCATGACGGGGTAACCTAGATATGTCATCCGGCCGGCGCTTCACGCTCGCGCATTGCGTGCTCTTCACGATCTGTGTGTTGCTGTTGCTCGCCGCGGTGAGTGCCGCGCACGCTCAGCCTTTCGGCCTGTCGCGCGGCGCCGCGCCGCCGCAATTCGGCCCCTTCGCCGACTGGATACTCGCCAAACAGGCCGAATTCTATCGCATGCTGTCGGGCTCGATCCGCGCCGCCAAGGCCGACGGCAGCGCTGCCTGGACGCTGATGGGCATTTCGTTCGCCTATGGCGTTTTCCACGCCGCCGGGCCGGGTCACGGCAAGGCGGTGATCTCATCTTATCTGGTCGCCAATGACGAAACCTGGCGGCGCGGCATCGCGCTGTCGTTTGCTTCCGCCATCCTGCAAGCCTTCACCGCCATCGTCATCGTCGGTATCGCCGCCGTGCTGCTTGGCGCCACCGCGCATGTGATGGGCAATACCGTGCGCATCATCGAAATGGTGAGCTACGCGCTGATCGTGCTGATCGGCCTGCGGCTCTTATGGGTGAAGGGCCGCGCCTTCCTGCATTTGTTGCGGCCGCCGCGCCATGAGCATCATGATCATGCACACCGCCACGCGCATCATCACGGGCACGACCACGACCACGGCCACTCTCACGATCACGCGCATGACCATGACGACGGCGAAGAGGCACACGCCTGGGGCCATGCCCACGCGCCGGAGCCGAGTGAGTTGAAGGGCCGCCACTGGCTGCGGCGCGGACTGTCAGCGGTGATCGCAGTGGGGTTGCGACCCTGTTCGGGCGCTATCATCGTGCTGGTGTTCGCGCTGGCGCAGGGGCTGTTCTGGATCGGCGTCGCCTCAACCTTCGTGATGGGGCTGGGCACCGCGATCACGGTAGCCGCCGTCGCCACGCTGGCGGTCGCCGCGCGCGGCTTTGCCGCCCGGCTGGCCAAGGGCAAGCCCGGCGGCGGCATGATCTTGTTGCGCGGCGTGGAGACCGCGGCCGCCTTGCTGATCATCGTGTTCGGTGTCGCGCTGCTCACCGGTTACATGGTGAGCGAGCGGATGGTGGGCGTCTAACGGAAGTCGCCCGGCTGCAACACGATCGGCTGGCCATGGGGCGTGCGGCCGCA
Organism: uncultured Alphaproteobacteria bacterium; assembly: GCA_963709015.1. Taxonomy (GTDB): domain Bacteria; phylum Pseudomonadota; class Alphaproteobacteria; order Rhizobiales; family Xanthobacteraceae; genus Pseudolabrys. The sequence continues at coordinate 38,084 of CAVPUU010000047.1, read as the reverse complement.
GGCGTGGTCCCAGGCATCGCGATAGCGGTGCAGGTTGGCCCCGGTCGTTACGCCTTTCTCGGCCACCAGTTTCTCCAGCGCGCTAAGCCAATGCGAATAATAAGTCTCGCCGGTGTCGGGATCGCCCGCGCCTTGCGCGCGTTTGATTTCGGCGGCGAGCGCCGCCGCCCATTCGCCCCAGGTGAACAGGCTACGCTCATGCAGTGCCAGCGTCATGGCGAAAGCCTGCGCCTCCCACGGTTCGCGGAACACCGGTCCGTCGGCATCGCGCGGGATGCTCGGCACTTCCCGCGTGGCGCGGGCTGCTGCGGCCTGGTCGATCATAGCGGCTCCAAATAGGGTTCCCAGGCCTCGATGCAAACGCGCACCGTCGGGTCGCTATCCTCGCCCCACAATTCGCGGCCGTCGAAGCGCACGGTATAGAGCCAGTGCGGGTCCTCGCCGGCATTACTGGCATTGCTGTCGGGGAACACATGGCAGCCGACGATGCGCACGACCTCGCCGATGCGGCCGCGCGCATAGCGCGGCAGCCGCGTGTGCGTTTTGGGGTGCATGTTCCTGGCGCGCACTTTGTCGCCGGCTTTGAATAGTGCCGGCGCCGGCGCCGGCCGATTGTACGGAGAGCCGCAGCGGACCATGTCGGTCATGTCCGCCGCCGTGATCGTCCGCGCCGCCTTCTTCACCGGCGCGCGCGCATGCCCGGCCGCGAGTTCTTCCGGCGTGGCGATGCCGTATTCGAGCATCATCTGCTCGAGCGTGGTCGTCCACAGCCCGTAATAGCTGAGATTGAGATATTGTGCGGGCGGAATGCTCTCGCGCTTGAAACGGAAGGCGTCCAAATTCCAGAGTTTGGCGACGCCGGTCGCCATGTTGAGGGCAAACGACGTTTTTTCCCAGTCGGCATGGAATACCGGTTCGTTCGGCTCCGGCACGACCGGACCGAAGCCGTGCATGCCCCCCATGTCAGCGGCGCCATTCATTTCCCTCTCCCGGTCATTCCGGATGCCGAGCGTAGCGAGGCTATCCGGAATCCAGCGCGACACGGGAAATTTGTGTGGCTCTGGATTTCGGGTTCGCGCCTTTGGCGCGCCCCGGAATGACAAATGAAATTCATTTCAAATCTCCCGGCGATTTTGCAAATCCGGTGCCGATCATGCTGTCGCGCGTGACCAGCTTCGCGAGCTTGTCTTCGTTCCAGCCGTCGGTGCCGGCGGGCCGCATCGGCACCACCAAATAGCGCAACTCGGCGGTGGAATCCCACACGCGGATTTCGGTGTCCTTCGGCAGCGTGACGCCGAAATCGGCCAGCACGCCGCGCGGATCGGCGACGGTGCGCGAGCGATAAGGCGCCGACTTGTACCAGAGCGGCGGCAGGCCGAGCACCGCCCACGGATAACAAGAGCACAGCGTGCAGACGACCATATTATGAACCGACGGCGTGTTCTCGAGCGCCACCAGATGATTGTCGGAGCGCCCGCCGAAGCCGAGCGTGGCGATCGCCGCGGTGCCGTCCTCGAACAACCACTGGCGGAATTTCGGATCGACCCAGGCCTTCGCGACGACTTGCGCGCCGTTGCGCGGGCCGATCTTCTTTTCATAGGTCTCGATCAGCACGTCGATCGACGCGGGATCGATATAGCCCTTTTCGAGCAGGATCGTTTCCAGCGCGCGCGTGCGCAATTGCATCTCGGACAGGTCCGAGCCGTGATCGTGGTGATGGTGGTCGCCGTGATCGTGGGCCATGGCAAAAGTATAGGCGCAGGCGCGGGTCTGAGGCTATCCCGCAGACAGCAGGTATGGCTCCCATGCATCGACCGAAACGGTGACGCCGGGGTCGCCATCGGCGCCCCACAATTCGCGGCCGTCGAAGCGCACGGTATAGAGCCACTGCGGATTTTCGCCGGCGCCGGTGGCATTGCTGTCCGGAAACACGTGACAGCCGATCACGCGCTCGATGGTGCCTTTATGCCCGCGCACATAACGCGGCAGGCGCGTGTGAGTGGGAGGGTTGATATTTTTCATTCGCACCGCGTCGCCGCGCTTGAACGCAGCATTGGTGTTGGTCTCACGTTCGGTCGGGCCGCCGCGATGCAGGGTCTTTGCTACGTCGGCCGGCGACAGGATGCGCTTGACCGGCTTCGGCGGACGCAAGCTGTGGCCGGCGGCGATTTCGTCATCTGCCGCCAGGCCACGTTCCTTGATCATCTGTTCGAGCGCCGCGAACCAGATTTGGTAGTAGCTCATCGCCAGATATTCGCCGGGCGGACGGTTCTCGCGGGCGAAGCGGCCCATGTCGATGTTCCAGCCGCCCGGCATGCCCATGGCGAGGGTCAGGGCGAAAGCCCGTCTTTCCCAGTCGGTGTGAAACACCGGCTCGTTCGGCTCCGGCACGATCGGGCCGAAGCCGTCCATGCCGCCGAGGTCCTGTCCGCCGTTCATGGCAAACCATTTCCGGTCATTCCGGACGCCGAGCGAAGGGAGGCGATCCGGAATCCAGGGCCCCGCGAAAGTTCTTTATATGGCTCTGGATTCCGGGTTCGCGCCTCCGGCGCGCCCCGGAATGACGAAGTGATTTTCATTTCAAATCCCTGGCTGTTTTGGCAAGCCGGTGCCGATCATCGAGTTGCGGGTGACGAGATCGGCGAGTTTCTCCTCGCTCCAGCCTTCGGTGCCGGGGGGCCGCATCGGCAGCACGAGATAGCGGATCTCGGCGGTCGAATCCCACACCCGGATGTCGATGTCCTTCGGCAGCGTGACGCCGAAGTCGGCCAGTACGCCGCGCGGATCGGCGACCGCGCGCGATCGATAGGGCGCCGATTTGTACCAGATCGGCGGCAGGCCGAGCACCGGCCACGGATAACAGGAACACAGCGTGCACGTGACCATGTTGTGCAGCTTGGGCGTATTCTCCAGCGCGACGATGTGCTCGCCCTGGCGGCCGGCATAGCCGATCTCGGCGATGGCGGGCGTCGCGTCCTTCAAGAGCCGCGCGCGGTAGGCCGGATCGGCCCAGGCCCTGGCGACGACACGGGCGCCGTTGCGCGGGCCGACTTTCTTCTCGTAGGTCTCGATCAGAAGGTCGAGCGCGGCCGGATCGACATAGCCTTTTTCCGTCAGCACGGTTTCGAGCGCGCGCACGCGCAGCTCGGTTTCCGACAGCTCGGAATGGTCGTGATCGTGGTGATGGTGGTCGTGATCGTGCCCGGACATGGCCGTACTATAAGCGAAACACCCGCCTTTGTGCCATCATCGGCGCCAAGAGAGCGCCATGAGTTTTACGCATATGACAGCACTTGCCGACCGCATCGACCGCCTGACGACCACAATCGGGCGCGCGGTGGCATGGCTGGTACTTGTCGTCGTGCTGCTGCAATTCGGCCTGGTGGTCGCGCGCTATTTGTTCGGGCTCGGCTCGATCTGGCTCACCGAAACGGTGATCTACGCCCACGCCACGCTGTTCATGTTGGCAGCCGCCTGGACGCTGCGTGCGGGCGGCCATGTGCGGGTCGACGTGTTCTATGCCGAAGCTTCGCCGCGCACCAAGGCGATTATCGATCTCGCCGGCAGCGTGCTGCTGTTGTTGCCGTTCTCAGCCGTGCTGGTCTGGCTGAGCGTGCCTTACGCCGCGCGCTCCTGGGCGGTGCTGGAACGCTCGCAGGAATCGAGCGGCCTGCCGTTGGTGTTCGTGCTCAAGACGCTGATCCCGCTGTTCGCCGCGCTGATGGCGCTGCAAGGCGTGGCGCAGGCGATCCGCGCGGTGTCGGTACTCAGGAGCGGGCGATGAGCGCACTTGTCTTCACCTCTCCCCTTTGGGGAGAGGTCGGCGAGCGAAGCGAGCCGGGTGAGGGGGGACCGGGCTATCGAGAGTCACTTGCCCCCTCACCCCAACCCTCTCCCCCAAGGGGAGAGGGAGCCCGTCTGAGTTCGCCGCAGCGAGGGTGCGATGCCGCTCGCTGAAATACTCGCCGTGCTCATGGTCGCCGCCGTTATCGCCGCGCTGATGGCCGGCTACCCGGTGGCGCTGACGCTGGCCGGCGTGTCGCTGATATTCGCCATGCTCGGACATAGCCTCGGGGCCATGGGATTGGGCATTCTAGGAGCATTACCCCAGCGCATTTTCGGCGTGATGACCAACGAGACGCTGCTGGCGATCCCGCTGTTCATTTTCATGGGTGTGATGCTGGAGCGCTCCCGCGTCGCGGAGGAATTGCTCGAGACCATGGGCCGGCTGTTCGGCACGCTGCGTGGCGGCTTGGGCATTTCGGTGGTGATTGTCGGCACGTTGCTGGCGGCCGCGAAAGGCGTTGTCGGCGCCACCACTGTGACCATGGGCCTGATCGTGCTGCCCAGCATGCTGCGCTTCGGCTACGACCCGCGGCTCGCCGCCGGCACGGTCGCCGCCACCGCCACGCTGGCGCAGATTTTCCCGCCCGCCACCGTGCTGGTGCTGCTCGGCGACCAGCTCGGCAACGCCTTCCAGGCCGCGCAACTGTCGAAGGGGATCTTCGCGCCGCGCTCGGTCAACGTCAGCGACCTGTTCGCCGGCGCGCTGCTGCCGGGCTTCGCGTTGGTCGCGCTTTATCTGCTGTATCTGATCGCGGTCGCGATCCTGCGACCTAAAGCCGCGCCGGCGATGCCGGCCGATCCAAACGCGCCGCGCGGCTTCGCGTTAGCGCGCAAACTCATCCAGGTGCTGGTCGCGCCGGTGCTGCTGATCATGGCGGTGCTCGGCTCGATCCTTGGCGGCGTGGCGACGACGACGGAGGCCGCTTCGGTCGGCGCCGTCGGCGCCATTTTGCTCGCAGCGGCGAAGACCGGCAAGGTGAACATGCGCGGCCTGATGATGTCGGTGGTCGAGAAGACGACGCAGATCGTTGCCATGATTTTTCTCATTTTGATCGGCGCCACGATGTTCAGCCTGGTGTTTCGCGCGCTCGGCGGCGACGACATGGTGCATCGCGCGCTCTCGAACCTGCCGGGCGGCGTCAACGGCGCGGTGCTGGCGGTGATGCTGGCGATGTTCCTGCTTGGCTTCGTGATGGACGCCTTCGAGATCATTTTCGTGGTGGTGCCGATCGTGGCGCCGGCGCTGCTCGCGATGCCCGGTGTCGATCCGGTCTGGCTCGGCATCATGATGGCGATGAATCTGCAGAACGTCTTACATGCATCCGCCGCTCGGGCCGACACTGTTCTATTTACGCGGCGTGGCGCCGCCCGAAATTACCACAAGGCACATCTATGTCGGCATTATCCCGTTCGTGCTGATCCAGTTGTTCGCGCTGGTGGTGCTGTGGTTCGCGCCGAGCCTTGCGACCGCGCTGCCGCACGCGCTGTACGGGCGCTGAGGCGCGTTCAAGCCGGCCAGAACCGCTCGACCGCGATCCAGAGCCAGACCATCCCGGCCAGCAGCAGCGACAGCAAAATGGCGGCGGAGCCCATGTCCTTGACGCGTTTCAAGGCCAGGTCGTGGTCGCGACTGACGCGGTCGCTCAGCTTTTCGATCGCAGTGTTAAGTAGTTCGACGATCAGGATCACGACCAGCGTACCGATCAGCGCGACGCGCTTGCCGGCATCCGCGGTCAGGAAAAAGGCGAGCGGCACGCCGATCGCCAGCACGACCAGCTCTTCGCGAAACGCCCGTTCGGATTGCGCCGCCGCAACCAGGCCATTCCAGCTATTGAGGGTCGCCCGCCAAAGCCGTTTCACATCATCCCCCTGCCCAAATCGCAGGCTACGGTATAAGAGTTTCCCATGAAAGCCGCCGAGATGTTCTCTTTGAAAGGCCGCGTCGCGCTGGTAACCGGCGCCTCAAGCGGGCTCGGTATCCAATTCGCCAAGGCGCTGGCCGATAACGGCGCGTCGGTCGCGCTGGTGGCGCGGCGGGCCGACCGGCTCGCGGCGCTCAAAGCGGAGATCGAAGGCAAGGGCGGCAAGGCGGTGGCGATCGAAGCCGACGTCACCGACCAAGCCGCCATGGCGCGCGCCTTCGACGCCGCCGAGAAGGCCTTCGGCACCGTCACCATTCTGGTCAACAATGCCGGCATCGCGCAGTCGCCACGCCGCGCCATCGAGGTATCGGCGGAGGAATGGCGCAAGGTGCTCGGCGTCAATCTCGACGCGGTGTTTTCTAACGCGCAGGAAGCCGCGCGCCGCATGCTGGCCGCCAAGCAACAGGGCTCGATCGTCAACCTCGCCTCGGTCTTGGGCTTCGGCGTCGCCAAGGGCGTCGCCGCTTACGCCACCGCCAAGGCCGGCGTGGTGCAGATCACCAAGGCGCTGGCGGTCGAGCTTGCCTTCAAGGGCGTGCGCGTCAACGCCATCGCGCCCGGCTGGTTCGTCACCGAGATCAACGATAAATATCTGATGAGCGAGGCGGGCGAGCAACTCAAGCGCGACATTCCGATGGGCCGCTTCGGCAAAGAAGGCGACCTCGACGGCGCGCTGCTGTTGCTGGTGTCGGGCGCCGGCAGTTACATCACCGGCTCGACCATCGTGGTCGACGGCGGCCAGGTCGTGCAGATTAAAGGCTGAGAAAAATGAGCACCGTTGAAAATGATTTCGGGTCCTATTTGGTGTCAGTTGAAGAGCGAGATATCGATCTGCTCTTAATGGAGGAATTTGACGTTAGTGGTTCATTTGTCGAATGGTTTTGCCGAAGGCTGAAAATAGTGGGTGATATTGTCTTTTCAGGTGCCTGGCACAGTGTCTCCAGTGCTGATGGCGAGACGGATCTGTTGCTACGAATTCAGGCAAAGCATCGCCGTGTTGGTGTTCTGATCGAAAATAAAGTCGCTGCACCAGAGCAGCCGACGCAGGATGAGCGCTACCACATCAGGGGTACGCGACTTCAGCAACAAAATAAATTTGATGAATTTCTTACCTGCATCTGTGCCCCGCAACCTTACTTGGACGGCCTCGGATCAGATAGTTTGTACCAACATCGCATTTCGTACGAAGCGATAGCTGAGTGGTTTGGACAACATGCCGATCCGCGAAGTGCCTGGAGGCAGGCAGTAATTCAGCAAGCCATCGAACAGAGCCGCCGCGGATACAAGATGATAGTCAATGAAACGATTACCGCCTTTCACATGGCGTATTGGGAGTATCTGCGTGAGCATCATCCGCGGCTTCTAATGGCAAAACCTACGGCGAAGGGAAGCAAGTCAAATTGGATCATTCTTAAGGGACTCGACTTTCCTAAAGGCGTAAAACTCCACCACAAATTTGATCAACGAGTTTTGGAGCTTGGGTTTGAGGGTCGTCGTGTTGACGACCTATTGGCGATTAAAGCCGACTGGTCACGCGAGGGAGTGGTCGTTGTACAAAAGAACGGCACGGCGGCAATCTCGATCAGCATTCCAGAGATTGATATGGCGAAAAGCGTTCAATCTCAGACTCATGGCTTGGAGCAAGTTTTTGCCATCGCTTACCGATTGCTCCCTTACGCAAATTTGCTGAATGCACGCAACCTGTCTAATAGCTAGAGATTTGCCATGGACTTCACACTCTCTCCCGACATCGAAGACCTCCGTCTGCGCGTGCGTGCTTTCATCGAGAAGGAAGTGCTGCCGCTCGAAGCCGACCCGAAAAATTTCTCCGAACACGAGAACATTCCGGAAGAACGACTTGCCGCGGTCCGGATCAAGGCGAAAAAGGCCGGCCTGTGGGCGCCGCAGTCGCCCAAGGAATACGGCGGCATGGACCTGCCGGTGGTGGCCTGGGCCGCGATCTACGAGGAAGCCGCGCGCAGCCTGTTCGGCCCGCTGGCGATCAACTGCATGGCGCCCGACGACGGCAACATGAACGTGCTCAAGCTGGTCGGCACGCCGGAGCAAAAAAACAAATGGCTCAAGCCGATCGTCGAGGGCAAAGTGCGCTCGTCGTTTGCGATGACAGAGCCTGCGCCCGGCGGCGGCTCCGATCCCTCGATGATCCGCACCAAGGCCGAGAAGAAGGGCGGCAAATACGTCATTACCGGCCGCAAATGGTTCATCACCGGCGCCGACGGCGCAGCCCACTTCATCCTGCTGGCGCGCACCAGTGACGACAAGCGGCGCGGGCTGACGGCGTTTCTGTTCCACAAGGATCAGCCCGGCTGGCGCATCAAACGCCGCATCGAGATCATGGGGCCGGAAGAGCACGGCGGGCACTGCGAGCTGGAATTCGACGGCCTCGAAGTGCCGACGGAAAACGTGCTGATGGGCGAAGGCGACGGTCTCAAATTGTGTCAAATCCGGCTCGGGCCGGCGCGGCTTACCCACTGCATGCGCTGGCTCGGCTGGGCCAAGCGCTGCATGGAGATTGCGCAGGATTACGTGGCCAACCGCGAGGGCTTCGGCATCAAGCTCGCCGACCGCGAGAGCGTGCAGATCAAGCTCGGCGACGTCGCGCACCAGATCCAGATCGGCCGGCTGCTCACCATGCACGCGGCGTGGAAGCTCGAGCAAGGCGACCGCGCGCGCAAGGAAGTCTCCATGGCCAAGGTGCAGGTGGCCGACGCGCTGCATCTCGCCGCCGACGTCGCGATCCAGTTGCAAGGCGCGCGCGGCTATTCCAAGGATACGGTGGTGGAATGGATTTACCGCGCCTCGCGCGCGGCGCGGCTGGTCGACGGCGCCTCCGAGGTGCACATGATGGTGCTGGCGCGCTTCATGCGCGAGGAAGGCCGCGACTTCTGGCAGTGGGGCCCGGGCGAGGGGCGAAAGAACGCGCCGGGCGTATGACTCTGCAAAAGTGCGATAAGACCGATTATTTCGAGCAGGGATACATTGCCGTCAAGGCGACCCGGATGCTGGCATTAGCCGGTTGGGTATAGCTTTCGCGGTGATCCGTAAGCCATTTTATCACCCGACGATGCGACGCGGTGTAAGTCTCTTCGGTCGCAAGCACGGATTTTGGAACGCAGAACACCTTCACGCTTCTCATCGCGCTGGAGACGATGACTGCTGCGATCCCGTCATAACAGCTATCGATGTTCGTCTTGCAACCTGTCAAGAAATCGCTTGTGGGTTTTGTAATGTTGTACGCAGCAGCGGACGTCGCTAGAAACGCAGCAATAATAGAAATACCTATAAACGTTTTTTTGTGCCAACGAGGCATGAGCAAACCCTTTCAGAGAAGCACCTATTTACACTGATACACCGTATCAGTGCGCAGTGCCAATACGTGTTGTGGTTTGATGCGTTTTAAGGAGCCGGGCGAGGGCCGGCGCAACGCGCCGTAACCGTCACCCGCTGCGCCACCGCGATCTCCAGCGGAAAATTATCGACCGCCTCGTGTCCTGTCTCAGTGACGATGAATGTATGGCCGAGGAAGATGCCGAACAGGCCGTCCGGCGTGATCGGATTGGGCTCCGCCATGATCACCATGCCGGGCTTGCAACATCTTCCTCGAATTTCTCGGCGGAAACATGCTCGGCGACGACGTGCGGCTTGTCGGTAACGAGGTCGATGCCGTGCGTCTGCGTCGGCCGCGACTGATAGCCGTTATCGCGGAAGAATTTGCTGGCGGTGCGCATGGCCTCGACCGACTTGCCCGGGGCGATCTCGGCAATGATGCGCCGGTAGCCGGGCAGCGTGATGTCGTTCCAGAATTTCTTCACCATCTCGGTGGGCTCGCCGACGCAGATGGGTGAGCCGATCTGTGCCGTGTAGCCGCGATAGCCGGCGGCCAGCTCCATATTGATGATGTCGCCCTTTTGCAGCACGCGGGCCGAGGGGCGCGGATTGCCGAAAATCATCGCCGGGTTTTCCATCGGCGTCGAGCCGATGATCAGGAAGTCGATATCGCCGCCGCCTTCCAGGATCGCCGCGCCGGCGGCTGCGCGAAGCTCGTACTCCTTCACGCCCGGCCTTGCCCGCGCCACCATGGCTTCCATGGCCTTTTGGCACAGCACTCCCGCCTTGCGGACGCAGTCGAGTTCCTCGGCGCTATGGATCGAGAGCAACTCGTGCAAAAGGCCCTTGGTGAAGACGAGTTCGGCGCCAGGGAGGTTTTCGCGCAGCACGTTGTATTGGTTGACCGGAAGATAGTCGCCGTGCCGCGGATCGATCTCCATGAGGCCGATCCGCCTGCGCTCGAGTTTCAGTTCGCGGATGCGCTCGACCATGATGTCGGCATAGCGGCCGCTGCGGCTATGGCGGACGTCCTTGACCGCAACCTCGACCTGCCGGCGCACGGCCTCGGCATGCGTGCCGCCCATCGAATAGATCAACGTCGGCTCGCCTTCGAGCGGCACCAGAAGGTAGCTGGACAGCGCGTGCCATTCCCAATGGCCGGTCAGCCACAGCATCGCGCCGCCGAAGCTCCAGTGGCTCGGGCCGCCGGGAGCAATCAGCACGTCGAGCTTGTGCTCGCGCATTTTCCGCCGCAAAGCGCGATAGCGGCGGTCGTATTCCGCCTTGGAGAACTGCTCCCACACCGCATCGCGGTAGTAGGGGGTGTCGCGCATATTGGCGAAGGGCAGCGACTGGTCGAGCTTGGTTCGCACGACCTCCCACGGCTGCGGGCCGATGCGCGGCGGGCTGATAGTCATGGCAGGGTGTTTCTCAATGTTGGAGATAATCGAACTTCGCAGAGAGCCGCGGCTTAATCGAGCGGCTTGATATCGGCTTTCTTGGCGAGATCCACGGTCGCGGCGAGATCGTCTTTGAAGAATTTGTCAAACTCCTCGACGCTCAACTGCGCCGGCTCGACGCCAAGCTTGGCCAGTTTTTCCTTGAGGGCGGGATCCTTCAGCGCTTGTTCGGTCACGTCGTGCAATTTTTCCACGATCGCGCGCGGTGTCTTTGCCGGGGCCGATAAGCCATTCCAGAAGCGGAAGACGGCGTCGGGATATCCGGCTTCGACGACCGACGGCACGTTCGGCAGGCGCGGCACGCGAGTGGGCGAGCTCACGGCCAGCACCACCAGCTTGTCACTGCCGAGCGCCGAGGCCGCCGCCGCCAGCGGAATGAAATAGAAATCGATATTCCCGGCCATCACTTGGACAAGGCCGCCTTCCTTGAAAGGCACATGGCGGACGTCGATCTTGGCGGCGAGACGGAATCGTTCGGCGGCCATGTGGGAGGAGGAGCCGATACCGGCGGACGCGAATGTCAGGGTCGCGGGCTTTGCCTTGGCGGCAGCAACGAGGTCAGCCACGGTCTTGAAACCGCTCTTGGCGGAGGCGACGAGGATACTCGGGGACGTACCGAGCAAAACCACCGGAGCAAAATCTTTGACCGGATCGTACGACAGCTTGCTGTGCAGCACGCTTTCGGTAGCCATTGAGGACGAACTGGTCACCAGCGTGTAGCCATCGGAGTCGGATCTGGCCACGGTTGCGAAGCCAGTGGCTCCGCCGGCGCCGGGCTTCATTTCGATGACCATTGGCTGTCCGATCAGCTGCGAAACCTGATCGAGGACGACGCGCGTGACCGTGTCGGAGGCGCTTCCCGCCGGATACGGGCTGATCACGCGGATGGGTCTATTCGGATACTGCTGCGCGTTCGCCGGCGCGGCGGCAGCGATGAGGATTGCCGGCAGAGCGGCGCGACACAGCGCGCGGATACTCATCATGTGAATACCTCTATTCCCGATAGCTCGTATCGATCGCATCGAGCATCCGTAGATAAGCCGGCCAGTCGGAACTGCCGCGGCCGCCGTCATGGTGCTCGAACTGCTCGGCTGTCTTGGCGCAGGTTTCAGCAGGGATCTCGATCAGCTCGCCGCCCGTCGCCTCCATCTTCAACTGGATCTCGGCGGCGGTGAGCAGATACTTCATCAGCACGAAGGCCTCGCGCGCGGTTTGACCGACCGTCAGCATGCCGTGATGCCGCATGATCAAGGCGCGGTTCTTGCCGAGGTCCTTGTTGATGCGTTGGCGCTCGTCGAAGTCCTCGGTGATGCCTTCATAGCCGTGATAACCGACGCGCTTGTAAAAACGCAGCGCCTGCTGCGACACCATGCGCAAGCCGTGCTTCAGGCCCGACAGCGCCGTGCCGTTCTCGGTGTGGACATGCACCGCGCAATTGACATCCTCGCGCGCGTTCAGCACGCCGCCGTGCAGCGTGAAGCCCGGTCGGTTGACGCCGGACCTCTCATCGAGGTCCTCGTCCATGTTGACCTTGACCAGATTGGACGCGGTCACCTCGGTGTAGAGCAACTCGTGCCGCTTCATCAGGAAATTGCGCGGCTCGCCCGGCACCCGCATGGACGAATGGTTGTAGATCACGTCGTCCCAGCCGTAATGCGCCAGCAGCCGATACACGGCGGCGAGATCGACCCGCGCCTGCATTTCCGCAGGCGAAATTCCGCCGCGTGTGACGGGCTTTGGAACGCTGGTAAGCTTGGCATGCTTGTTCATTGGGAATCCTCCAAATTTGCGCGGAGATTACCACACTAGTGCCGCCGATTTGAAGTTCCTGCATCACCTGCCGCAAGCTCGTTCAGGAACTTCAAATCGATAAGCGGCACTAGGATCATATACTTGCTAGCGCCCCTTTGCTTCCGAAGTTCGTGTCAGAAGGTGCTGCGATGTATCACGAACTTCGGAAGCGGGGCACTAGGCGCGCTTGGCCAGATCGCGCCGCCCCGGTATAGAGAACCCCATCATGAGCAAATCGATCCCGATCCGCATGGCCGGCTACGGCCCGCCCACCACCGGCTTTTCCAAGGCGCTGAAATTCATTGGTGACAAGTTGCAAAGCCAATTCGGCGATGGCGTGGCGATCGAATACGTCTGGAACATCATGGACCACGGCTACAAGGCCGAGGAAATTCTCACTTTGGTCGAGAACGGCGAGATGACGCTCGGCTATCAGTCGTCGAGTTATCTCACCGACCGCGTGCCGGAACTGGGCTTCGTCGATCTGCCGTTCCTGTTCGCCAGCAACGCGCAGGCGCGCGCGTCGATGGACGGCGAACTCGGCGCTTATCTCGTGCGCAAAACCGAGGAGCGTATCGGCTACCGTATCCTCGGCTGGTTCGAGAACGGCTTCCGCCACATCTCCAACCGGCTGCGGCCCGTGCACGCGCCTGCCGATCTTAGCGCCATGAAAATCCGCGTGCTGCCGAGCGAAATTCAAAGGCGTACCTTCGAATTGCTCGGCGCCATCGCCATGCGCATGGACCTGACAGAAGCGATCGCCATGATCAAAGCCGGCACCCTGGACGCACAGGAAAATCCGCTGGCCAATACGGTCACCTATGGCGTGCACAAGTTCCACAAATTCCACACGCTTACCTATCACTTCTATATTTCGCGCCCGATCTTCCTGCATCGCGCCACGTTCGACGCCTGGCCGGCCGATCTGAGACGCGCGATGCAGAACGCTGTCGCTGAAGCGGTCGCCTTCCAGCGCAAGCTCGCGGTCGAGGAACACGACGCCTCGCGCAAGGTCATCGAGGACGCCGGCTGCGAGATCGTCGAACTGAACACAAAGGAACACGCAGCCTTCGTCGGCGCAGTGCAGCCGTTATTAGCCGACGCGCACAAGATGTACGGCGAGGACATGTTTAAGATGGTGGCAAATGCCTAGCCGTCTCGACGGCACCTTGAAACGAGCATTGCCATGATCGCCGACGCAGGCGGATGAAATATGAATACGAAACCGCGGCCCGCCGAGCATGGGGCTTGGAACCCCGGTCTGGAATCGGAGGTGCCGCGCGAATATCTGCCGCTCTCGACGATTTTCAGAAACGAAAACGTTTCGACCGGCGTGGCGAAAGCGTATGAGCTGAGCGAATATTGCGGCCTGCCCGTCGATGAGCTTGTTGCTTTTCGTGCCGACCGGTTGATTGTCCACGAATTGCTTATTCGCGTGACTACCAGCCTCGCCGTGCCCGACGGCCGCGACTACGAGGACCTGGGCCGGAATTTTCGTGAAATCGCTGCGGCCATTCTCAATCGCTATATCGCACCCCATGGCGCGGAACTGGCGCTGGTCCTCGAGCGGTTGCGCAACGAAGCTTCGGTCATTGTCAAGCGGGAGCTCGCAAAAGCTTTTGCCGAGCCGAAGCCGGCCGCCGAATCCGGCGAAGGAGGTGTGTGGCGCCGGCTGTTCGCCTCCAGCAAGCCAAAAGGCCGGCCACGCTCTTCGCTGGAAACCGCGGGTGAGCGCGACCGGCAGATCGTTGCCGACTGGCGGAAAAAATCGGGAACCGCGGTCAACCGATTGGACAAAGCCTGCTTCGATGCGTTGAACCGGATCGCAACGGGCGTCATGAGCAGGCGTGGCCGGCTGTTCGGCGACAGTGCGCTGCTCACCGAACTTGCCGTCACCTTGGTCTGTAACGAATACGGCAGCGAAGTCATCGGCGACGCCATCGTTCCATATTTTCGGGAAGCGGTTGAACGCGAAGGCTTCCGGCCATTGCCGCCACAGCAGAAGCCGGTCGTCATGAACGTCAAGGGTGCCTCGGCGTCCGGCAAGAGCACGATGCGGCCGCTGCAGAAAATCCTTGCTGGAAAACTTAACTTTCCTTGGGAAGAGTTTGCGCTGATCAGCCCCGACATTTGGCGAAAGTTTCTTCTCGACTATGGGTCGCTGGGTCCCGCCTACAAATATGCCGGCGCGCTATCGGGACTCTGAGGTCGAAATCATCGACAAAAAGCTCGACCGCCGCATGGCGGCAAAAGCCGCCAGAAGAGAGATGTCGCACCTGCTGATCGACCGTTTCCGATTTGACAGTTTTGCGCCCGAGTTTGAGGACAAAGGGTCGAGCCGATTGCTCACGCGGTTCGGTAATGTGATCTATATGTTTTACATGATCACGCCGCCGGAAATGACCGTCGAGCGCGCTTGGACGCGAGGACTGCAAGTCGGCAGGTACAAGGCGGTCGAGGATCTTCTGGCGCACAATGTCGAAGCCTATACCGGTATGCCGGAACTGTTTTTCACCTGGGCGTTGATTGGCGGAAGGCGAGTCCACTATGAGTTTCTCGACAATAGCGTCGCGGAGGGCAGTCCTCCACGGACGGTGGCATTCGGTTGGAACGCAGAACTGACCGTCCTGGACATAAAAAGCATGCTCGATATCGAACGATTTAAGAGAATAAATATTCACGCCCAGAAACCCGAGGAGGTCTATGCCGGCAGGGATCTCGCGCCGGAACATAACGTCGATTTTCTGAAGCGGTGCGCGCGCTGGATTCCGGCGATCAATTTCGCCGACTATGAAACCGGCCAAGTCTATGCGCAGCTGAAAAAGGGCAAGTGGGCATGGCGCGACGAACAACGTTTCGCCGAAGCGCTCAAAGATCCCGATGCAAAAGCCGGTTTGCTGGCGGTCGGTCCAAAAAACTATGAGCCCGCCGCCGGCGTCGCATACAAGCGCGCCGATGTGGCGATTGAAAAAATGCACACGCTGGGCGCCTGGGGCGAGGCAACGAACGCCGCCTGACGTTGGCCGCTGCAACATGGTTTCCGCGCGCTTAACCAAGCGGGGTGCGGGCCGACGCGTTTCGGTTCGGCGATTTACGCCGCCGAAACTACTCTCTTGTAGAGAGCGGCAATGCATTCCCCGGCGGCCAGCAGGAGCCAAGCCCAACGCCCGATCGCGCTCGCGGTGCGCGGGCTCGCCAAGCGCTTCGACCGGCCCGCGGTCGACGCGCTCGACCTCACCGTCTATGGCGGCGAATTCTACGCCCTCGTCGGGCCGAACGGCGCCGGTAAGACCACCACCTTGCGCATGGTGACCGGGCTGCTGCGGCCCGATGCCGGTTCGATTACGATCGACGGCATCGACGCGCTCGCTGATCCGGTCGCCGCCAAGCAGATCACCGCCTGGCTCTCCGACGAGCCGATGATCTACGACAAGCTCACGCCGTTCGAATACCTCGAATTCGTCGCCGGACTCTGGCGCATCGAGGCAACGCCGGCGGAAGCGCGTGCGCGCGAACTGATCGGCTGGCTCGGCCTCGAGCCGCATGCGCATGAGCGCTGCGAGGGATTCTCCCGCGGCATGCGGCAGAAAGTGGCGCTCGCCGGCGCGCTGGTGCACGATCCCAGGCTCATCATCCTCGACGAACCGCTCACCGGGCTCGACGCCGGTTCCGCCCGCGTGGTCAAGAACGTGCTGCGCGAGCGCGTTGCCGCCGGCGGCACCGTGATCATGACCACGCATATTCTCGAAGTCGCCGAACGCATGGCCGACCGCATCGGCGTCATCGCCAGCGGGCGGCTGATCGCCGAAGGCACGCTCGACGAATTGCGCCACATGACGGGGAAAACCGCGACCAGCCTCGAAGATACCTTCCTCACGCTGGTCGCCGAGCCGGTCGCGGCCGCGTGAGCCATCCCGATACATTGGTCTGGCTCGCCGGCCACGAGTTGCGGCTCGGCTGGCGCGACTGGGTCTCGCTGATGACGGCGGGTCACCGCAACCGCGCCCGCACGGTCGCGATCGCGATTGCCGTTTTTGCCGTCTTTATGCACGTGTTCGCCTATTGGATCGTGGCGGGCTACGCCGATGCCGATGTCGCCTCCGACACGGCGACGTTGGTCGGCGTCACCGGCACGCTGGCGTTGTCGTGGTCGCTGCTGCTGTCGCAAGCCATGGAGTCGGTGACGCGCGCGTTCTATGCGCGCTCCGATCTCGATCTGATCCTGACCTCGCCGGTATCTGCGCGCAAGGTGTTCGCGGTGCGCATGGGCCGGATCGCCGCCGCCGGCGTCATGGTTGCCGTTCTGCTGGCGGCGCCTTTCATCAACGTGCTGGCGATGCGCGGCGGCGGCCGCTGGCTCGCGGCCTATGGCGTGGTCGCCGCGATGGGCGCGGTGGCGACGGCGGCGGCGCTCGCGCTGACCATCGCGCTGTTTCGTTCGGTCGGCGCCAAGCGCACGCGGCTGATCGCGCAGATCGTCGCGGCGGTGATCGGCGCCGCCTTCGTCATCAGCCTGCAAATCGCGGCGATCTTCTCCTCCGGCAGCATTTCGCGCTTTGCCGCGCTGCAATCGCACTGGATGCTCTCGCACGCGCCCGACACCGGCAGCGCCTTCTGGTGGCCGGCGCATGCCGTGCTTGGCGATGCGCACGCGCTCGTCGCCGTCCTCACGGCGAGCTTCGCTCTGCTCGCCGCCGCGATCGCGCTGTTCTCGCGGCGCTTCGGCGATCATGCGCTGGCGGCGGCAGGCGTCTCCAGCACGGTTGTGCGCCAGCGCCGCTGGTCGCTCGCCTTCCGCAGCCGTTCCGCAGCCCGCGTGCTGCGGCAGAAGGAATGGACGCTGCTCGCGCGCGATCCCTGGCTGGTCTCGCAGACACTGATGCAGATTCTCTATCTGCTGCCGCCCGCATTGCTGCTGTGGATCACCTTCCGCAACGGCTCCGGCTCCTACGTGGTGCTGATCCCCGTGGTGGTGATGGCGGCCGGCCAACTCGCCGGGGGCCTCGCCTGGCTGTCGATCTCCGGCGAGGACGCGCCCGATCTGGTCGCCAGCGCGCCGATCCCCGCCGGCCGCGTGCTACGCGCCAAGATCGAAGCCGTTATCGGCATGATCGCGCTGGTGTTTGCGCCGATCGTCGCTATGCTGGCTTTCGATACATTGTTTGCCGCCATTGTCGCGGCGCTCGGCATCCTGGCCGCGGCGGCGGCCGCCACGCTCATTCAGATTTGCTTCCGCACGCAGGCCAAGCGCAGCCAATTCCGCCGCCGGCAAACCTCTTCGCGCATCGCGACCTTTGCGGAAGCCTTCTCGTCGATCGCCTGGGCTGCGACCTCGGCGCTCGCGGCGGCGGAAAGCTGGACGGCGCTGGGGCCGGCGCTGATCGCCATCGGCATTCTCGCCGGTGTGCGGATGATCAGCCCGAAATCCTAGAGCATTTTCCGAAGAAGTGGGAAGCGGTTCACCATAGAAAATGCGACCAAATAAGGAATCTAGGCATACGCGGCGCGATAACGCTGCCGCGCCACCAACAGCCCGAGCAGCAGCAAGTTGAGAAGGTTGGACCCGACGCCGGCGGTGAAGGCCGGCGCGTAGTAGCCGAAGTGATCGTAGAGCAGTCCGGCGAGCCACCCGCCGGAAGCCATTCCGAGCCCGCTGAACAGGAGCAGCGTCGGAATTCGCCACGAGGCTTCCGCGGCCGGAAACAATTCGCGCAGCGCCAGCACGTAAGCCGGGATGATACCGGAAAAGCCGAGACCGAAGGCCGCAACCGCGGTGAACAATCCGGCTTCGCTTTGCGTGAAGAGGAGCGACGTCATGGCCGCCGCCTGCCAGGCCGACCCGAGCAACACGGTGGCGAGTCCGCCGATGCGGTCGGAGATCGCGCCCCAGATCTGCCGGCTCAGGAACGCGGTGCCGAGCAGCACCGACAGCATCAGCGCGCCGACCGAGCGCGCGATGCCGAGGTCGCTGCAGAAAGCGACCAGATGGCCCTGCGGCATCGCCATCGGGATGCAGCACAGCACCGACGCCGCACACATCAGCGCGAACACCGCGTTGGGCTGCCAGCCGAGCACGAGCGTCTTGCTGCCGACGCCGTGCGCGGCCGTGGCCGGATGGATCACTTCCGGCGGGTGGCGCAGATAAATCGCCGCCAGCGGGACGATGACGACGATTTCGGCGAGCGCGTACCACAGCATCGTCTGCCGCCAGCCGAAGGCGGCGATGGCGCGCTCGAATACAGGAGGCCACAGCGCGCCGGCGAGATAGCTGCCGCTTGAGATCAACGCCAGCGCCGAGCCGCGCCGGCGGTCGAACCAGCGGCTCACGTAGATGTACATCGGCGCATTGATGCCGCCGATGCCGATCAGGCCGATGAACAACCCGTGCCCGATCCACAGAGGCCAGGGCGGGCCGAAAGTCGACAGCGTCAGGCCGGCGCCGATCATCAGCGCGCCGAACATCACCGTCCAGCGCGTGCCGATGCGATCGGCGATGCGGCCCATCATGATTCCGCCGGCGCCCGAGCAGAGCCAGGCCAGCGCGCTGGCGAGGGCCGGAATCGAGCGCGCGCCGCCCACTTCGGCGGCGATGTCTTTGAGCGCCACCGCGGTAATCCATGCGGCGCCGAACGACATGCCCATGACGCACAGCGCGACCGAGGCGACGACCCAGGACGCTTTGCTCTCGATGGAAGGCGTGGGGTAGTGCAGCATCAATGAGGATCCGGCTGGCGCTCTCCTTGTACAGGCCGCACGGGATTTGACCACCTGTGCGCCGCGAAGACCTGCTCTGTCTGCTGCAATGCGCCAAAATGCGCGAAACGCCATCCTGCGGAAATATCCTTCCCTGCCACGCCCCGATAACGAAATTGACCAGAGCGCGTTGCAGTGCCAGCTTTTATCGGGCTTTCGCGTCCGGTGATGCGAGCCTATATGAGTGCGCACCGGGACCCCTCCGCAGGGCTCTCGGCGTTTCGTCCAAGGTCACATAATGACGCTCCGACCGGTCAGCCTTGACGACAAGTACGATCTGGCCAAAAGCCATGTCTTCGTGACGGGCTATCAGGCGTTGATCCGCGCCTGCCTGATGCAAAAGGCGCGCGACCGCGCCGCCGGGCTGAACACCGCAGGCTTCGTGACCGGCTACCGCGGCTCGCCGCTCGGCGGCCTCGACCAGCAATTCATGCGCGCCGGCCGGCAGATCGCCGCCGCCGACGTCAAGTTCCAGCCCGGCATTAATGAGGAACTCGCCGCCACCGCGCTTTGGGGCAGCCAGCAGGCCGAATTGCGCGATGAGGGCAAATTCGAGGGCGTATTCGGCATGTGGTACGGCAAGGGCCCCGGCGTCGATCGGTCGGGCGACGTGTTCCGCCATGCCAATCTTGCCGGCACGTCGAAAAACGGCGGCGTGCTCGCGCTGATGGGCGACGACCACACTGCGGAATCCTCCACCACCGCGCATCAATCGGAATTCCATTTCGTCGACGTGATGATGCCG
Source organism: uncultured Alphaproteobacteria bacterium (assembly GCA_963709015.1). Classification (GTDB taxonomy): domain Bacteria; phylum Pseudomonadota; class Alphaproteobacteria; order Rhizobiales; family Xanthobacteraceae; genus Pseudolabrys. The sequence continues at coordinate 18,219 of CAVPUU010000047.1, read as the reverse complement.
ATCCTCAATCCGGGCGGTGTGCAGGAAATCATCGATTACGCGTTCTACGGTTGGGCGATGTCGCGCTTCACCGGCACCTGGACCGCGCTCAAATGCATGCACGAGACGGTGGAATCGAGCGGCGTCGTCGACGGCAGCCTCGATCGTATCAAGCTGGTGACGCCTGCCGATTTCCGCATGCCGGAAGGCGGGCTCAACATTCGCCTCCTCGATACCATCCTCGGCCAGGAAGCGCGTCTGCACGACTTCAAGCGCGACGCCATGCTGGCCTTCGTGCGCGCCAACAAGCTCAATAGGATCATCACCTCGGGCGGGCGCAATCCGAAGATCGGCATCATCACCACCGGCAAGGCCTATCTCGACGTGCGTCAGGCGCTCGACGAGCTCGGTATAGACGAGGTCAAATGTAACGATCTGGGCTTGCGGCTGTTCAAGGTCGGCTGTGTCTGGCCGCTTCCGCGCCAGGATCTCGCCGAATTCGCGCAGGGGCTCGATCTCATCATCGTGGTGGAGGAGAAGCGCTCGCTGATCGAAGTGCAGGTGCGCGAGGAGCTCTATGGCAGCGCCAACCAGCCGGTCTGCATCGGCAAGAAGGACGAGCAGGGCAACTGGCTATTCCCGGTCAAGGGCGCGCTCGACCCCAATGATGTCGCAGTCTGCATCGGCGAGCGGCTGCTGCGTTACGGCACCAACGACGAACTGGCAGCCAATGTCGCGCGGCTGAAAGCCGCGCAGCAAGCGCTTAGCCAAACCGCCGATATCGCGCAGCGCATTCCCTATTTCTGCTCCGGCTGCCCGCACAACACTTCGACCCGCGTGCCGGAAGGCAGCCGGGCCTATGCCGGCATCGGCTGCCACTACATGGCGCAGTGGATGGACCGCGACACGCTTGGTTACACGCAGATGGGCGGCGAGGGCGCCAACTGGATCGGCGAGGCGCCGTTCTCCAAGCGCCCGCACGTGTTCCAGAACCTCGGCGACGGCACTTATAACCACTCCGGCTACCTGGCGATCCGCGCGGCGATCGCCTCCGGCGTGACCATGACCTACAAGATTCTGTTCAACGACGCGGTGGCGATGACCGGTGGCCAGGCCAACGAGGGCGGCCTCAAAGTCGATCAGATCGCGCGCCAGGTCGCCGCCGAAGGTGCCAAGCGCGTCGTCGTCGTCACCGACGAGCCGTGGAAATATCCCAAGGACACCGACTGGCCGCGCGGCTTGACCGTGCATCACCGCGACGAACTCGACGCTGTGCAGCGCGACCTTGCCGCGGTGCCGGGCGTAAGCGTCCTCATCTACGACCAGACTTGCGCCGCCGAGAAGCGCCGCCGCCGCAAGCGCGGCACCTTCCCCGATCCCGACAAACGCGTGGTGATCAACGATCTGGTCTGCGAAGGCTGCGGCGACTGCGGCGTGAAATCGAACTGCGTCTCGGTGCAGCCGCTGACGACCGAATGGGGCCGCAAGCGCACCATCGATCAATCGAGCTGCAACAAGGATTATTCCTGCATCAATGGATTCTGCCCGTCCTTCGTCGTCGTGCATGGCGCGAAGCTGAAGAAGGGCGAAGGCGTGGCCGAGCCGGCGAACTGGTCGGCGCTGCCAAGTCCCAGCCTTCCACTAACCAATCATCCCTACAGCATCATCGTCACCGGCATCGGCGGCACCGGCATCGTCACCATCGGCGCCATTGTCGGGATGGCCGCGCATCTGGAGGGCAAAGGCGCCGGCGTCATCGACATGGCCGGCCTCGCGCAGAAGGGTGGCGCGGTTTACAGCCACATCCGCATCGCCAATACACCGGATGAAATTCACGCCATTCGTGTCGCCGCTGGCGGCGCCGATCTCGTGCTTGGCGGCGACAGCGTGGTGGTCGGCACCAAAAAAGTTCTTGGCGCGATCAAGGCAGGCCATACGCGCGTCGTGGTCAATACGGCGGAATTCCTGCCCGGCGATTTCACCCGCAACGCCGACTATTCGCTGCCGACCGAGCGGCTCAAGCGTGCCATCGCTAGCGCCGCCGGCCCCGGGCAGAGCCATTTCGTCGACGCCAGCCGGCTTGCCACCGCGCTGCTCGGCAATTCCATCGGCGGCAACATGTTCATGCTCGGCTACGCCTATCAGGCCGGCGCGCTGCCGCTGTCGGCGGAGGCGATCGAGCGCGCCATCGAAATGAACGGCGAGGCGGTGGCGATGAACGTCGCTGCGTTCCGCTACGGCCGCCGCGCGGCGACCGATCCCGCCGCGCTCGAAGCGCTGGTGAAGCCGGCGCCCGCGCTCGCCAACGATTCTCTCAAGCTCTCGCAATCCTTCGCCGAGACGGTGGACCGCCGCATCGAATTCCTCACCGCCTATCAGAATGCGCGCTACGCGCGGCGCTATCGGGCTTGGGTCGAGAAGGTAAGAGCCGCCGAAGCCATGAAGGCGCCGGGCGAGTGTGCGCTGTCGGAAGCGGTCGCCCGCTATCTGTTCAAATTGATGGCCTACAAGGACGAATACGAGGTGGCGCGGCTTTATGCCGACACCGGGTTCCTCGATCGCGTGAAAGCGGGCTTCGAGGGCGACCTGCGTTTCGAATTTCATCTCGCCCCGCCGCTGCTGGCGCGGCGCGACAAGGTTACCGGCGAGCCGAAAAAGATGTCGTTCGGGCCATGGCTGCTCGGCGCGTTCCGCGTGCTGGCGAAATTCAAGGTGCTGCGCGGCACGCCGCTCGATCCGTTCGGTTATACCGAGGAGCGCAGAACAGAACGGCGGTTGATCGCGGAGTACCTGGAAACTCTGCACGAGATCGTCGAACATCTGACGCCGAACAATCATGTTTCGGCGGTAGAACTGGCTTCTCTCCCCGAAAAAATCCGCGGTTTCGGCCACGTCAAGCGGCGGCATGTGGCCGCCGCCAAGGCCGAGGAAGCCGCCTTGCGCGAGCAATTCCGCTCCGGGACGACGCCATTTCTCAAGGCAGCGGAATAATTTAGCCCTCTCTGCGACGAAATACCGGCACGGCGCAGACTTGACCGCCCTGCGCCGGTGTTTTCATATCGTGGCAACAAGACCGCCGCTTGGGCGGCGAGGGGTATAAGAGGGCGTGCCACGCTCCAGCGCGGCCGTCAGGGAGGAACAGGCTGTGGCGCCGATCGCCGCCGCTCCGGCGGATACATTTCATAAACTGTTGATTTGCAACGCTAATTTGTATGGCGCGCGACCGGCGATGCGGCAGAAGGATCTTGGCATTTGGCGAACCTGGACCTGGGCCCAGGTGTTGGAAATCGTGCGCGCTTATGCGGTTGGCCTAAACCGGCTCGGCCTCAAGCGCGGCGAAACCATTGCGATCGTCGGGGCGAATAGGCCGAAGCTCTATTGGTCGGTGATGGCCGCCCAGGCGCTCGGTGCAGTCCCGGTGCCGGTCTATGCCGATGCGGTTGCTGACGAACTTGCCTTCGTCCTGGCTCATGCCGAGGTGCGCTTTGCCGCTGTCGAAGACCAGGAGCAGATCGACAAGATCATGTCGGTCGTGGAACGCCTGCCCAAGCTTGAGGAGATGGTCTACGACGAGACGCGTGGTCTACGCGACTACGATCATAGCCATCTGCACCCCATCGACGAGGTCATCGCGGAAGGGCGTAAGGCGCTCGCCGATCCCGCCGTCGGCGCCTGGCTCGATGCCGAGATCGCCGCCGGAAAAGGCTCCGATCCGTCGATCATCCTGTACACATCCGGCACGACCGGCGCGTCCAAGGGCGTTGTCCTGACCGGCGAACGTTCGATTAAGGCGGCGAGCGACACGGTCGCCTTCGACAAATTGAACGCGGACGACGTGGCGCTCGCCTATCTGCCGCTCGCCTGGGTCGGCGATCATTATTTGAATTATGCGCAAGGTCTGGTTGCCGGCTTCTGCATGGCCTGCCCCGAAAGTTCCGACACCGCGATGCAGGATTTGCGCGAAATCGGGCCGAGCTTTTATTTCGCGCCGCCGCGCACGCTTGAAATGCTGCTGACGCGTGTGATGATCCGCATGGAGGATGCCGGCTTCCTCAAGCGCAAGCTGTTCCATTATTTCATCGGCATTGCGCGCCGCTACGGCGAGCGCATCCTCAATGGCGATCCGGTGCCGCTGACCGGCCGTCTGCTTTATTGGATCGGCAATGTCCTGGTTTATGGGCCGCTCAAAAACGTGCTCGGCTTCTCGCGCGTGCGCGTGGCCTACACGGCCGGCGAGGCGGTCGGCCCCGACCTGTTCAATTTCTATCGTTCGATAGGCCTTAATCTGAAGCAGCTCTATGGCCAAACCGAAGCGTTCCTTTACGTTACCGCGCAGCCCGACGGCGAGATCTATTCCGACACGGTGGGACCGGCGATTCCGAATGTGGACGTACGCATCGCCGAAGACGGGGAAGTTCAGTTCAAGTCGCCGGGCATGTTCTCGGGCTACTTCAAGGATGAGGACAAGACCGCCGAGGTGATGACGCCCGATGGTTATGTGAAAACGGGCGATGCCGGCTACTTCGACGAGAAGACCGGGCATCTTAAGATCATCGACCGCTCCAAGGACGTGGGCAAGCTCAACGACGGCACGCTGTTCCCGCCGAAATATATCGAAAACAAACTCAAATTCTATCCGAACATCCGCGAGGTCGTCGCTTACGGCGACAAGCACGATTTCGTCGCCGTCATGATCAATATCGATCTCACCGCGGTGGGAAGCTGGGCCGAGCGCAACAATGTTGTCTATGGCTCCTATCAGGAACTCGCCGGCCACGGCCAAGTGTACGATATGGTCGAAGAGCACGTGGCCGAGGTGAACCGCTCGCTCGCCGAGGACAAGGTGATGGCGGGCACGCAGATCAAACGCTTCTTGATCCTGCACAAGGAACTCGATGCCGACGATGGCGAATTGACACGCACCCAGAAAGTCCGCCGTGGCTTCATCGCCGACCGTTATGGCCCGCTGGTCAAGGCACTTTACGATGGCTCGAAGGAAGCCGACATTTCGACCGAGGTCACCTTCGAGGACGGCCGCAAGGGGACGATCAACGCGCGGGTGAAAATCCGCGACATGAAAACCGAACCAGTGTCCGCCGCGATGGGGCGTGCGGCATGAGGCGCGCATGAGCCGGCACCGAAGTAGCGGTCGGCGACGTGCTCTTGTTGGTGGAGAATGTCTCGCTGTCGTTTGGCGGCGTGAACGCGGTGAGCGACGTCTCCTTCGACATCCGCAAAGGCGAAATCCGCGCCATCATCGGGCCGAACGGCGCCGGCAAGACCTCGATGCTCAATATCATCAATGGCTTCTATCACCCGCAGCAGGGCCGCATCACCTTCAAGGGCGAAACGCGCGCCAGATGCGCCCGCTACGAGCGGCACGGCGGCATCGCGCGCACCTTCCAGAACGTCGCGCTGTCCGCGGCATGACCGCGCTCGACAACATCATGGCCGGCCGCACGCTGAAGTGGCACAAAAACTTCTTCTGGCAGTTATTGCGCTACGGGCCCGCAACGACCGAGGAAGTCGCGCACCGCCGCCGGTCGAGGAGATCATCGATTTCCTCAAGATCCAGGAAATCCGCCGCACGCCGGTCGGCCGGGTGCCCTACGGCCTGCAAAGCGCGTCGAGCTCGGCCGCGCGCTCGCCATGGAGCCGGATTTGCTGCTGCTCGACGAGCCGATGGCCGGCATGAACATCGAAGAGAAAGAAGACATGTCGCGTTCTGCTCACGTGAACGACTACTATGGCACCACCATCGCGCTGATCGAGCACGACATGGGCGTGGTGATGGACTTGTCCGACCGGGTCGTGGTGCTCGATCACGGCGTCAAGATTGCCGACGGCACGCCCGACGAAGTCGAGCGGCAATCAGGCGTGATCGATGCCTATCTCGGCGTGGCCCATTGAGGAGAGACGCTGCACCTCCTCTATCAAATCTTCATCGATCCCTTCGTGCAGATGGGCTCGGCGCCCGATCTGTTCGTGCAGACGCTGTGGGAAGGCCTGGTTGCCGGCGTGCTCTATGCGCTGATCGCGCTCGGCTTCGTGCTGATCTTCAAGGCCTCGGGTGTATTCAATTTCGCGCAAGGTATCATGGTGGTGTTCGCCGCGCTCACGCTGGTTGGCTTGTACGAGAACGGCGTGCCGGCGTTCATTGCGCTCGGATTGACGATTGCCGTCATGTTCGTGCTGGCGCTTGCGATCGAGCGCTTGGTGCTGCGGCCTCTGGTCAACCAGCCGGACATCATCCTATTCATGGCGACGTTCGGGCTGACCTACATCCTGATCGGCTTCGGCGAACTGATTTTCGGCGGCGATCCGAAGGTGATGATCGCCGATCAGCTTCTGCTCCCTAGCGGCTCGTTCAACATCAAGATGCTGGGCGGCTTCGTGCAGATGCAGAAGATTGATATCGCCGCAGCGGTCATCGCGTCGCTGATGGTGGCAAGCCTGGCGGTGTTCTTCCAGAAGACGCGGATCGGGCGCGCGCTGCGCGCGTCGCCGACAGCCACCGCGCCGCGCTCTCGGTCGGAATTTCGCTCGAATATATCTGGGTGATGTCTGGTTCGCTGCGGGCATCGTGGCGCTGGCGGCCGGCATCATGTGGGGCGCGCGCTCGAACGTTCGTTCGCGCTGGAGATCATCGCGCTGAAGGCGCTGCCGGTGCTCATCCTCGGCGGCTTCACCTCGATCCCCGGGGCCATCATCGGAGGCGTCATCATCGGACTCGGCGAAAAAATCGGCGAATTCTACTGGGGCCCGCTGCTCGGCAGCGGCATCGACGATGGCTCGCTTACGTCATTGCGCTGGTTTTCCTGCTGTCCGGCCGCACGGCCTGTTCGGCGAGCGCATCATCCAGCGCATCTGAGACCAGTCATGTTTTACCGCGAAGCCGGCCATACAAGACAAACTACCGAGCCGATCAGGCGCTGTTTCCGATCCGGCAGAACCGTCGGCATTGCCTGATCTTGGCGGCGGCGTTCATCCTGACCCCGCTCACCGCGTCCGACTTTGTGATCGATTCAATTCCTCCTCCTGACCTCGGGCTTCGGGGCCGGGCTGAACTGGGGCACGGCACTCTGGCGATGGTGATCTTGTGGTCATTAGTCATTGGTCATTGGTCACTGGTCATCGGTCATTGGTCATCGAAACGACATCGGCCCTCTCACTCGTCCTTGCCCGTTCTGCCGTCTTTCGGGACGGTCAATGGCGGGCTCGTTCGAGTAGAAGGCCGATACGAGATTCATTAACCAATGACCATGACCAACCCGACTAATGACCACAGGATCAGTTAGTGGCAGGCAATCGCCCCTTGAGGTGTTTGGCGAAGACGCCCGCGCCGGTGTTGCCCAGGCCGGTCTTGCCGCCGGTGTCGATCGCCTGGCCCGTGACGGTCCCCGGATCGAGCCGTTCCCGTTCAGGTTCGTACTGCGATTGTAGTGGTTATTGACGGGGCGAACGGTCGCGGAGATGTCGCTGCTGATCAGGTCGCCGTTGACGTTGAGGTGCTTGATCTTGCTGCCGGCTCGCGTCCCCTCCTGGCCCTGGACAAACGACGGATAATCGAAGCCGGTCTTGATCTCGGTGTTAAGCAAGGGCCCCACGACATTCACCTGGTTGATCGAACCCGATGTCGCCACGATCGCGTTGGTCAAGGAGTATCCGGGCGTGGTGGCATACGTCACGAATCCGGGTTCGTCCACCTGGACGTACAGGACGTTCTGGGACGTGGTCGCCAGCGTGTTGGCCGGCCCGACGACCAGCGAGCCGATGCTGGTCGCGGAGACGAGGCCGCCCAGGTCGCCCGAGGCGGGATAGCCGCTGGTTCCCTCGGGCACTCCGTAGGTCGTCGCCGGCAGGGTTTGCCCGCTGGACGTCGAGCCCGTGGCCACGCCGTGGGGGTTGCCAAGGCCTTTCTTGAAGATCAGCTTGCCAATCCTCCCGTCCACATCGATGCCCACGGCGTCGGCGTTGCCGTCGAATTCCGCCTTGTGCAGGTAGGCCAGACCGCTCTTCTGCGACGTGAACGGTTGGGAGTCATGCGAGAGGGTGAAGTTGACCGCGGAGCCATGGACGTGGACATTATCGGCGGCCGTCGCCTGAACGGCGGTGCGGCCGGTCGTCCCGACGACCGGGAACTCGAACTGGAAACCGGCGACGATCGATCCCTGGGAGGCGGAGACGATGTCGAAGTTCTTGAGCACGCCGTTGATGATGATCTGGACGCTCGGCGTCGTGACCGGCGTCGTCGGGATCGTGGTCGTTGTGGTGTCGTATACCAGGTTGTTGATGCTGTTCAGGTAGATCGAGGGCTGCCACCTTCAGCGGAGTGTTGCCGTTGCCGATGACGATCTGGTACGGCGTCGTGCTGACGGAGGTATCGATGCTTGCATCAATGTCCTGGAAGGAGAGCGTTTGCACGCCGCCGTAGAGGAAGACGCCGGTGGGCGTGGTCACCGCGGGCAACACGGCGTTCGTCAGCACGAATCCATTGAGCTCGATCGACTTGACGCCCGACGTCGCGATGAGCTGATTGAACAGGATGGTGCCCTCGGTCAGCTCCGTCGGCGAGTCCCTCACCGTGCCGGTCACATAAGTCAATTGCGGGCTGGTACCGACGAGCTGGATGGTGTTGATGTCGTCGTCGAGCACACCATCATTGGGGGTGGTATCGGTGACGATCACCTTGCCCGGCCCGTGGACGGTGATCGTCCACAAGTCGCCCTGCGCGGTCCGTCCCCGAGACGATCTTGCCCTCGTTGGTCTGGAGCGGACTGTTCAGGCTCGTCGGATTCAAGCTTCTGCGCCTGGAGCAGTTCCTTCTGGTGGGTGATCGGGTTTTCGACGGGTAAGTCGCTGGGTACCCAGGGCGACAAATAAGACGGAAGCGCCGTGGAGAGAACGAGCCGGCTCTCCAGGGCCTCCGGATAGGACACGTGCTTCCGCCGGACCGAACCGGACCGGTCAGACCGCCGCCGTGTGAATCTCATAGAAGACTCCCTCCCGGCAGCTCGCAGAGGTGCGTCCGCTCCACGATCGTTCGGTAAGACGATCGTAGCGGCGCCCGGAAGCCGCCCTCCCTTTTTCGGTTGGTCATCAGTCCGTGGAGAAACACCGAGCCACTGCGCGATCCTGATTCATCGAAGGACCCGACGGACCGAGTCTCGATGCCCTACTCCCCGCCGGCGCAGCGCCAAACTTACGCCTCTCTCCATCGACGTCGCAGGTGAGCGGACTTCATGCCACTCGTGAAGATAGGCAAGCCAGGATATCGAGGGGAGCGAACGAACCGATTACGCCGTAGGGACGGGACGAATCGAGGCCAAGGCGCGTGGCTCGTCATCGGCGATGGTGAAGAAGCGGTCCAGCTTCATCACGGCGAGGAGGTCGCGCACGACCGGCTGGACGTGATAGAAGACGATCTTGCCGCCCCGGGACTCGACGCGGCGCTTCAGGCCGACGAGGATCGCGACGCCGGAGCTCGACAGGTAGTCGACTTTCTGGAGATCGACCGCGAAATGCGGCTCCGACCGGGTCTGCACCAGGTCGTAGAGCGCGTCGCGCAGGGCGTTGTTCCGGAAATCGTTGAGCCCGGCCGGCGTCTCGAACTGGACGACCAGGACGTCGGACTTGGCATGGGTGGTGAAGCTTGACATGACGTCGAGAGTTCCTCCGGAGGTCTCCGGTGGGCCGACCGACTGGCACCACGCGGGGGCTTGCCCCGGATCCGACGCCGATCTTCGGGTCCATCGACCGACCCCGGGACCCAGCCGCCGGATACATCGCGGTCGGTCTCATCCCCGAGGTTGATGGCCCACTTGCCGGTGGTCGTAAATGGATGACTTCCACCAGCCTATCTCATCATATTGCGCCGATCCCCTGGGATGCAATTCGTTCCGATCTTGAACCGGTCCGGTCGCGCACGAATCGCGCGGTTTCCGGGGGTTCCGATTACTCGGGTCGTCACTTCGTCGCGGCAGCGCATCGTTTGCAACGGCTCGATCGATCGGTAAACTGAATAACCGGAACTTGTTCTGCCGAGACGACGGATCGTCGCGGCGTGTGTGGTTTCCTGGCATCGATGAGGTTGGAAAATTGAACCGATTCGGCCTGGCACTTCGGGCGTTCTGGCGAATACTCACGGAGTCCGACTTCGCGGCGCGGGTCGAGCCGCTCTTCACGAGGACGCCGACGGGCCCCGACCTGCGGGTCCTGGCGGTCCTGCAGCGCGACGGCCGGCTGATCGACTTCCTGGAGGAAGACATCGACGGTACAGCGACGCGCAGATCGGCGCGGCCGTCCGGGACATCCACCGGGGATGCCGCAAGTCGCTGCACGATTACCTGACGATCGAGCCGATCATCGACGCGGCCGAGGAGCAGCGCGTGACCGTTCCCACCGATTTCGACCCGGCGGCGATCCGCCTGGTCGGCAACGTCAACGGCTCTCCGCCGTTCCAGGGGGTGCTCAAGCATCATGGCTGGCGGGTGAAGTCCGTCCACCTGCCCCTGTTGCCGGTGGCGCGGACGACACATCGGTGCTCTCGCCGGCCGAGGTCGAGATCTCCTGATCCGGGCGGATAGCCGCGCAGGCGAACCGGCCGGTCCGACATGAAGGGAAAAGAAGCACGGTATGTCTCGCTACGTGGTGGGAATCGACCTGGGAACGACCAACTGCACGCTGGCGTACGCCGAGGCCAGCGCGGCGGGGTCCGACCAGCCCGGACCGATCGCGAGCCTGCCGATCCCGCAGGTCGTGGCGGTCAATGACGTGGCGGAACGGCCGCTCCTGCCGTCGTTCCTGTATCTGCCCTCCGCCAAGGAGTTCCCCTCGGGCGGCGCTGGACCTGCCCTGGAAGTCGCCGCCGGAGCGGGTCGTGGGTGTCTTCGCCCGCGATCACGGGCGAAGGTCCCGGGCCGGCTGGTCAGCTCGGCCAAGAGCTGGCTCTCGCATGCCGGAGTCGATCGCCGATCGGCCATCCTGCCCTGGACCGCCGCGGAGGACGTCGCCACGGATCTCGCCGGTCGCGGCGTCGTCGGCCTACCTCGAACATCTCCGCGATGCCTGGAACCACCGGATCGCCGGCAAGTCCGCGGCCGACCGGCTGGAGAATCAGGACGTCTTCCTGACTGTCCCCGCCTCGTTCGACGCCGTGGCGCGCGAGCTGACGTCGAGGCCGCGGCCAAGGCCGGCCTGAAGCAGGTGACCCTGCTCGAGGAACCCCAGGCCGCGTTCTACGCCTGGCTCGCGCTCAGGGCGACAAGTGGCGGAAGAAGGTGAAGGTCGGCGACATCATCCTGGTCTGCGACGTCGGCGGCGGGACGACCGACTTCACCCTGATCGCCGTGACCGACGAAGGGGGTGACCTCGCGCTGTCCCGCCTGGCCGTCGGCGAGCACATCCTGCTGGGCGGCGACAACATGGACCTCGCCCTGGCCTATGCCGTCGCCGCGACCCTGCCCGCAGGGCATGGAAGGGCTCGACGCCGCGCAGCGCGTCGCGCTGGGACACGCCTGCCGCACCGCCAAGGAGACGCTCTTCACCGACCCGAAGAAGAACGCGGCCCCGGTGGCCGTGCTCGGCCGGGGCTCGAAGGTCATCGGCGGATCGGTCAAGACGGAGCTGACCCGCGAGATGCTCGACGCAGCGTCCTGCTCGACGGCTTCCTGCCCCGGTGCGCGCCGACCGACTTGCCGGCGCGCGGCCGCCGGGTCGGCCTGACCGAGATCGGCCTCCCTTACGCCGCCGACCCGGCGATCACGCGCCACCTGGCCCGGTTCCTCGGCCAGCAGGCCGGTTCGCTCCACACCGGCGGGGCGACGGTCATGCCCTCGGCCGTCCTGTTCAACGGCGGCGTCTTCAAGGCGGCCGAGCTCCGCGGCGCGGGTCCTCGACGTGCTCTCGGACTGGGCCGGGCGGCCCGTCCCCGAGCTGGAGTCCGCCGACCTCGACCTGGCCGTGGCCCACGGAGCCGCCTATTACGGCCAGGTCCGCGCGGGCAAGGGGGTCCGGATCCGGGGCGGCGTGCCGCGGTCGTACTACGTCGGCGTCGAGACCGCGGCGCCGGCCGTCCCGGGCGTCGCCGCCGCCGATCAAGGCCCTGTGCGTGGTGCCGATGGGGATGGAGGAAGGGACCGAGACCGACGTCCCCGGCCCCGAGTTCGGCCTGGTCGTCGGCGAGCCCGCCGAGTTCCGGTTCCTCGGCTCGACCACCCGCCGCGACGACCCGGTCGGCACGGTCCTCGACCGCTGGAAGCCCGAGGAGCTCCAGGAGACTCGCCCCGCTGGAGACCGCCCTGGCCGCGGAGGACGGCGACTCAGGCGAGACCGTCCCGGTCCGGCTCCATTCGCACGTCACCGAGGTCGGCACGCTCGAACTCTGGTGTCAGAGCACCCGCGACCAGCGGCGCTGGAAGCTGGAATTCAACGTGAGGGAGTCGCCGGAGGTGAGGACCGATCGGAAAGGTCACTTGTCCACCTCGCCAGAAGGCAATCGCGATGAGCGGCGACGTGGTCTTGACGGTCGACGGCTGCGGTCGAGCGGCCTTGCACCTGACCTGTGACGACCTGACGCCTGCCGGAGTCCGGCCAGTCCGTCGACGTCTCGCGGTTCCATCCCAAGCGGCAAGGCGATGGCGTGGCCTGGACGCGATCCTGGAGCAGGCCGGCGTCCGTCCCCGAGGCGAACTACCTGACCCTGCACGCCGACCGCGACGACTTCCACGTCTCGATCCCGCTCCAGGCCGTCCGCGGCGAGGGGATCGTCGTCTATCGCCTCGGCGAGGGCCCGCTCGGGCCGAAGCAGGGCGGCCCGATCCGGTTCCTGATCCGCGACCCGTCCGCTTGCCACACCGGCGAGCTCGACGACTGCGCCAACGTGAAGTACCTGAGCCGGATCGAGCTAACCACCGACGCGGCCGCGACACCCGCCCGAGCCGACGAGGCCGGCCCACGCCGCGCTCCACGAGGCTCAGGAATCCTGCATTGGAAATTTCAAATCTGAGATTCCGAGATCTGATAAGATCACCATCCGCAGCCGAGCAGATCGCCGAACTTCAGCGTCAGCACGATGACCGTGACCGCGCCCCGAGCCGAAGGCGGCGACGAGCACGCCGGCGGCGGCGATCTCGCGGGCGCATTCGAGCCGAGGCTCTTCGGGGTCGCCGACGGCGCGGGCCAGGGTGTCCACGGCGCTGTGGGCCAGCTCGGCGATGAGGACCAGGCAGGCCGCGACGACCAGCAGGCACCAGCCCCACGGGTTGACCCCCAGCAGCGCGGCCGTGATGCGCGATCAGGATGCCGCGGTAGCTGTGGGCGAAGAAGCTGGAATCGCCCCGGATCGCGTGCTTGAGGCCGCGCAGGCCGGCGGCGAACTTCTCGCGCGATCCGCGCCGGCCCGCCCGCGCGGTCGCTCCGAGGGGAGGTCGAACTCGAACTCGTGGTCGTCGAGGCACGTCCACCGGGTTCGAGGACCGTCTCGGCCGGGCATCGTCGGTCCGGCAGCGGGTATTCCGGGCTTGTCTCCCGCTCAGTCGTGGCGATTTCCCGGTCCTGTGAGCCGAGCCTGATCGGTCCACGTAGTCATCATTGGGTCGGGGCGTATCGCGTGTCGAACTGGCTCAACGCCGGCGTTCGAGCCGAGCCGGATGCTTCGGGCTCATCCGCGGCGAGATCTGGACTCGCGAACATGGTAGCTCTGCCGCTGCGGGTCGACGGTCAGGCCGATCGTCGTCAAGTAATCGGCGCCGATCCGGGTGAACGAGAACATCGCCCCCAGGCATGATCCCGTCGCCGAAGTCGTACGACGTCGAGTAGCGTACCATACCACTTCGGACTGAGCCAATAGCTGATCGACGCGTTCAAGGCCGACGTCTTGATCGGCCCGGTGTCGATGATGGTATAGCCGAGGAAGATGTTGCGCCCGCGGCGGCCGGGCGATCGAGACGCCCGACGTGATGATGTTCAGCCCGTTCGGGTTGTAGTCCGGTCGTGACGAGCTGTTGGTCTGGAAGGTCGGCTTGCCTGCCGACAGCTTGAAGAACTCGAACCAGCCCGTAGGAGACGATGCTCGTCCGGTCGCCGATGTACCACTGACAGTTGTACATGTTCTGGCCCCACGGCGTGCTGAAGTTGTCGCGGGCCGAATCGGGAAGTAGGTCGGTCGAGGCGTCGAGCGTCATGTAATCGATGATCCGCCGCCGGCCCTCGGGCCCGCGCTTGGTCTGGAGCCGCTGGTGGAGGCCCAGCTGGACGGTTCGATCGACGCCTGGACGTCGGTCGTGCCGGTGATCGGCGAGATCGTCTGGCGGAGGATCAAGTGCCGCGGGTCGTACGGCATCGGCAGGATGCCGCCGGCGTAGTTGGTCATGGCGCAGATAGCGCCGGACGTATTCGTAGGTGTTGTCGTCGAGGTCGTCCTGGACGCCGATGCTGGTTGAGCTTGACGTTCGAGCAGGCGTCGCGGGCAGTCGACGTCGAGGCTGATCTTGTTGTTCAGCCCGTGGACGTTGAACAGCTCGCTCTCGACCTCCGGGTACTGCTTCTAGGCCGTGAATTCGGCTCGCATGCCGGCGCCGCCCCAGACGCGGCCCATCGGGCCGTCGGCGATGGCCCAGCGGGCCGCCGCCGATCTGGTTGGTCCAGCCGACCGCCTGCCCCTGGACGTAGGGCACCAGCCGGAAGACATTGCCGAACTTGAACGGCATGTCCAGCTCGTGGTTGGTGTAGAACCGGCCGGCCGAGAACGTCCCCGCTCGTGTTCGAGATCGGGTCGTACGGCATGAAGGCGAAGAGGTTCGGGTTGTTGACCATGATGTCGGTGTGGATCGTGGCGTAGTCGAGCCCCGAGTGCTGTAGTAGGTGAACCGGTTGTCGACAGAAGCGAGTCGCCCAGGCGGTAGTAGTCGACCCGGGGCAGCCACTGGGTCTCGGTCTACCAGTTCTGCAGGTTGGCCTCGGTCCAGACGTTCGAGGCCCGTTGTCCTTCTGCTAGTGACCAGTAGGCCAGGGTCTCCTGGTCCATGCCCGTGTCGAAGAGCCGCTTGTAGTATTCCTCCAGGAAGTATCGGTCGGTGACATAGGCGACCTCGACCTGGAGCCGGAGGTCCTGGTAGCAGGTGCTCGTCGTCCGTCGGGGAGGAACGCGCTGCATTGTGGCGGAAGTTGAACCGGCCCCGATCCTGCTGGAACGGGGGTACGTCGCTCGATCGCTGGAGATCCCGGCCTTGCCCGCGCCGGGCGGTCCGTTGGTGACGATCGCCGGCCCGTGGCCCAGGATCGTCGACGCCGAAATCCCTCAGGCCCCAGATGTCGAAGTAGCCGAAGTAGCTCTTGGTGACGTTCGGCGGCGTGCGTCGCGGCGGTATGGGTCGGTCAGGTCGCTGAACAAGTCCTTGCCGAACCAGCCGATCTCGCTGCCCAGCGCCGGGAACTCCTTGGTCCGCGCGCTCAGGTAGTCGATGTCGATGTTCCAGATGTCGATCCATTCGGGCTTCTTGACTCCGAGGAGCCGGAAGCCGTTCCAGTCGGTCAGGACCATCTGCCCGAAGTAGTTGTTCGTCCGGAAGAAGAACTGGCGCAGGGGCGGCTCAAGGTCGTCGGCGTCGGCGACGACACGAGGCCAGTAGAAGGCCGGGACCGGCCCCATGTAATAGAAGTTCTGCCGGGAGTCGAATTGCCAGACGAGGTCTTCGGGCGGATTGGGGTCCCCGGGGTTACCGAGTTGCTTTCCCGTGTTCGGGTCGATCGCCGGCCTGCGTGTACCGCCTGAGATCGAGGGTGCGGTTGGTGATCCTGTAGCCCGGGTCGGGGAACCGGCTGCCGGTCATCCGGGCGTGGTCGGCCCGGATCTGCGGCTGCTCGTCCGGCTTGAATGTCCCGTCCGGCTGCTTGATCAAGGGACGGAACTGCTCGATCCGGGGCGACTGATCTTGTAGGGGGCCAGCAGCCCCGGGGTGAACATGTCCATCTCGGCTTCGTGCGCCAGCAAGCGATCGGTGAGGAAGTTGTAGTAGACTCGGGGTGCGCGGAGGGTCCTCTGATCGCCCTTGCCCGCCCACTTTCGCTGGTCCTGGCGGACGATGACGTTGCCTTCGAGGTAGAGCTCCATGGGCTGATTGTCGGCGTCGTCGATCCACTCGCCGTTGGGGCCCTGGATGGGCTCTCCCTTCTTGCGGCTGGGCCCACGCCAGATGACGGCCTGATCCGCCTCGATGTCGATGATCCCGAGCTTGTCGGCGCGGGTGATGATGTTGACGCCGCCTCGACAGACGTAGATCTCCGTGCCATCGGGCAAGACCGCGATCTTTTGGAAGTCGAGCGGCCGGCCGCCTCGCGTCCGGATGCTGGTGGCCCGCTGGGTGCCCGGGGTGATGGGGGCCAGGTTTATGGGAGTGCGCTGGCCCGGGGGACCCGTCGGCGGCCGCTCGTTGGATTCCGAATCGCCCTGGCCCGGCAGGGCCTCGATTTCCGGCGGCTGGTTCCCGGGGTTGGGCGTGAGGTTCGGTACGCCGAGGCCGGGTAGGTCTGTCGGCGGGCCTTCGATGGGGGCCAGGTCGATCGCCGGCGGTTCGCGGTCCCGCCGGGCGGCGTCTGGGCCACTTGCGGCGTCCGGGCCGGTGTGGCCGCCGGCGAAGGGTCGTCGCCGTCCAGATCGGAGACCGGCGGAGGCGGGCGAGGTTGTCGTCCATCTGAGCCGGGATGAGCATGGGATCACGTTTCGGAGCGGACTGTCCGACCATCGGGACGGCCTGCGGCGACGAACTGGCCGCCTGTTGCACATTGGCATCCCCGGCCGGCCCCCCCTGAGCCATCTGCGGTGGATTCGTCACGGGCGATAGGGCATATCGAGGTGCCCGGGGCGGTTGCACCGGGGGCGGGCGCTCGCGGCCGATGGTTTCCTGGGCGTCAGGAAGCCCGATCGCTGGAGGAGTCCGAACGGCGGCGGCGGCTTCTTCAACTCAGATAAGCCCTGCGGCAGATAGGCTTCCATCTCAACCTTCGAGGCCCGAAGCGTGCCCGATGGTGGGGGATAGAGCTTGCCTTCTTCCTGGTCTCCGGCACGTCGTCTTCGGCGAACACATCGACCTGGTAGAGCGGTTCTTCGCCCTCGGCGATCGGGACGATTCGCGCCACGGCCTTGCTCGCCCGGAGCCCGTCCACGCCCTGGAGGGCGGACGTTTTCCCGGAGAGGTAGAGGTAGTAATACCCGTCGGGGCCGACCCATCGGTAAACCCGTTGGGCCGAAAGCGCCAGCGGATCGGCGGCGCACCGCCTCCGACGGGATCGGGTTGGTCCTGGCCGAGCACGAAGCCCGCGCACCAGGCCGCGATCATGAGCCCGAACCACACGCCGCGAGGCGGGTAGCGACTGGGTTGGTCGTCCCCTCGCACGGTTCCTCCCAACGAACGGACTGGCGATTCCGGGCAGACGGCCTTCCCTGGCCGATCCGCCGTCGATCGGTTCTCGAATCTCGAGCGTCCACCAACTCGCAACCACGTCCCGAGTTATGGACTGAAGGCCGATTGGGAATCCGCCCGGCCGGCTATCGATCTGTCGGGCGCCGCGAATCCGGTCCCCGCGATATGCGTGCCACATCCGGGTCATACCCGCCGGGCCACGCTCAAGAAATGCAAGTGACAGGACAATCGGGCAGGAACTTAGCCGGATCACTCGCATCCGTCAAGGGCGAGCTGTCACCGAAGAGCTGTCGGTTGGCGCAAAGCGATACAGCGGCGGCCGCTCAGGACATGTCGTGTCTTGGCTTCGAGTTGTTGGCTCAACGCACGGAGCTTGGCTGTCGTGTATCGGCGACAAAGCCAAACGACAATGGGCGGTCTCGGGCCTGCTCGCCGACGCGGCCCAGACCACGGGGCGACAGTCCATAATAGTCGGCGACGGCCAAGACGACTTGATCCACCGTCGTCTCGGGACGATCCTGCAACAACGCCCTGGCTTGCGGTGTGCCCCGAGGGGTCGGCGCAACGGGCAATCCGCCCTTCAGCCGACGGACGAACGCATCCGATCCCAGAATCCAGCCGTGTTTCATCGCGGCGAACGGCGATTCGGGTGGTTGCTCGACCCCAGAGCCGACAAATCGCCCGTAATCCTCAACCGCATCGGTCGCATTCCCCCCGAACTCCCCACGCCACGCTTGGTACACTACGCGCCCGTGCAGTTCTGAGGGGAGGAGAGGGGGTGCTGGCAATAGCACCTCCTTACCCGACCCCCGGCCCATAG
>CAVPUU010000046.1:0-15485 GCA_963709015.1 uncultured Alphaproteobacteria bacterium | reverse complement strand
TTGCGTCTCTAATAACCTCATTGATTACAGGTTCAGTGGGATACAATGAGTTTATCTTTTTCGATCAGATCTGAAGCCATTGACAGCTCGGTAAGATTGATTTTCTGTATTGTCATAGCAAGGCCGCTAATTTCTCGACAGCCCGAGCAGCGGCAGGATGATCAGGAAAAACGCGAAATAATATGCGGTGAGGAAACGCGCCGCGATCACGTAACCGCCTTCAGGCGGCTGCGAACCGAGATAACCGAGCCCCAGAACGGCAGCGAAGAAGATGAACAGGAACTGCCGGAATAACGGCCGATAATTCGCCGAACGGACCCGCGACGTATCCAGCCATGGCATAAACGCCAGAATGACGATCGAGGCGCCGAGCGCGATCACGCCCAGGAGTTTGCTCGGGATCGCCGCAGGATCGCGTAGAACGGCAGATAATACCATTCCGGGACGATATGGGTCGGCGTCTGGCTCGGGTTAGCCGGGATGTAATTGTCCGAATGGCCCAGATAACCCGGAATGTAGAAGACGAACCAGGCAAACACGATGCAGAACAGGGCGATGAAGAACGCATCCTTGATGGTGGCGTAAGGCGTGAACGCAACGGTGTCCTTCTCGGTTTTCGGCTCGATGCCGGTCGGGTTGTTCTGTCCGACCATATGCAGCGCCCAGATGTGCAGCACGACGACGCCGACAATGACGAACGGCAAGAGGTAATGCAGCGAGTAGAAGCGGTTGAGCGTCGGATTGCCGACCGCGTAACCGCCCCATAGCCAGGTACGATCGGCTCCCCGACACCGGGATCGCCGAGAACAGGTTGGTGATGACGGTCGCGGCCCAGAAGCTCATCTGGCCCCACGGCAGCACGTAGCCCATGAAGCCGGTGACACCATCAGCAGAAACAGAATGACGCCGAGGATCCACAGCACCTCGCGCGGCTCCTTGTAGGACCCGTAATACATGCCGCGAGCCATGTGGATATAGACGGCGACGAAGAAGAACGACGCGCCGTTGGCGTGCAGGTAGCGCAGCAGCCATCCGTAATTCACGTCGCGCATGATAGCTTCGACGGAATTGAAGGCCATACTGATATGCGGCGTGTAGTGCATCGCCAGCACGATGCCGGTGAGAATTTGCAACGCCAGCATGAAGGTGAGAATGCCGCCGAACGTCCACCAGTAATTCAGATTGCGCGGCGTCGGATAGACGATGAACGACGAATAGACCAGCCCTGCGATTGGCAGCCGCCGCTCCAACCAGATCATGAACGCACTTTGCGGCTGGTAGGTGGAATGTCCGCTCATCGTCGAACCTTAAAACTGGCCGAAGGCGAATGGCAAAGCGCGGCGTGTGAACGTCGCCGTGGAAATTGCAGTCACCGTCCCGAACCCTCTTTCGTCTTGCCGGTCAACCATTCACGCGACAGCCCCCGTTCCCCGTTCCGCCCTCCGGTGCGCTCCGGCGCGGCAGCGGGAAGCATGCGGTGTATGGTCGATCGCGCTGGCCTGGGGAAGGCCGGGAACGTCAACCCAATCCGGCGAGGCTCTATTGGCACCCTTGCCGCACGAGCGCAAGTCTGGCGTCACCCTGCCCTATACTGTCCCGCCGCAGCTTTGCCCTGGCCATGCCGATCGCCCTTTATCAACCCGATATTCCGCAGAATACCGGCACCATTTTGCGGCTTTGCGCGTGCCTCGGGATCGAGGCGCATATCATCGGCCCCGCCGGATTCCCGATCTCCGATCGCGCGTTCCGGCGCGCCGGACATGGATTATCTCGACGCGGTCAAAATCACGCGCCACGTTTCATGGCCGGCTTTTGAGCTTTGGCGCCGGGGCAACGCCTTTCGCCTCCGCTGTTCACGACCGCGGCGACCCAATCCTATCTGGCCTACAATTATGCTCCGGACGATGTGCTGCTGTTCGGGCGCGAATCGGCCGGCGTGCCGCAGCACGTCCATGCGGCTGCCGAAGCGCGCCTGGTCATTCCGATGCGAGCGGGCCTGCGCTCGCTCAATGTCGCGCTCGCCGCCGCGATGGCTGCCGGCGAAGCGTTGCGGCAGACCGGCGGAATGAAATGAGTTCTACGCCGCCACAACGCCGGCATGGCCGCTCTCGACCGCAAATGTCCGCAGTGTCGATATGTCAGCTTTCGGATCATGCGCATCGGACACGACACGCATCGCACCGCATATGCGCACGCTCTAGATCGACCATACATAGCCTCGCCGCCGGCTCTCGAAGAAATGAACATGGGGATTATCCGGCAACGTCTGCGCCAGCGGTCATAAGGCGGCCCATAGGACGAGATCGAGGTGCCGACAAATTCCGTGGCGACGATCGGCGACGACAGATCGTCGAAATCGATTTCAGGTCATTGGCGAAGAACGAGTGGATGTCGCCGGTGACCACGACCGGATTGGGCACCGCGGCGTCGCGGATGTGCTGCGAGCAGGCGTGTTCGGGTGGCCGGATAACCGTTCCAGTCGTCGGTCCAGAACGCGTCGCCATCGCTTTGTTTTTTGCGGAACTGCGCCATCAGCATATCCTGCGCGACCAAATTCCATTGCGCCTTGGTGTGCGCAAGACCGCTGAACAGCCAGGCTTCTTGCGCGAAACCGATCATCGTGCGCCTGGGTCGAGCCGTTCGGGGCAACTGGCCCTGGTCTCCAGGTGCCCGCCGCCCTTGTACGGCGGCCGGTAGCAGGCCTCGCGCGAGCGGTATTGCCGGCCGTCCAGCAGTGAGATCTCGAGAGGTCGCCGAAGGTGAACCGGTCATAGACGCGCATCACCGGCCCGTTGGGGCGCGACAGCATCGGCCGCACCGGCATATGCTCGTAGAACGCCTGATAGGCGGCCGCGCGCCGGAGCAAAAACTGCGCCGGCTCATCGAAGTATTCCGACCATTGGTCGGCATAATCGTTCTGCACCTCGTGATCGTCCCAGGTGACGAGCGCCGGCGCCTGGGCGTGCAACCGCTGCAGGTCCTGATCGAGCCGATATTGCGCATAGCGGTTGCGGTATTGTCGGCAAGGTCGCGGCTTCGATGCCGTCGCTGTGCCGGCGCACGATCTTCCGGTTTCGCTCGATAGTTTCGTAAATGTAATCGCCGAGGAACAGGATGAATTCGGGATTCTCGTCGGTCAGATGCCGGTACGCGGAAAAATAGCCGTGCTCATAGTTCGAGCAGGAGACATAGCCGAAACGCAGACGCTCAGGCGTAGCGCCTGGCGCCGGCAAGGTGATGGCGCGTCCGACCGCGCTTACCGCATCGCCGCTGGTGAAGCGATACCAATACGGACGCCCCGGTTCGAGCCCGGCGACGTCAAGATGCACCGAATAGGCGAAAGCGCTGCGCGGCGGTCGCTTTGCCGGAGCGCACGATCCTGGTCATGGCGTCGTCGGCCGCGATCTCGTATCCGAGCGAGATATCGCCGCCCTTCATGCCGCCCGGCGTTTCCGGATCGCTCGACAGCGGTTGCGGCGCCAGACGCGTCCACAGCACAAACCCGTCCGCGCGGGGTGAACCGGACGCGATGCCGAGGCTGAACGGATCGCCGGCCCGCCAGCTTTGCGCCTGCGCGTGGCGCGAGCGGCAGCGGCGCGCCGAACGACGTGACGGCGACGCTGGTGGCGCCGGCGATCAGCCGGCGGCGCGTGAATTGGATAGGCGTTCGACTATGTGGCATCCGGACAGAGCCGCTCTGCATTGCCTGAGAGGGATTTTGACGCGTTATTATGACATTCTGACGAGGCGCGCCGTCGCGTGGACTTGAAATAGTCCGGGCCATGGATATCGACCAGACCGAGACCCGCAAGGCGCTTGCCAGCGCCTGGTTCGAGACGCTTCGCGATCGCATCACCGCGGCATTCGAGGATTTGGAAAACGCACTGCCGGCGAACGCGCCATTGTCGAACCTGCCGGCGGGCCGCTTCAAACACACGCCGTGGAGCCGGACCGATCATTCCGGCGCGCCCGGCGGCGGCGGCGTGATGGCGATGATGAACGGCCGCGTGTTCGAGAAAGTCGGCGTCCATGTTTCGTCGGTGTTTGGCGAATTCGCCCCCGAATTCCGCGGGGAAATTCCAGGCGCCGCAGACGATCCACGGTTCTTTGCCAGCGGAATTTCGCTGATCGCCCACCCGCAAAACCCGCACGTCCCGGCGGTGCACATGAACACGCGTTTCGTGGTCACCACCAAGGCCTGGTTCGGCGGCGGCGCCGATCTCACGCCCCTGCTCGATCAGCGGCGGACCCAACAGGATCGCGATACCGTCGCGTTTCACGCCGCGATGCGCACGGCGTGCGACGCGCATGCCGCTGTGGCTCCTTATGAAAAGTTCAAAAAATGGTGCGACGAGTATTTTTTTCTGAAGCATCGCGATGAAACGCGCGGCGTCGGCGGCATTTTTTACGACTATCTGGAAACCGATTGGGCCGAGACATTCGCATTCACCCAGGAAGTCGGCGGCGCTTTTCTCGCCGTCTATCCGGAGCTGGTGCGACGGAATTTCGCCAAGTCGTGGAGCGACGCGGAGCGCGAGCAGCAACTGGTGCGCCGCGGACGCTATGTGGAATTCAACCTGCTGATGATCGCGGCACCATTTTCGGGCTGCGCACCCGCGGCAACGTCGAAGCGATCCTGTCGTCGATGCCGCCGGTCGCGAAATGGCCGTAGCCCGATTGCGACGGCAATCATCGAAACGCCCCCGCAATCATGATCGCGCCGCCGGCGATGACGACGGCATCGAGCATCGCGGTATGCACGTGGACCGGCAATCTCTCGACAATCAGCTTGGCGAGGAATGTACTGGGAAAGCCGATCACTCCGATCAGCAATCCGATCATGAGCACGGTCCCGGACATCGCTCCGGCGACGCCGAAGACCGATAGCTTGATCACGCCCATGCCGAGCGAAACCAGGAATCGGTTGCGATAACCGCCTGACCTTCCAGTCCCGAGGCCATCAGCAGCGATAGCAGAATGACGCCGGCGCCGGTGGTGCCGCCGACCAGGATGCCCCATCCTGAAGCCGCCAGGGCGAAGCCTTTCTGGCCGAGGTGATGGCCGCGGCTGCGCAGCAACCGCCGCAGCGGTACGGTGGCGATCAGCGTGGTGCCGATGACCAGAGCGGCGCCGCGGCCGCTCAGGAGCGTATAGAGCCAGGCGCCGAGCACGCAGGTCGGCAGCGCCGCGACCAGCGCGACCAGCGCGCGTCTGGCATCGAGCCCGCGGCGGAACGCGATCATCCGGGCGGAATTCGTGAACATCGCCGACAGCGCGATGATCGGGACCACCGGTTCGGCGCCGACCAGCGGCACCAGCACCAGCGGCATCAGCGCACCGGTGCCATAGCCCGCGACGCCGCCGGCGATGGCCGAAATCGCCGCCAGCCCGACGATGAGCGCGACCTGCAGCAGCGACACGTCGGGGATGGGCGGCAAGGTGTGAATTCGGCCGTTGACTTGCGGCGGTTGAGTTACGAGAAGTGAGGACCTCGCCGGCAGCATGCCGTGGCTGTCGCACAAAAGAAACCGGCACGGGAGCCTCAACGGATGGATTTTGGCATCGCTGGCCGAAAGGCGATCGTCTGCGCCTCGAGCCGCGGGCTCGGCCGCGCCTGCGCCAAAGCGCTCGCCGAAGCCGGCTGCGAGGTCGTGGTCAACGGCCGCGATGGCGCACGGCTCGCGGCGGTTGCGGACGAACTGCATCGCGCCACCGGCGCAAAAATCATTCCGGTCGCCGGCGATGTGGCTTCGCCGGAAGGCCAGAAAGCTCTGTTCGCCGCCTGTCCGGAGCCGGACATCCTGATCAACAATAATGCGGGGCCGCCGTTTCGCGATTTCCGCGAACTCGACCGTCAAAAAATGATCGATGGCGTGATCGCCAACATGATCGTGGCAGTCGAGCTGATCCAGAAGGCGATCGATCCCATGGTCGCCAAAAAGTTCGGCCGCATCGTCAACATCACGTCCGGCTCGGTCAAAATGCCGATCGCGGGGCTCGACCTGTCGTCCGGCGCGCGCGCCGGACTGACGGCTTTTCTTGCCGGCGTGGCGCGCTCGGTGGCGGCCGCCAATGTCACCATCAATTTCGTGCTGCCCGGCATTTTCGACACCGACCGTTTCCGCTCCAATGTGGAAGCCGGCAGCAAGAAAAAGGGCATCAGTTACGAAGCCGCGCTGAAGGAGCGGGTCGATTCCGTTCCGGCGCGCCGGGTCGGCAATCCCGACGAATTCGGCAATGCCTGCGCGTTTCTCTGCTCCGCGCAGGCCGGATATATCACCGGCCAAAACCTTCTGATCGACGGAGGCGTGTTTCCGGGCGCGTTTTAAAATAACCATAGGCGGCATCACGATCGCGGCTCACGAGAGCCGCAGAGATTATTCGCACGCGGCGTCTCAGCGCTGCACCAACTCTCAAGGGAGATTGTCATGAAACTCGTCCGCTACGGCGCGCCCGGCCGCGAAAAGCCCGGCATGCTCGATGCCCAGGGCCGCATCCGCGACCTGTCGAAAATCGTGCCCGACATCGCCGGCGATGTGCTGGCGCCCAACGGACTGGCCAAGCTGCGCAAGCTTAATCTCGACAAGCTGCCGCTGGTCAAAGGCAAGCCCCGGATCGGTCCCTGCGTCGGCGAGGTCGGCAATTTCATCGCCATCGGACTGAATTATTCGGACCACGCCGCCGAGACCGGCTCGCCGATCCCCAAGGAGCCGATCATCTTCAACAAGGCGCGGTCCTGCATTTGCGGTCCGAACGACGACACCGTCATCCCGAGGGATTCCTCCAAGCTCGATTGGGAGGTCGAGCTTGGTATCGTCATCGGCCAGCGCGCCCGCTATCTGAGCAAGAGCAAGGCGCTCGACGTGGTCGCCGGTTATTTCCTCGCCAACGATGTCTCGGAGCGGCTGTTTCAGCTCGAGCGCTCGGGCCAATGGACCAAGGGCAAAGGCTGCGAGACATTCGGCCCGATCGGGCCGTGGCTCGTCACCAAGGACGAGATCAAGAATCCGCAGAATCTCGACATGTGGCTCGACGTCAACGGCGAGAAGCGCCAGCGCGGCAACACGTCGACGATGATATTCGACTGCCGCCATCTGGTGTGGACCTGTTCGCAATATTTCGTCATGGAGCCGGGCGACATCATCATCACCGGGACGCCGCCGGGCGTCGGCCTCGGCATGAAGCCCGAGCCGAAATTTCTCAAGGCCGGCGACGTCGTCACGCTCGGCATCGACGGACTTGGCGAGCAGCAACAGAAGGTGGTGAAGGGGAAATACTGATTTCTCCTCCTTCGCGCGCATCGTCCCCTGTCCCGCTATCGCGGGGCGGATAAGCGCGGGCGTTCTCGCGGCGCGTGTTCGCGTCCGAGTTTGTCGCAGCACGTAGGGTGGGCAAAGGCGCAACGCGCCGTGCCCACCTTGTTTGTCACGATTTCCCGCCGTGGGCTTCGCTCGCGCTCAGTCCCCCGGCAAATTTACCGCGCGATCTTCGTCGGAGGAGACCGGCGGTGGGACCGGCATCATCACGATCGGCGGCAAGGACGAACAAGAAAAAAGGAAGCGGAACGCCGGCAGACGCGTAGTCCAACCTCCGCACCATCGGGTGCGGCTCGCGTCCAGCGGGACGCGCTCGCCTGTCGGCGTTCCACCACGGCGCTTGCGGCAGCGAACGAACGCCGCAGCTCAGCTCCAGGGACGCGCTTCCTGGGACTTGGCGTCATCAGGTGTTGCCTGCATCTTCGCCTGTCCCAGTCCAGCGATCACGTCGCAGACCGGTCATCGTGCCGGCCGGGCGTCTTTCCCGGAACCGCCCGGGAGCAGCGCTGACGAAGCGCCGCCCGCGGGAACCGCTCTCGCCCCGCCGCCCGGTGTCACCGGCCGGCGTCCTGTAGGGGGACGAGATTCGTATAATATAACTTGCAAAGCGACCAATGTCAATTATTAAGTGACAATGGAGTGACGATCGCTGTGTACCGAAAAGGCCAGGGAAAGGCGCGCATCCAATCCGCGGAGATTGAGGCTGGGGTGCAATACGTAAGAATTTGTTAGTTCCGCATGCCGTCGGTCGACGCTAGCTGCCAATCAGTTCTACTCTGCGAGTGAGAATGGACCTTTTCCTCAGTGCCGGCATCGATTTGGGCGACGGCGGACGCGGCGGTCGGACAGGCCGCTCGGTGGTCGGCCGCACGTTGCGCGTCCCGCTGCTCAACTACAAGGTAGTCGCTGAGGCACTGAAGAGTCACACCTTCGATTTGACGCCCCAGCAGATCGAGGCGGCGCAGAGTTATGCCAAGACCGCCGGCAGCGCGCGCTTTGCCAAGCTCAAGGAGACCGAAGTCCGTAACCTGTTCTGCCAGAAGATTCTTGGCGATGTCCTCGGTTATACGCAGATTGACGCAGACCCGCCTTACACACTCGCCTTTGAGCGCGCGATTCGGCGCGGTGCAGTCGATGTGGCGCTTGGCCGCTTCGGGAGCGCGGATGCAGATGATGAAATTGTCGCTCCTTTCGAACTGAAGGGGCCGACTACGACCGATCTCGACGCCATTATGCCGGGACGCGGTTACAGCCCGGTGCAGCAGGCGTGGTACTATGCCATCGACGTGCCCGGCTGCCGCTGGGTGCTGGTCTCGAACTGTATCGAGATCAGGCTTTTCGGTTTCGGCCGCGGCCGCGACGCCTACGAGCAATTCGATCTGCGCGAGCTCGACGATGCGCGCGAGCTGGAACGGCTGTGGCTGTTGCTGTCGGCAAAGCAACTCGTCGGCGGCGCAACCGAGGCCCTGCTACGGCAGAGCGACAGCACTTACAAGGACATCACGGACGACCTTTACAAGGACTACAGCAAGCTGCGCGAGCAGTTGCTGTCCTATCTCACGGACGCCGCCGACGGCCCCAAGCTCGCGATGCCCGCGGCGATCGAGGTCGCGCAAAAGCTGCTCGATCGCATTTTGTTCGTCGCCTTCGCCGAGCGCACCGACCTCTTACCCGACAAGTTGATAGAGCGCGCCGCCAAGGCGCGCAACGAATGGCGGCCGGAACCGTATTGGAGCAATTTTCTCGCGCTATTCGACGAAATCGACGTTGGCAACGAGGGCCGCGGCATCTGGGCCTATAATGGCGGCCTGTTCGCGCCCGATCCGGTTACCGACAAGATCGTTCTGCCGGATCACTTGACTGAGCAACTCGTCGCACTCGCCAATTGGGACTATCGGAGCGACGTGCCTGTCACCGTTCTCGGCCATATCTTCGAGCAGTCGATCACCGATATTGAGCGGTTGCGCGCAATTAGCCGCGGCCAGGAGCCGCCGAAGGTTTCAAAGCGAAAGCAATTCGGCGTCATCTATACGCCCGATATGGTCACGCGATTCCTGGTCGAGCGTACCATCGGCACCACGCTCGCGCAGCGTTTCAGCGCTCTGCTCGCCAAGCACGGACGCGAAACGCCGAGCAACGGCGATCCCATTTTCGGCAAGGGAGAAAAAGACGCCGAGCGCGCATTCTGGCGCGATTATGCCGGCGCTCTTCGCGCGCTGCGCATCGTCGATCCGGCCTGCGGCTCCGGCGCATTTCTGGTGGCCGCCTTCGATCTGTTGGCGGCCGAATACCGCCGGGTGGTCGAGCACTTGGCGAGCCTCGGCGACGACATCGATTTCGATCCGTTCGACGAGATCGTGACCAAAAATCTCTATGGCGTGGACGTCAATGGCGAGTCAGTGGAGATCACACGCTTGGCGCTGTGGCTGAAGACTGCGCGCAACAAGCACCGCCTGCAAAACCTCGAGGCCACCATCAAGGTCGGCAACAGCCTGATCGATGATCCGAAGTTCACCGAGCATCCGTTCGACTGGCGAAAAGCCTTTGCGTCTGTCTTTGCGGCGGGCGGCTTCGACGTGGTGATCGGCAATCCGCCCTATGTGCGGATGGAATTGATCAAACCGATCAAGCCGTATCTCGAAAAAAAGTATGTGGTCGCAGCCGACCGTACCGATCTTTATGCTTATTTCCTCGAACGGGGCGTAGGACTTCTTAAGGAAGGCGGGCGCCTCGGTTTTATCACCTCGTCGACCTTCTTCCGCACCGGTTCGGGCGAGAAGCTGCGCAACTTCCTCGGCGACAACGTCGGAATCGAGACGGTGATCGATTTCGGCGACATGCAGATTTTCGCGGGTGTCACCACCTACCCGGCGATTATCACGTTACAGAAAGGCGAGTCGGCAGAGGTTAAAACGCTCTCGTTCCTCAAAATCGGCGACGACTTGCCCAAGGACCTGGACGCGGCCTTTACCACCGGCGCGACGGTCATGCCGCGGGCGCGGCTGGGCAGGGGGTCGTGGCAGTTCGAGGACGACCGACTGGCGAGGCTGCGCGACAAGATCGTCAAGGGTAAGAAGACGCTGGGTGAAGTTTATGGTGCGCCGTTGCGCGGCATTGTTACGGGCTTGAATGAGGCCTTCATCATCGATCAGGCGGCACGCGACCGCTTGGTCAAGCAAGACAAAAGCTCCGCAAACCTGCTCAAGCCGTTCTTGCGCGGCGAGAACGTCAAGCGCTGGCGTGTCGAGCCGGAGGAGCTGTTCCTTATTAATATTCCGAAGGGCAAATTCGATATCGACGACTATCCGGCGATTCGCGATTGGCTCAAGCCGTTCAAGAAGGACTTGGAGAAACGTGCGACTAGGCAGAAATGGTTCGAGTTGCAGCAGGCGCAGGTCGCATATCAATCTGCATTTGAACAACCAAAAATCGTCTATCAGGATATAACTGCAACGAACCCATTTTCTATTGATCGTAGGGGGTTCTACGTTGCAAATACTTGTTACTTTGTTCCATCACTACAGCTATCGTTACTCTCGTATCTCAACAGCAGGATGTCGTGGTTTTTTCTTTCGTCCGTGACTAATATTGCGAGGGGCGGGTATCTTCGATTGCGCACAGAGTTCGTTGAAAAGCTGCCGATTCCGCTAATGCAAAAGCGAGAGCAATCTCGCCTCGAAGATATTGGTCAGTTATGTAGCGAAAACGCAGGTCGGCGATTTGAAACTCAATCGACAATCCGTCACCGTATCCTCGACCTTGCCCCACCCGAGCGCAAAAAACTCTCGCGCAAACTGGAAGACTGGTGGACGCTCGACTTCAGCCAGTTCCGCGATGAGGTCAAGCACGTTTTCCGCGCCGACATCCCGGTCAAGGAGCGCGGCGAATGGGAAAACTATCTCGCCAAGAACGCCGCCGAGGTCCGCAAGCTCGATGTTGCGATCGAAAATGCCGAGCGCGAAATCGACGCCATCGTCTACCGTCTGTTCGACCTGACGGCGGAGGAGATCAAACTCCTCGAAAACTCGATTGCCGGGCAACATTGAAGTCGTGAATCATGCCCTCTGCCCGCCAAGGCGACCTGTTCCGGAACGACGACGATTCCGAGGAGCGCGAGACGCCCACCTGGTATCCGAACCCGGACGAGGTGCGCGCGGAACTGCACGCGATTCTGGCGCAGATGCGGGCTGCGAAGTCGATGCCCTGGGACGACGACCGCACCGCGCTGTACCGCACCATCTTTCCGCAGATGACCGGCTGCCTGCCCGAGGATGAGGGTGCGCAGTTGCGCTTTGAGTTCATGACTGAATTGGCGCGGCTCGACGCGGCGTAACGGCGGCGTGTGGTCCGATAGCAGTGGCGGCAACATCGCACGTTGTCACCCGCGGGCTTGACCCGCGGGTCCATGCTGACGTGCCGCACACAATGCAGCCCCGATCAGGGAACGAGTGTCCGCTCCGCATGGATTGCCGGGTCAAGCCCGGCAATGACGCGTTCAAGATTGCGCGCCGGAATTGAGTTACGACCGGCTGCCAAATGCGAGCTTCCCGGGCGCTGCGCAGCACGCAGCGAAGCGAAGTGGTGCGCTGCAGACCCGGGATCGTCGCAGCCCCGGCGCGAACAACTCGGAGACCGCCGCGGCCCCGGATCAGCGGAGCACCGCTGCGCGCTGCACCGCATCCGGGGAACGTTGGGTTGTGTGTGGCCCTCACCCCTGGCGCGCTTCAAGCACCGCCTGCAGCGAGATGCGCGACCAGGCGGAAATTTTTTCCCGGAACGTCATGTAGAAATCGTGCACCTTGCGCGCGCCCGCGCTTTTGCCGGCGAGTTCGTTCAGCACGGTGTTTGCCTGAACGCGCGCGGCCGCGATCACGTCGGCTGGAAAGGTGCGGAGCTTGGCGTCGCGGGTGGTGAGCGCGTTCAGCGCTTCGATGTTGAGCCGTTCCATCTCGGCCAGCGCGAACGAGGCTTCCGCCGCGCAGGCATGCGTCACGATCGCTTTCAGTTCGGCGTCGAGGGTTTGCCAGGCTTTCAATCCAACGAGGCACTCGCCGGTGCCATTCGGCTTGTTAAAGCCCGGGCCGTAATAGAACGGCGCGAAACGATAAAGCCCGAGCGCGATGTCGGAGCCGGGCCCGACGAACTCGGCAGCATCGAGCACACCGGATTGCAGCGCCACCAGGATTTCGCTTGGCGCGGTGGTCTGCGCGATCGCGCCAAGCCGGCGATAGACCTCGCCGCCAAGTCCGAGCGATCGGATTTTCAGGCCGCGCACGTCGGCGAGACTTTTGATCTCGTGGCGGAACCAGCCGCCCATGCACACGCCGGTGTTGCCGCCCATGAACGGCTTGACGCCGAACGGCGCATACAACGCGTCCCACAGCGCCTGGCCGCCGCCGGCATCGATCCAGGCGACATGCTCGTTGGGGATCAATCCAAACGGCACCGTGGTGAAAAAGGCCGCGGCCGGCTCCTTGCCCTGCCAGTAGAACGCGGCGGTGTGGCCCATCTCGGCGACCCCCGAGCCGACGGCGTCCAGCACCTCGAAGGCCGGCACGATCTCGCCTGCGGCCGACACCGTGATGTCCAGCCGCCCGCCCGACAGCGCCCCGATACGCTCGGCGATGCGCTCGGCCGACATGCCGGGGCCGGGCAGCCGCTTCGGCCATGACGTCACCATGCGCCAGCGCCGCTTGTCGCCCTGCGCCTGCGCCGGGGCGGCGAGCGCGCCCAGCAGCCCGAGCGTGCCGCCGCCGGCCAATGAACGCCGCGTGATCCTGGTCATCGCTCTGTCTCCCGCTGCCCTTCAATCTACCCGCCAAAGCCGTGACATCAAAGCGGGCGCAGGCCAGCTTGCACGCGCCGAATTTTTCGGACACAGGTTGCTGGACGCAAAAAAAGGAGCGAGGCATGGGAGCGAATTTCGGCATCGCCGGAATGGATTGGCAGCAGCGGGTCAACTGGGACCGGCTCCGTAAATACCGCACCGAGCGCGCCCGCGAGATGATGAAAAAGCATGGCCTCGGAGCGCTGCTGTGCATGTACGACGAGAACGTCCGCTACCTCACCGGCACGCTGACCCCGGGCTGGAATCGTCTCAAGCCGGGGCTGCGCTATGCCATGCTGTGCGGCGACGGCGCGCCGATCCTGTTCGAGCAGGGCGATCTCGGCTTTCAGATCGAGCGCCACTCGCCGTGGATTCCCAAAGAGAACGTGCGGCATTCGTTCGCCTGGATCAAAGGCGCGGCCGGGCCGGCGTCGACCCAGCAGGTCACCAAGTTCACCAAGGCCGTGCTGCAGGCGATGCGCGAGAATGGCGTCGCCGGGCAGAACTCGGTGTCGACTTCATCGACATCAACATGATCGAGATTTTCCGCGAGAACAACATCAACTGGACCGACGGCATGAGCGCGATGATGGACGCGCGCGCGGTCAAGAGCGAAGACGAGCAGGAATGCTTCCGCATCGTCGGCGCGATCGGCGACGCCACCCATTGGGAATGCATGAAGTTCCTGCGGCCCGGCATCACCGAAAACCAGGTCACCGCGCATCTAATGCAGTACCTCTACAACATTCCCGGAATGGAGGACGTCGAGGACGTGATCGTTTCGTCCGGGCCGAATACCTGGCCGAACTGGCGCAACTTCTCCGATCGCATCATTCAGCCGGGCGACATCGTGTTCATGGATTTGGCGGCGCTGACCTGGAACGGTTACAAATCCTGTTATTACCGCACCTATTGCGTCGGCAAGGAGCCGAGCCAGGAGCAGAAGGACACCTACCAGACGGCGCTGAAATGGCTGTACGATTCCATCGGCGCGGTGAAAGTCGGCGCGACCACCCGCGACATCGCGCTCAAATGGCCGTCCGCCATGGAGACCTGGGGCTACGAGGACGAAGATCAGGCTGCCGCCAATCTGTGGGGGCACGGCCTCGGCCTCGCGCAATACGATCCCCCGGTGATTTCGCGCATCTGGTCGCTCGATCATCCGGTCGAGATCAAGGAAGGCATGACGTTTGCGCTCGAGACCCAGCACGGTCAAAAATTCCGCTACGGCGTGCGGATCGAGGAAATGCTGATCGTGCACAAGAACGATATCGAGATCGTCTCGAACTTCCCGGTCAAACAAATAACGGTGGTCGATCCGCTCCCGGGCTACGGCGATCATGTCCGATAGCAAGTTGCGGCGGGAGCCTGACACCCTTCCAGCGCCAGCGCCTCGCACCGCGCACCTCGGGGCGAGGCGTCGGCATGGGCGCGCCTTTCATCCTGCCGCTCTCGGCCCCGTCGGCGGCCGACCCCGAGCGGGTCGGGCCGAAGGCGGCGAACCTTGCACGGCTCGCGCAGGCCGGATTGCCGACGCCGGGAGGCGTCTGCATCACCGCGGCGGCGTACCGGCGGCAGATTGAATATCTCGAACTCAACGAGACCGTTCGCGCCTACGGAGAGGCCGACCCGCCGACGCAGCGCCGGTTCTCCGTCGAGATCAGGCTGAAGCTCTATCAGGGCGATCTCGCGCCGGACCTGCATGACGCAATACGCACCGCCTGGGCGCACCAACAAAAACCCGCGGCGGTGCGATCGTCGGCGCTGATCGAAGATCGCGACGACGCCAGCTACGCCGGCCAGTTCGAAAGCTTTCTCGGGCTGCGCGACGACGCCGAGTTTTTCACCGCGCTGCGGGCCTGCTGGGCCGCGCTGTGGACCACCAACGCGCGGCGCTCGATGGCGCAGCACGAGCGCAACCCATCCGATACCGCGATGGCCGTGCTGGTGCAGCCGTTGATTGCCGCCCAGGCCGCGGGCGGCGGCTTGAGCGAAACCGCCGACGGCCAGATGCTGCTGTCGGCGACCTGGGGCCTCGGCACGGCGATCGCCCAAGGCGAAGTGGTGCCGGACCGCATCGTGCTCAGCCGGCAGGGCTTTATCCGGACCAACGAAGCCGGGCGCAAACATCACCGCGAGATTTGCGGCCACGGCGCCGGCGCGACCGGACAGGCGGTACCCGAAGCGCTCGTGCGCGCACCGTGCCTGCAAGCCGGCCAAGCGATCACGCTCGGCCGGCTGATGCGCAAGGCCGAGCAGGTGCTCGGCATGCCGGTCGAGATCGAATGGGCGCTCGACGAGGCCGGCTTCAAGCTGTTGCAGGCGCGGCCGCTGCGGGTCGC
>CAVPUU010000045.1:0-44172 GCA_963709015.1 uncultured Alphaproteobacteria bacterium | reverse complement strand
GGCGAACGCCGCGGTGCCGGCGCGGGCGCGGTCGTCGGTCTTGACGTTGACCAGCGCAACCGAGCCGCGATCGACCTCCCGTTGGGCGCGATCTAAAGCCGGGCGGATTTCGTCAGGACGTTCAACATATTCGCCGTACAGCCGAGCGCTTCGGCCATCTTGTCGAAGCGTGTGTAGCCGAGGTTGCGGCCGGGCTTGTCGCGATCCGGGTCGGCGGTCCAGCCGCCGTTGAGGCTGACCACGACCAGGATCGGAACGTTGTGGCGCACAGCAGTGTCGAGCTCGAGCGCGTTCAGACCGAACGAGCCGTCACCGTGGACGACGATGACCTGCTTATCGGGCTTGGCGATCTTGGTGCCGATTCGGAACGGCAGCCCGACCCCCATGGTGCCGAACGGTCCGGAATTGAGGCGATGAGCGGGGGTAAAGTCGGCATCGACTGACGGCCGAAGTTCAGAATTTCCTGACCGTCGACCACCAGGATGGCGTCACGCCGCATGAAATTCTTGATCTCGTCGCACAACCGCAGCGGATGGATCGGTATCTCGTCCATCGGCTTGTTGGCGCCTGGCGCCTGGCGTTTCGCGGTTTCGCCATCGGACAGCGTTCGACGCCACGCGGAGAAACGATCCGCATTAACGCGCTTGGCGCTGGCATCGATGAACTGGCGGAGCACCGCCTTGCAGTCGCCGACGATGCCGATATCGACCTTGCGTGGCGCAGTGGCGATTTCATCGGCATCGATATCGATGCGTGCGATCTTGGCGCCAACATTGAAGCGGGGCGGCGCCGCATGGCCGATGATGTAGTTCATGCGGGTGCCGACCACGATGATCAGATCGGCGTCGCGGAACGCCGACGAGCGCATCGTCAGATACGAATATTCGTGATCGTCCGGCACGACGCCGCGGCCCTGCGGCGTGGTGTAGAACGGGATGCCGGTCTTTTCGACGAACTCCTGCAGTTCGGACCATGCCTGCGACCAGATCACACCGCTGCCGGTCAGGATGATCGGCTTGCGCGCCTTGGCGATCGCGTCGATCAGGGCATCGATCTGGTTGGGGTCGCCGAGCGGCCGCGCGTTGAGCAGCGGCCGGCCGGAAAGGCTCCAGTCGACCTGTTCTTCGGGAATCTTGGCGTAGAGAACGTCGCCGGGGAAATCGAGATAAACCGGGCCCGGTTTGCCGCTCATTGCCTTCTGGAAAGCGACATTCACCTGCTCGGGAATGCGCTTGAGGTTGTAGACGCGCTCTGCCCATTTGGTGCAGGGCTTCATGATGGCCAGCTGATCGATCTCCTGGAAAACCTGGCGGCCGTTGAGGCCGATCGGGCTCGATCCGCCGACTGCAACGACCGGACAGCAATCGATCAGCGCGTTGGCGACGCCGGTGGTGAGGTTGATCGTCCCGGGACCGCTCGCCGCCATGCACACGCTGGGCTTTTGCAGGAGCCGGCTGTAGGCCTGAGCCATAAAAGCGGCGGATTGCTCGTGACGCACGTCGAGCGGACGGATTCCTTCCTTGATGCACGAGGACTCGGCGAGCAGCATCGGCCCGCCCATGAGGAAGAACAGAATGTCGGTACCTTCGTTCTTCAGCGATTTGGCCAGGATCTCCGAGCCGGTGAGTTCCGCCATGTCTTGTTTCCTTGCCTAGTTTCCTTGCCTAGATGATGCTGTCTTTGCCGAGTTGCTTGATCTGGTCCGCATCGAGACCAAGCCATTCGCCCAAAACTTCATTGGTGTGCTGTCCGAGCAGCGGCGATGGTTTGACCTCCGGCGTGCGCCCTCCGAAGCGCACCGGCCAGCCCGGCATCTTGAAGGCGCCGGCGGCCGGATGCTGCATCGTCTGCATGATGCCGCGGTGCTCGAAATCCGGGTCGTCGCTCAGTTCCATCGTATCGAAGACCGCGCCTGCCGGTACGCCGGCATCGCCAAGAATGCGCATCGCCGCTCGTTTGTCGCGCTGACGCGTCCAGGCGGCGATCATTTCATCGACCTCGGGCTCGTGCTCCAACCGCGCCGCCGCGCTGTCGAGGCGCGGATCGCCGATCAGGTCCTTGCGCCCGATGACTTCGAGCAATCGCCGCCAATGCGCCGGATTGGTGCGGCTGGTATAAACATAGACGTAGTCATCCGGTCCGCCAGGTTTGCACGGATAAATGCCACTCGGCACCGCAAAGCCGGATATGATCTTGGCGCCGTTACGCTTCGCCGGTACGCCCTGGGACGCCTGCGCGGAAAGCGCGACGCGGATGTATTGCAGCATGGCGTCCTGCATGGCGATCTCGATGCGCTCGCCCTGACCGGTGCCGCGACAACGATAGAGGGCCGCCAAAATGCTGATCGCAAGCAGCATGCCGGTGCCGGTATCGCCGAGCGTCACGCCGGGTTTGATCGGGGGCCCGTCGTGTTCGCCGGTGATGCTCATGACGCCGCCGGTCGCCTGCGCGATCATGTCGAAGGCGAGGTTGTTCTCGTAGGGTCCGTCGGTGCCAAAGCCCTTTAGCTGCGCATAGATGATGCTCGGGTTGACGGCGCGCACCACGTCGTAGCCGAGCCCCAGCCGCTCGATGGCGCCCGGCGCGAAATTCTCAACCATGACATCGGCACGTTTCGCCAAATTCTTGACGAGTTCGAGCCCGCCCTCGGATTTCAAATTGACGGTGATGGATTTCTTGTTGGCGTTGAACAACAGGAAATACCACGAGTTATGGTCCTGGCCGGAGGCCCCTTGCAACAGCATGCGGCCCGCTTCGCCGCCCCGCGGGTTTTCAATCTTGACGACCTCGGCGCCGAGCCAGGCGAGCGCCTCGGTGCAGGAGGGGCCGGCCTCGAACTGGCTCAGGTCGAGAACACGGACGCCGGAAAGAAAACCTGGCCGCGCGCCCTCGGTCGCCATGTCTTCGTTCCTCCCGCTCCGAGCGCGCTCGGCATCAGTGGAAACCGATTTGGCGCATCTCGCATTTTGGGGTGCAGCGTAGCTGTGCGCCCCGCTCGGCTCAAGCGGCGGCGGAGACATCGCGCCGACGATCCATCGCTTGGGTGCTATGTCCCTAAGCCGCCTTCGCCCACAACTGCTTGCTCGCCCGCCTAGCGCCCTCGGCGAGCGAGGCGAGCTTCATCCAGACGATCTTACCGTCGACTTGAACGCGCCCGGCAAAGGTGCCGAAGCCGCAGTCGACGCCGGCAATCACATTCTCGCGCCCGACGACACTGGCGAAGTTCACGATACGGTCGGCAACCAGCTCCGGATGCTCGACCGTATTGACGGTGGAGTCGATCACGCCGGGGATGATGATCTTGCCGGCCGGCAGCTTCACGTCGCGCCAGATTTTCCATTCGTGCTCGTGCCGCGCATTGGCGGCCGGGAACGAGACGGCGTGCGGGCGGCCGGAGAGCACGATATCGACGATATCCTTGAACTCGACGTCGGTGTGGTGCGGCGCCACGGTCGAGCCCCAGCAGACATGCATGCGCATGCGTTCGGGCGGCAGATCGCGCACCGCGTGATTGAGCGCGGCCACGTTGATCGTGATGATCTTGCGGTAATCGGCGAGCGGCTGATCGAGATAGACCGTGTGGCGGAGCATCGCGAGGTCCGGGCAGTCGAGTTGCAGGATGAAGCCGGCCTCGACGATCGCCTGGTATTCGCGGCGCATCACGTCGGCGAGCGCGTAGATGTATTCCTCGTCGCCCTTGTAGAAACGGTTTTTCAGATAGCGCGCGATCTGCCCGGGCGAGGGCGAGGTCATGAAAATGTCCTCGGCCTTTTTCCCGGCTTTGGCGCCGGCGAGCGCGTCCTTGGCGAGCTTGATATCGGCTTCGGCCGCCGCCCAGTCTTTCCAGCCGACCGGGCCCGAGCAGGCCGGGCGGTGTTGGAACGGCGAGGCGAAATGCTTGAGGATTTCCGCAAGCTCGGGGAATTCCGGCTCGCCGGTGCCCATCGGCGGCGCGCTCTCGCCTTCGTAGCCGGTCAACCGGTCGAGCACGTGCACGGTGTAGTCGGTGCGGCCCTGCTCGCCGTCATTGACGATGTCGAGGCCGCATTCGGTCTGTTTGCGCACCACCAGCGCCACCGCGTCGCGCACGGCGGCTTGCAGCTCGGCGCGCCCCGCGCCCGGCTTTTGCTGCTCGGCCAGCAGCAGCTCAACGACTTTCGCCGTGCGCGGCAGGCTGCCGGTGTGGGTGGTGAGGATACGCTCGCTACTGCACTTCATGAATTTTCAAAAACCGCGCACGACCTCGGTCACGTGCTCGACCTGCGGCGGCGACGCGAAGCAATGGCCGACCAGCTTGCGCCATTCCTGGAAATCGGCCGACTCGCGGAAGTCCTTGGTGTGGTTCTCCAGCGTTTCCCATTGCACGAACAGCCGATAGCGCGATGGGTTCTCGTGCGAGCGCTGCAAGGTCATGGACGTGCAGCCCTTGGCGCGCTTGAAAATCGGTCCGGCGGATTTCACGCCGGCCTCGAAGTCTTTTTCCATGCCGGGCCTGATGTCGATCTGCGCGATTTCCAGGATCATGATGGCTCTCGTCCGTGCGGCGGGGCCGGCATTATGAGAGTTCGGCCGCGCGCCGCAAGGGCGGCCATCCGTCGAGAGACCCGGCGTCAAGTGTGTCCGGACGTTAGCCGTTGTGCCTAGTGTCCCGAACCCGAAGTTCGCACCATTGCTCAGCAAGCACTTTTGCGAACTTCGGGTTCAAAGGGACACTAGGGACCAGACTCATTAAATCCACCATACCAGTGCGGCTACTAGACAGACAGAAGCAAGGTAGTTTCGTGCCAGTCTGTCATATCGCGTTGCAATTCGCCTAAAGTCCTTCAATCTGTTGAATGCGCTCTCGATGCGCCAGCGGAGTTTGTAGAGGCGTTTGCTGAAGCTGAACGGCTGCTTCCTGTTGCTGCGATTGGGAATGACCGGCTTGGTGCCACGCTCGTCCAGTTCCCCGCGCAAGTCGTCGCCATCGTAGGCCGTGTCGCCGAGCAGGTATTTGGAGGGCTTTGCCCTGCGCAAGAGGCGGTGTGCAATCGGATAGTCGTGGGCTTGGCCGCCCGTTAGCAGGATGGCGATGAGGCGGCCTTTAGCATCTGCGAGTGCATGGATCTTCGTGTTACGCCCTCCGCGCGAACGGCCAACAGCCTGCTTCTGCTCCCCCCTTTTCCACCCGCCGCCGAGCGGTGCGCTTTGACATGCGTCGAGTTGATCATTTGCATATCCGCGGATCGACCGTTGCCGGCAAGCTCCCGGAACAGGTTTTCCCATATGCCGCGCCGCGCCCAGCGTACGAAGCGGTTATAGATCGTCGTCGGCGGACCATACTCGGGCGGGCAATCAGACCAGCGGCAGCCGCTCTTGAGCACATGCACTATGCCACTGATGACGCGGCGATCGTCTGCCCGCTCGACGCCTCGAACATCCGTCGGTAGGTAAGGTTCGATCCGCTTCCACTGCTTATCGTTCAGCCAAAACAGGTTCTTGCGCACGATCCAAATCCCCCTTCCCAAAGAGAATCAGAATTGTATTGTCAGACTGAAAGAATTAATGAGTTCTGACCCTAGTAACGCGCCGCGTTACCGGTTGAGATGGACGCTCAGCCCGGCAACATCACGGTATTGATCACCTGGATGACGCCGTTCGACTGCATCACGTTGCTGATGGTGATTTCGGCTTTGTCGCCCTTGGCGTCGATCAGCCACAGCTTGCCGTCATTCTCTGCGACGGTGAGCGG
The DNA here is from genome assembly GCA_963709015.1 of uncultured Alphaproteobacteria bacterium. GTDB lineage: Bacteria > Pseudomonadota > Alphaproteobacteria > Rhizobiales > Xanthobacteraceae > Pseudolabrys. Next base: position 38,441 of record CAVPUU010000045.1, on the reverse strand, counting down.
CGCGCCTTCGACGGTCTTGAGCTCGGCCTTGCCGCCGCCTTCCTTGACCTTCTCACGCAGTTCCTTGGTGGTCAGCCGGCCGGCGACCACGTGATAGGTGAGGATGCTGGTCAGCTTGTCCTTGTTCTCCGGCTTGAGCAGCGTGTCGACGGTGCCGGCCGGCAGCTTCTTGAAGGCCTCATTGGTCGGCGCGAACACCGTGAACGGGCCGGGCGACTTCGAGCGTCTTGACGAGGCCTGCGGCCTTTACCGCGGCGACCAGCGTGGTGTGGTCCTTCGAATTCACCGCGTTCTGCACGATGTTCTTGGATGGATACATCTCCGCGCCGCCGACCATCTTGGTCATCTCTTTGGCGAAAGTCGGCGTGAACGTAAGCGTCGAGGTGCCGAGGCCGAGCGCCAGTGCGGCTACTCCTGCTAAGGCGATTGTATGAATGCGTGTCATTTTTTACTCCGTTTGCTCTCTGTTTGGGTCCCCATTGGGGAGACATCAGGAGGTACGGAGCCGACGGTTTGGCAGATGCCGACGTGCGTTCACAGAGTTGTGAGTTTTCCGGTGGCAATCACAGGTCCGGTTGGGACGCCGGTCGGCGAGCCGCCGGGCGGCTCAAGTGACACCGCCAGCACGGCATTGCTCACCGTCTGGCTCGCGAATTCCGGCGGAATAGCGATCGTCACGGTGCGGTCGGCGCGCAGCAGGCCGAGGGGCCGTGGCTTGCCGTCGGCCGGGATCAGCCACAGTTCGGGGACGCGGGTGGCGTCGGCGGTAAAGGCCGCGGGCACCACAGCGATTGTGCCGCGCTTGGCGTCAATGGTTGCGACAAAGGCTCGGCTTCCGCCGCCTTCAATGGTCGCGACCAGTGGCTGTTCACGATTAATCGCCCCGAGATAAATGAACGCTCCCAGACAGGCGACTGCCAACGCGCTGGCCAGCGCGAAACCGCGCCAGAACACGAGGCTTTCCCACAGGCTCGCCCGTGTCCGCGGCTGCGCGGGCAGGGCGGCGGCGATGGCATCCCAGACCCGCGGCGGCGGCGAAACCTCCGCGATTTCGCCGGCCCAGGGCGCCAGCCGCTGCTCCCATTCGGCAACCATGCGGGCGAAATTGCGGTCGCGCTCCAGCAGCCTTTGCGCCGCCGCGCGCTCGGTCCCCGCCAGCACGCCGAGGGCATATTCGGCGGCGAGCAACTCATCGCCGGGAAGCGCGCTATGGTCGATCGTGTCGCTCATTGTTCCAGACAGTTCTTGAGTTTGATCATCGCCCGGCGGATCCAGCTCTTCATGGTGCCGAGCGGCACGTTCATGCGCGCCGCCAGATCCTCATAGGTATTGCCGTCGAAGAACGCCCCGCGCAGCGCGTTGCGTTCGCGGGCCTCAAGGCCTTCGAGGCAAGCATGCAGCCGCGCGTGATCTTGCGCGTTTTCCAGCGCGGTGTCGGCGGCAATCGCGTTGTCGGCCACCTCGGCCGTCTGATCGATCGGCTCCATGCGCCGGCTTTGGCGGGTGGCGCGCAGATGGTCGATGGCGCGGTTGCGCGCAATTGCGATCAGCCAGGTCATCGGGCTTGCCCGGTCGGGGTCGAAATCAGCGGCTTTGTGCCAGACCGTCACGTAGGCCTCCTGCAAAACGTCCTCGGCCTCGCCGCGTTCGCCCAAGATACGTAAGGCAACGCCAAAAAGCTTCGCCGAGGTCAGGCGATAGACGGTTTGCAGCGCCGCGCGATCGCTGCCCGGGATGCGGGCAAGCGCGGCAGCGATCAGACTGCGGTTGGCGTCGAGGTCCATCAGAAAGGGCGCGGGTTCTGGCCGCGGCCGGTTACCGCGCATGGCGGGCACATGGCGATATCCCCCCTTGGGCGTGCGGCGTTATGCGTCAAAGTCTAGGGCTTTGCCGGCCCGCCGACAATTCGGTTGTGACCGTTTCCGTCGGCCTCACACGTCAATAAGTGCATCTCGCCGCAATCTACGCAGCGCAGCCGGACGTCATGCTCGGCAAGCCCGGCCAGCGTGGCTGGATCGGTGATCAGCACAAAACTGCCCGTGGCGGGGCAGGCGTAGCGGATGGCGCCGCTTGGGCGCAGCGTTGCCTGCACGCGGCGCACGGGCTCGGCAGCGTGGCGATAGACCGAAGGGTGGATATTGCCCCAAGTCTGGCTGGGTAAGGACATGATGAACCCCTGAGTGGACCGGCACAGTAATAAGTTTGTGCGGCGCACTCTGGTTCCACAATTGTTAGTCTGGGCCGCTGTGCGGGACGCTCAAGGATCGAGCGGCGGGAATTTGTACGTGCCGTCGGGCTCGAGCGGTAGCGGATCGACGCGGGTCACGGCTTTCACATCGAGACTGTCATAAAGATGCGGGAACAAAGCGCCGCCGCGCGACGGCTCCCACTTCAGTTTGTCGCCTAGCGTGGCGGCATCGGCGCGCACCAAGACGAGGTCGCGCCGTCCGGCGAAATGTTTCGCGGCAGTCGCGGCAACTTGTCCGGCGTGGAAAAATGGATGAAGCCGTCGCGCAAATCGATTTCGGAGCCACGGAAGTGACCAGTACGCTCGGCCTCACGCCACAGCGAGGCGGGGGATATTTTATAGATTGTGGGCAGCTTAAACGGTCCGCCTGTGTCGTTGGCACGCCAACGATTATCACACGCGTCCCTCATGCGAAGATCAATCTTGAATTGCCGCAATTTGCGTGCATATCCGGTTAAATCGTCACGAAGAAATCATGTCGAAGACCGAGAAGTACCTGGTCGAGACCGCCGACCGTTGCGCGCAGCTTGCCCGGGAAGGCCGGAGCTTGCTTGAGCGGCCGGGCGGAGGCGTCGAGTTCGATGCTGCGCGCCAGAAAGACCAGAAACGAACCGACCGCGCGGGCAACTCACCCACATCCTGACGGCGCACGTTGTCGTCCGAAAAAAGCCTGGCAGTTGCGCCGGGCTTTTTTTGTTAGGCAGCTGGCAGCGCTGCGGACGCTACGCCGCACCCTTCATTTCCCCGCCGTTGGGCGGCGGGATCGGCGCGCCATCGGCGGCGTATTCGTTGAGCTTGTTACGGAGAGTACGAATGGAAATGCCGAGGATATTGGCCGCGTGGGTGCGGTTGCCGAGGCAGTGCTTGAGCGTCTCCAGGATCAGGTCGCGCTCGACCTCGGCCACCGTGCGGCCGACCAGATTGCGCGTAACTTGTTCTGCGGCCATAGCCGCATGGGCGACGGCGCCAGAGCCGCGCGTTTGATCGAGCCGGCCGCCGTCGGGCGAAAGAATGCCGTCGATGCCGATCTCCGGCCCGCTCGAGAGCAGCACTGCGCGGTGCAGCGTGTTCTCCAGTTCGCGCACGTTTCCGGGCCAGCGGTTGACGCTGAGCGCGCGTCGCGCTTCCGCCGACAGCGGACGCGCCGGCAGCCCGTTGGCCTCGGAATATTTCTTGGCGAAGTATTGCGCGAGCTCGGTGATGTCGGACGGACGCTCGCGTAACGGCGGGATCTTCAGGTTCACCACGTTGAGGCGGAACCAGAGATCTTCGCGGAATTTTCCTTCGCGCACGGCTTCGGTGAGATTGCGGTTGGAGGTGGCGACGATGCGGATATCGACGGGCACTGGCTTGCCGCCGCCGACGCGGTCGATCAGGCGCTCCTGGATCGCGCGCAGCAGCTTTGCTTGCAGACGCACGTCCATCTCCGAGATTTCGTCAAGCAGCAGCGTACCGCCGTTTGCCTCCTCGAACTTGCCGATGCGGCGCCCGAGCGCGCCGGTGAAGGCGCCCTTCTCGTGGCCGAACAGTTCGGACTCCAGGAGGTTCTCCGGGATCGCCGCGCAATTGACCGTGATAAACGGCTTCTTGGCGCGCTGCGAACGCGCATGCAGGTAGCGCGCCAGCACTTCCTTGCCGGTGCCGCTTTCGCCGGTGATTAGCACCGAAGCGTCCGAGCCGGCGATCTGCTGGGCGAGCTTGACGACGCTCGCCATCGCTTCGTCGCGATAGATCATCTCGCGCCGGTCGTCGGTGACGGCGGCGAGCACGGCCGCGATCAGGTCGGGATCGGGCGGCAGCGGGATGTACTCTTTGGCACCGGCATGGATGGCGTTGACCGCCGCGCGCGCGTCGTTGGTGACGCCGCAGGCTACGATCGGGACATGGATGCGCTCGGCGTCGAGGCGGGTCACCAGGTCGCGGATGTCGAGGGAGACGTCCACCATCAGCAGGTCGGCGCCGCGGCCGGAGCGCAGCACGGCGAGCGCCTGCTCGTTGCTTTCGGCCTGGGTGACGCTCGCGCCCTTGTCCATCGCGATCTTGCTCGCGGTGGTGAGCTGGCCTCCGAGCGTGCCGACGATCAGGAGTCGCATGGGTAGATCCTCTAGTTCTGGTCGGCTTTGATGATTTCGGTCATGGTCACGCCCAGCTTGTCCTCGACCAGGACCACTTCGCCGCGCGCGACCAAGCGGTTATTGACGTAGATATCGATGGCTTCGCCGACCTTGCGGTCAAGCTCGAGCACGGCGCCGGGTCCGAGCTTGAGTAACTCGCCGACCGCCATGCGGGCGCGGCCGAGCACCGCCGACACCTGCACCGGCACGTCGAATAGCGATTCCAGGTCGGCGGCGCCGCGATTGACCGTTTCGCTGCCGCTCGGCGCCAAAGCGCCGGCGTCCTCGACGGTCTGCATCGCGCTGCCGCCTTCCAGATCGGGGAGCGGGACTTTGCTGTCGGTGTCGCTCATCGCGTCGGTCTCCAGAATTTCTATTTTTATGCGCTGGCGCGTGCCGCCACGTAGCGGGCGACCACGTCATCGATGACGGCAAGGGTCGTGGCGCGGTCGCGGGCAACGCCGCCATCGGCCCATTCGATGCGGCAGTCGCCGGACGCCATGCCGGGATCGGACATCACGACCAGCCGGCCCTCGAAGCCACGCGCCTGTGCGATCTCCTCGAGCTTGGCCTTGGCCGTCTCGTAGATTTCGGCGCCGATATGCACGACCACGTGCGGCGCCTTCACCAGATGGTTGAAGGATTCGGTGGCCAGCGCGGAAATCTCGGCGAACGGCTCGCGCGCAATCAATTCGGGCGCCAGTTTGCCGGCAACCGCGACCGCCACTGCCACCGCCTCGATCTCCAGTCGTGCCTCGATGCCGCCGAGCGCCTTGTCGAGTCGCTCCATGCCATCGGCGATTGCTGCCAGGGCAGCGCTCTGTGCTTGCTCCTGGCCAGCCGCGAAGCCGCTGCGATAAGCCAAAAACTCGCCGTCCGCGCGCCGGCGCTCAGCCTCAACCAATGTAATGGTCGGCGGCTTCTCGCCAGAGGAGAAATCCTCATCGAACAGATATTTGGCGGTCGCCTTCATCGCGATCTCAATAAATCAGTTCTTCATCACCGCGGCTCTTGGTGATCAGGATTTCGCCCTTGGCCGCCAGATCCTTGGCGATATTGACCAGCAGCGTCTGCGCCTCGTCGACGTCGCGCAGCCGCACCGGGCCCATGGCCTGCATGTCGTCCACCAGCATCTTGGCACCGCGGGTGGACATGTTGCTGAAGAAGAACTGGCGCACGGGTTCGGAGGCGCCTTTGAGCGCGATCGCCAGCTTGTCCTTCTCGAATTTACGCATCAGCGTCTGTGCCGAGCCGGTGTCGAGTTTAACCAAGTCGTCAAAGGTAAACATCAGCGCCTTAATGCGCTCGCAGGCGTCCGGGTTTTCCTCTTCCAGCGCAGTAAGGAAACGCGTTTCCGTCTGGCGATCGAAGTTGTTGAAGACCTCTGCCATCGCCTCGTGGGCGTCGCGGCGGCGGGTCTGCGACAAATTGGTCATGAATTCGGTGCGCAGCGTTTCTTCGACGCGGTCGATCACTTCCTTCTGGACCGCTTCCATCTTCAACATGCGACTGACCACGTCGAGAGAGAAGTCCTGCGGGAGAATCGCCAGGACGCGTGCGGCGTGCTCCGCGCGCAGTTTTGACATCACCACCGCCACGGTCTGCGGGTATTCGTTCTTGAGATAATTTGCCAATACCTCTTCATGGACGTGGGCGAGTTTTTCCCACATGTTGCGGCCGGCGGGTCCGCGGATGTCGTCCATGATGCCGCCGACGCGCTCGGGCGGCAGGTACTGTTGCAGCAGGCGCTCGGCGATATCGTAGCTGCCGAGCAAGCCGCCCGAGCCCGACATGCGCGAGACGAATTGCAGCAGCAATTCCTCGACCAACTCGGACTCGATAGTTCCAAGCGATGCCATGATGGTGGAAATTTCGCGCAACTCGTCGTCGTCAAGCAGGCCGAAGAGCTTACCGCCGCGGTCGCCGAGCGCCAGCATGAGCACGGCCGCGCGTTCCGGGCCGGAGAGCTTGCGCCTTCCCTTGTTGACCTGTGGACGGCTGGCGAGATCGGCCATCAGCCCGCCGATGTCCTGGCGGGCGGCGCCATCGTGTTTATCGTGCTTGTCATGGTTATAGGCGGAGGCCATGGTTTAAGCCGCGTCCTCGTGAAGCCAGCTGCGGATGATCGCGACCGCCTCGTGCGGGTTCTTGTCGGCGAGTTCGCCGACTTTCTGCACCGATTGGGCGTGCACCTGGCCCTGCACCTGGGCGACATCGATCATCGCGGCGGTGCGGTTGGAAATGGCGACCGCTTCTTCGGCGCCGACCAAGGAGATATTGGCGCCGGCGCCGGAATGAATTGTGGTGTTGGCGACTGGCGCGCCAGCGGAGGCGTGATGCATTCCGATCGCACCGGCGACCCCGGCCCGGCCGGCGGCGCCCGCGCCGGCGATCATGCCCTCGGGCGTCACGATCCGGCGCACCAGCGGGCGCACGACCAGCAGCAACACGACAAGGCCGAGCAGAACCATCACGCCTTGCTCGGCAACACGCATGATGTCGTCTTTGGTGAACTGCAGGTAGCTCATCCAGCCGGTCGGCTCGTTGATCGGTGCGGGCGCTGTTTCCGCGAAGCGCAGATTGACCACCTCGACCTGGTCGCCGCGCTTGGCATCGAAGCCGATGGCCGAGCGCACCAGCGCCGCGATGCGGTCGATCTCTTCCTTCGGACGCGGCTGATAGGTGACCTCGCCCTTGTCGTTTTTGGTGTAATTGCCGTCGACCAGCACGGCCGCGGAAATGCGGTTGACCCGGCCGGCCTCGGTCACCTCGGTCTTGGTGGTGCGCGAAATCTCGTAGTTGACGATTTCCTCGGTCTTGCGGTTCTGGTCGCTCGCGCCGCCGCCGCCGCCCGCCGGCTTGGCGGCGCCGGGTAGTTCGTTGCCGACCGATACCGGGCCGCCCTTATCGTCGGCGGTCGCTGAGCTTTCCTCGCGGGTCTGGCTCGACCGCACCACGCGGCCGTCGGGATCGTATTTATCGGAGGTCTGGGTAACGCGGTTGAGGTCGAAATCGGCGCTGATCTCGACCCGCGCGCGGCCGGGACCGACTACGGAGGAGACGATCGCCTCGACTTCATCGCGCAGGCGCTTTTCGTAGGCCGCTTTGCGCTCGTCGGCGCCGGCGCCCTCAAGCGGATCGCTTTTCGCGGCGCCGTCGGCGAGCAATTTCCCCGTCTCGTCGATCACCGACACGCGCTCGGGCTTTAGCCCGCTGACGGCTGTTGCCACCAGATGCCGGATGGCGCGGACCTGCTGCGGCTCAAGCGAGCCGCGCACCTTGAGCACGATCGACGCCGAAGGCTCGATCTTGTCGCGCGAGAACAGCGGCCGGTCGGGCAGCACCAGATGCACCCGCGCGGCCTGCACCCGGTCGAGGCCGCGGATGGTGCGGGCGAGTTCGCCCTCCAGCGCGCGCAAATGGTTGATGTTCTGGATGAACGTGGTGGAGCCGAGCGCGTCCGATTTGTCGAAAATCTCGTAGCCGACGCCGCCGCCCTTGGGCAGGCCGCTTTCGGCGAGTTTCATGCGCAACTGGGCGACCCTCTCCTTGGGCACCATGATAATCGCGCCGTCGTTCTTGATCTGATAGGCGACCGCCTGCCGGTCGAGGTCCTTGATGATGGATGCGCTGTCGTCCATCGAAAGATCGGTGAACAACGGCACCATTTGCGGCGTCGTCATCCGGATCATCAGGAAAGAGAAGAATCCGATCAGCGCCAACGTCACCGCGGCCATGGCCGCCATTCGCGCCGCACCGAGCGACTTTACGAAATCGAAGAAACCTTGCACTGGGTCCCGTCCCAACCTTGGGCGCGATTTGCGCCGTACCCGGCAAGATTTGCCCAGTTTATGGTTAGCGTCCGGTTAATTCGCGCAAACAGAAATTTGTTGCAATGGCCGGTGCGGTCAGAGGAAATTGCTTCGTGGGCAGCGCTCAGACGAAAACGCCGGCCAACGGGCCGGCATCTCAAGGCAAGAGCGGGGTGGATGGGCTACTGGCGGTACTGCTGAATGCGCGTAGTGCGCAGACCGGCCAAACCGTGCTGATCGATGGAATACTGCCAGGACAGAAATTCCTCGACCGTCAGTGTATAGCGCGCGCAGGCCTCTTCCAGCGATAGCAATCCGCCGCGTACCGCAGCGACCACCTCGGCCTTGCGGCGGATGACCCAGCGCTTGGTCGAGGGCGGCGGCAGATCCGCGATCGTCAGGGGACTGCCATCGGGCCCGATGACATATTTGACCCTCGGGCGGTGGGGCTCGGTCATTGGTGTACTCACGAAGACTCTACTTCACGGACATTTACTGGTTGGAAGCTACAAGCCGCGACTTAAAATTTGCCTAAGCATGGGGCGCAGAACGGGAAATGTTTGCCCTCTTTCTGCTAACCTTTTGGTTACGGATTGGGCCCGGGATTCGGTGGCCGGATAGGCTACAATGAGCCGTCCTCGGCTCTTAAGGTGCCGAACGGGGGTAATGTCATTGAAAAAGTTCCCTGCTAGGGAATCTGCTTCGGGATGGCGCGCCAATAGCCGCTATCTGGCAGTGCTGGTGGTCGTCGCGTTCGCCTATTACGGAATGGCTAAGCTCGGCCTGCGGCTGGCCTCGATCAATCCGAGCGCCAGCCCGATCTGGCCGGCCACCGGTCTGGCGCTGGCGGCGATGCTGCTGGGCGGCTTGCGAATCTGGCCGGCGGTTTTCATTGGTGCTTTCGCCGCCAACTTCACCACTGCCGGCACGCCTGTCACCTCCGCGCTCATCGCGCTGGGCAATACGTTGGAAGCGATTGCCGGCGGCTACCTGATCGGACGCTGGTCGGGCGGCCGCGAGACTTTCGCGACCCCGTTGCGGGTGGCGAAGTTCGCGCTCATCTCGGTTGGGCCCGCGACCGTGATCAGCGCCACCATCGGCGTGGTTACGCTGAGCGTAGGGGGCTTTGCCGCCTGGACGAATTTTATCCCGATCTGGGTCACCTGGTGGCTGGGCGATGCCGCCGGCGCGCTGGTGGTGACACCGGTCATCGTGCTGTGGGCGCTGACCAGATGGCGCGCGTTCAATTTCCGCGAATTGGGAGCGGTCATGGCGGCGCTGATGTCGGCCGCCGCAGTCGGCGTGATCGCCTTCAGTCCGCTGCTGCCGCGCTCCGACTACAGCAGTCCGCTCGGCTTCCTGGCGATCCTGCCGCTGGTGTGGGCAGCCTTGCGGCACGGGCCGCGCGACACCGCGACCGTTGCGCTGATTCTCCCACAGGCTTTGCGATCTGGAGTGCGGTCGAGCATGTCGGGCCGTTCGGCGATCTCGGCCTCAATGAATTTTTCGTTCTCCTTCTGACGTTCATGACCAGCGTGTCGGTGCCGAGCCTGGCATTGAGCGCCGACGTGACGATGCGCAAGCGGACCGAGGACCGCTTGCGTCGCACGCAGATCGATCTCGACCAGCGCGTGAAGGAAAGAACCGCGGCGCTCGCCGATGCCAACATCCACCTCACGGAAGCCCAGCGTCTCGCCAATCTCGGCAGCTGGCGGTGGGACGTGGTGCAAAACTCGATTTCATGGTCCGAGCAGCTGTTCGATATCTACGGTGCCCGTCCGGACCAGTTCAAAGGCACGCTGCAGGAGTTCATTGGCTTCATCCACCCCGAAGACCGCGCCGGGGTCTATGCCAGCATCGGCGCCGCGCTCAAATCGGGCAAAAATTTCAGCCACGAAGAACGCATCATCCGCCCCGACGGCAGCATCCGCCAACTTCAGAGCGTCGGCGAGGTGATCCGCAATGAAAGCGGTGTCGCTGTCCGCATGCTCGGTATTTGCCTCGACGTGACCGAGCGCAAGCAGGCGGAACGCGCGCTGCAGGATTCCGAACAAAACTACCGCCTGCTGCTCAGGGGTGCCCGCGACTATGCGATCTACATGCTCGACGTGGATGGGCGCGTGGCGAGCTGGAACGACGGCGCCCAGCGCCTCGAAGGCTACGCGGCCGACGAGATAGTCGGCCGGCACTTCGGCGTCTTCCTGCCGGACGAAGTTCGCAATACCGACATGGCGACCGAGGCGCTGCTCACCGCCGCGCGCGAGGGTCAGTTCGAGGCGGAGACCTGGCTGGTGCGCAAGGACGGCAGCCGCTTCTATGCCAGCATGGTGATGGATGCCATCCGCAACGACGCCGGCGAACTCATCGGTTTCGCCAAGCTCACCCGCGACATCACGACCCAACACGAGGCAAAGCTCGCGCTCGAACAGGCCCAGGAGCAGGCGGCGCATGCCCAGAAGATGGAGGCGCTGGGCCAGCTGACCGGCGGCATCGCCCACGACTTCAACAATCTCCTGATGATCGTGTCCGGCTACGCGCAGCTTTTGCTGCGCCGGCTCACCGAACCGAAGGATACGCACGCGGTGGAAGCGATCCGCGCCGCCGCCAATCGCGGCGAAAAGCTGACGCGGCAATTGCTCGCCTTCTCGCGCCGGCAGCAATTGATGCCGGTAACGGTCGATTTGCGACAGCGCGTCGATGCCGTACGCGACATGCTGACGCCATCACTGCGCGGCAATATCAAGCTGATCTACGACATTGAGGACAAGATCTGGCCGGTCGAGGTCGATCTCGGCGAGCTTGAGCTGGCGCTGGTCAACATCGCGGTCAACGCCCGCGACGCCATGCCGGACGGCGGCACTATCACGCTGTCGGCGCGCAATGTGGTGCTCAAGTCGGGCTCGGCGGCGGGTGCTCTTGAAGGCGAATTCGTCGCCTTGGCCATCATCGATACCGGCACCGGCATGCCGCCGGACGTGCTGCAACGGGTGTTTGAGCCGTTCTTCACCACCAAGCCGGTCGGCAAGGGCACCGGGCTTGGCCTGTCGCAAGTGCATGGCTTCGCCAACCAGTCGGGCGGCGCGGTGACAGTGAGCAGTGAGCCTGGCCGCAGTACCGTGGTCACGATCTATCTGCCGCGCAGCACCACCGCCGACTCGGCGAATGCGAGCGAGGGGGCGGCGATGAATGGCGGCCCCGCCCAGGGCACCGTGCTGGTGGTCGAGGATAGCCGCGACGTCGCCGAGGTGACGTCCTCGCTGCTAGAACAGCTCGGCTACCGCGTGGTGCGGGCCGAAAATGCCGCCGAGGCGTTGCGCCACCTGCAACAAGGCATCGGGGTCGATCTATTGTTCTCGGACATCGTCATGCCGGGCACGATCAACGGCCTCGGTCTGGCGGAAATCTGTCAGGAGCGCTTCCCCGAGATTCCAGTACTGCTCACCAGCGGTTACAGCGACGCCGCGCGAGCCGCCGATGGCCGCTTCGACATCCTGCGCAAGCCCTTCGAACTGTCAGCGCTGGAGCACGCGATCGAGGTCGCCCTGAATAGCGCTAATGGACGAAGGCGGCCCGCGCAGGCCTCGTAAGCGTTTGCCGGCTAGGCGCCCGGCGCGACGATCTTTTGCAGCTGGTTGACGGTGTAGTTCTGTCCGTTGATGGACAGTAGCGGGGGATTTTGCGTGAGATCGACCGAATCCACCCGGGCCTGAATTTGCGTCGAGACCGCGGTGGTCTGGCCGCTGGCGTCGGTCGCGGTCGCCGTCATGGTGTAGGCGCCGTCCGGCCACAGGGTGCCGTTGTTGCCATGACCGTCCCAGGCGAAAGTCTGCATGCCCGGATTGACGGCGAAGCTGCCGGTATAGGCGGTCTGGCCGGTCGCATCCTTGATGGTGACGGTCGCGGTCGCCGGCTTGGTGACGTTGAGGCTCCAGTTGGCCTTGCCGCCGCTGAGCTGCGTGGTCGAGCCGTCGACCACGACGGTGGCGCCGACAAGGTTGAGCGCCGCCGTCGATTGCGCAGCCTGGTCGAGCGTTACCAGGGTTGACAGGGAGTTGTTCGACTTCATCTGCTGCTCGACGCCCGCGAACTCAACCAGTTGCTGGGTGAACTGGTTGGTGTCCATCGGGCTGAGCGGATCCTGGTTTTGCAATTGCGTCGTCAGCAGCTTCAGGAATGTGGTGAAATTGCTTGCAATTTCGGTGTCGTTGTTGAGCGCGCTCGAAACGGAGCCGGTGGGCGTCGTTGTCGGTGGGACGGGGGATGTGATCGTGGTCATGGCCAATCCTCAAACACGAATGTCGATGCCGCCGCGCAACCCGGCGAGGCGGCTGTAGTTGCGTTGGGCCGCATCGACTGGAAGCGCGCTGTCATTGACGACGATCTGCGCGACGGCCGGTGCGGGCATGCTGCTTTGCTGGTTGCTTTGCTGGCGGCCCATCGTCTGGTCGCGCAGTGAGAATTGCAGACCGTTGTCCGCGGTTTTTAGGCCCGCATCCTGCAGCGCGCGTTCGAGGCCGGTGGCGTCGCGGCGCAATAGATCGAGCGTGTCTGAGCGGTCCGCGATCAGTCGCGAGGTCACATGGCCGTCGCGATCGACGTTGAGGCGAACTTCGATGCGGCCGAGCTCCGGCGGATCGAGACGAATTTCGAAATGGTTCTTGCCGGCCAGCGCCATCCCGGAGATTTCGACGGCAACGCCGGCGAGCGGGACCGCCGCCGGTTGCGCCATCAGCGGTGCGGGCGCGGCCGGGTTTGCCGGTGCCGACGAAACATCCTGCGGTTGGGGCGGCAGCGTGACCTGCTGGATGACGTCGCCCGTCGTTTTCGGCGCGGCGGCAAGGCTATCCGTCGGGACCGAGGCGGAAGTTTCCACGGAGGCGTGATGGGTCGTGGCCGTGACCTCATCGTGGGGATGAGCGGCGGCGGGCTTGTCGGCGTCACCGGCTACGGGTTGCGGCTTGCCGTCTCCTTGCAGATCGAACGCAGCCTTGGCGGATTTCGGGTCGTCGGCGGGCATGCCGGAATCAACTCGCGGGGCTGCGTTATCAACCGCATGGGTCTTGGGTGTCTTGGCGGCGGCGAGCGTAGGCAGCGCCGCGGCAGCCACCGTTTGCACAAGCGCGGCCGGCGCAGCCTGCGCGGGCGCAACAGGGGCGGCTTGCGGAACTGCATCGGCCGCTGCCGGTACAACCGCGGCAGGCGCGGGTGCAACGGCAACCGCGACGGCGAGGGTAGGTGTCGGCGTTTGAACGATGGCGGTCGCGGGGGCGGCCGCCGGGGCGACTTGGGTTGGCGGGGTGACTTGGGTTTGATCGCTGGCGTCGCCGGCTGGTTTGAAGTCGTCGCCGGTCTTATCGCCGATCTTATCGCCGATCTTGGCCGGCTCGAAGAGCCTGGCGTCAGGCTTCACCTTGCCGTCGCCTGGGACTTTGATGTTGATGACCGTGGCGTCGGCGCCGCCGGCGCCGCCGGCCTCGGTGATGTTCGCGGCATTGGCCGTATCGCCGGCCTTGGCGCCCGTGCTGTTACCGTCGGGTTGCGCCGCGTTTGCGCCCTTGGTCTTGGCCGGCGGCTGGGCCAAATCCGGTTGCGCCGCGGTCTGGTCGGCGGACGCCGGTGACTGTTGCGGGGGCGGCGAGGCAGGGGTCTGGCTGCCGTCGTCGATCAGGCTGTCGAACGGCGAACCGCCGGTGCGCTCGGAACTCGGCGCCGCGCGCGCGGGGTTGCGCAGCGCAGGCTCGAACGCATGGGCGGGGGCTTCGGACGCAACTTGCGGCACGGTGGGTCTCCGGATATCCGGCGTCTGATCTGCAATCGCCAGGCCAGCAGGACCGGCCAATAAAATCATTTGATATCAATAGTTTGCCAGGATGCCGCGGTTCCATCGGGCGCGCAGCCGGGCAGCGCTTGCTGGCGAGGCGGCAATAATTGCCGGCAGGCAGCGCCTCGAATTGCGCGCCAAGCATCGCCACCTGTAGTAAGAAGAGCCATGTCCAACAGCCTCGATCTCGATCGCCGCCCGCAAGACACCCGTGTCGTCGTCGCCATGTCCGGCGGCGTCGATTCCTCGGTGACCGCGGCGCTGCTCAAGGCCGAAGGCTATGACGTGGTCGGCGTCACGCTGCAGCTCTACGACCACGGCGCCGCCACCCACCGCAAGGGCGCCTGCTGCGCCGGGCAGGACATCTACGATGCGCGCCGCGTCGCCGAGCGCATCGGCATTCCGCATTACGTGCTCGATTATGAGAGCCGCTTCAAGGAAGCGGTGATCGATCGCTTCGCCGAAAGCTATATTGCCGGCGAGACGCCGGTGCCCTGCGTCGAATGCAACATGTCGATCAAGTTTCATGACTTGCTGATCACCGCGCGCGAGCTCGACGCCGACGTGCTGGCGACCGGTCATTATGTCGCCTCGCGGCAGCTTGCCTCGGGCGGCCGCGGGCTTTATCGCGCGCGAGAGGAAGAGCGCGACCAGAGCTATTTTCTGTTCGGCACCACGCGCGGACAGCTCGATATGCTGCGCTTTCCGCTTGGCGACCGCAGCAAGGCCGAAACACGCGAGCTCGCGCGTCAATTCGGGTTGGGCGTTGCCGACAAGCACGACAGCCAGGACATCTGCTTCGTGCCGACCGGTCACTACGCCGATGTGATCGAGCGGCTGAAGCCGGGCGCGGCGGCAGCAGGCGAGATCGTCGATCTCGACGGCCGCGTGCTGGGCGCGCATTCCGGCATCATCCATTTCACCATCGGCCAGCGCCGCGGACTGGGCGTGGCTTCCGGCGCGCCGCTCTATGTGGTGCGGCTCGATGCCGAGCGCCGCCAGGTCGTGGTCGGCTCGCGCGCGGCACTGCGCACCGGCCGCATCCTGCTGCGCGACGTCAACTGGATCGGCGAAGGCATCCTCGAAGAAGCGCTCGCCGGCGAGCGGCGCGAGGTGTTCGTGAAGGTGCGCTCGACGCGTCCGCCGCAGGCCGGCTGGCTGCGGCTCGCCAATGACGGCTACGAGGTCGAGCTTGTCGAGGGCGAGGACGGCGTTTCGCCCGGCCAGGCTTGCGTTTTCTATGACGCCGGGGAGGGCCAGGCGCGCGTGCTGGGCGGCGGCTTCATCAAAAGCGCGGTCGCGGCCGATAGCGCGCGTACCCGTGACGAGCGCAAGGCCGCGGTCGCCGCGCCCACCTGAATCCGCGCATGGGGGCCGATTTCGACAAAGAAAACGTCGAGCGCGCCTACGCGCGCTGGGCGCCGATCTACGACCTGGTGTTCGGCGCGATGTTCGAGCGCGGCCGGCGCGCCGCGATCGCCGCGGCCGAGGAGATCGGCGGGCGCATTCTCGAGGTCGGCGTCGGCACCGGGATTTCGCTGCCGGACTATGCGCGCTGCAACCGCCTGGTCGGCGTCGACCTGTCCGAACCGATGCTGCGCAAGGCGCGCGCGCGCGTCGCCGAACATAAGCTGAGCCATGTCGAGGCCCTGGCGGTGATGGACGCCGAGCGGCTGGCTTTGGCGGATCGATCCTTCGACGTGGTGGTGGCGCAATATGTCATCACCACGGTGCCGCATCCGGAAGCCACGCTCGACGAGTTCGCGCGCGTCATCCGGCCGGGCGGCGAAATCGTGCTGATCAATCACATCGGCGCCGAGTCCGGGCCGCGCGCCCGGTTCGAGCAATGGATCGCGCCGCTGGCCCGCCGGCTCGGCTGGCAGCCTGAATTTTCCTTCAAGCGGCTGGCCGACTGGGCCGCGCGCAACGGCGCCGTGCGCGTCGTCGAGCGGCGACCGATGCCGCCGCTCGGCCATTTCGCGCTGGTCCGGTTCCGCCGCCTGGCCGATGGCGAACGCCGCGGCGCGGCCTGAAGGGAACTCTCCCGCCCGCTCAGCGGTTGTCTGCCGGTGGCCCGTGTTGACAGGGCGGGGCAGGGAACTCGCGATGGACCGCGCTGCGCGCATTTTCAGTCTGGGGTTGCTGGCGGCCACGCTGCTGACGCCGGCGCTGGCCTTGGCGCAGGCGCCGCCAAAGGGCGGGGCGCCGGTCGCTCCAAAAAGCGAGCAGCTCGACAGCAACGGCTGCGCGCGCGGACCGGCGACGACCGGCAAGGGCGGCGGCCTCGACACCGGAAGCGCCGACGGGCGCAGCTTGAGCGACAGACTCGCCCGCTCGGGCGGCGTGATTTGCCCGCCGGAGCACACCGATCCCGCGATCAAGGCGCCGACCCCGCCGGGCGGCACCATGCCGGTGATCCCGCCGCCGGGCAGCCCCGGGGGCAATCCGAATATTCAGCCGAAGTGACCGGCCGGGAAGGCTTTTCGCCTGCTTGCTTGACAGGCTTTCTCGGGCCTTCCTATATCGCGTCCATTCCGGCAGCTAATGCTTTGGAATGGCGGGGTAGCTCAGCTGGTTAGAGCAGCGGAATCATAATCCGGAGGTCGGGGGTTCGAATCCCTCCCCCGCTACCAAATAAAATCGGTGGTCTAGGAGATTCGAGGCCGGTCGATTTTCCTAAACCTCCGGCCAGCGGCCTGCATTTGTTTATGCCGAAGTGTGCTCTCTAAGAGGCGATCGTCACGAGAGCTTAGCTTGGGAATCGAGCAGCAACTCGGAGAGCTTTATGGCTGCTCGCGTGATGGCTCCGCTACTTATCGTTTTAGCTTACGTGACACTTTGCATCATTCGGGCTCCGGCTGTGTTCGCCGGCCGTTTCTGGGGCGAAGAAGGCGTGTATTACGCGGCATTCCAATCCATGGGCCGCGTCAAAAGCCTTTTCTTTTCGGCATCGGGTTATCCGCTGTTTCTCACGAATGTTATTGTCCGTTTCGCGGAACATGTTCCGACCGTATATGCGCCGCTGGTGACGACTTACGTATCGTTCTCGGTCGAGATTGCGCTTATCTTTTTGATGCTCGCGTGGCGGAAGGATATCGGCCTCGATCTGATTTCTATAGGATTGATAGCGCTGGGTCTGGCTGTGATGCCGCAATCGGCCGAGGTCTTGGCTAGCACGACTAACCTGCAATGGTGGTGCGCCGCGATCGCCGTCGTCATCCTGATTGATAACGGTCAACGCAACTTCATTTTCTCCTGTGCGGTGCTGTTCTGCTGTGCCCTCAGTGGAGTAGCGCCAGCGCTTCTCCTACCGGCGTTTGCGTTCAAGGTTTTTATCGACCGCTCGCGGGCTGCCTCGGCGCAGTTTCTGGCGTTGGGCACAGGTTCGCTAATCGTCGTCATCACTGGCCTCCTGGTGGGAGCCAGAGTTGGAGCTTCACGCACTTTCCCGCTCGACGCGATGGTCTACCTTCGGGCAATTTCCATCCAGGATTTTTTCAGCCTGTTTTTCGGTGCGCACACCGCTACTCCGATGGCGCAATGGTATGGAACAGCCGGCATCGCGGGATTGATCGTGAGCATTATTTGTATCGTAGCAATCGCCGCTTTATTCGTCATTGGTTCAATCCGTGAGCACTCGCGTCGCGTGGCGCTCCTGCTCGCTGCGGCTTTTTTGGTCTCTGTCGTCGTTGGAATTTTCGGGGGCATTCAACCAGAGCGCTTTATGGAAGGCGGATGGCGCTATTTTTTCGTACCAAATTTTATTTTGTTACTCATGCTGGCGACGGTCGCCTCGACCTTTCCATGTCCGCGGATCGGCGCTTCCTCTCTCGTCACGCTTATCTTCGTGAACTTATGGCCGTCGCCTTGGCTCAGCGTAACCTCTCAAGGACCGGCGTGGAAAGATGAACTTGCTAAGGGCACGCCTCAAATCGGAATCTGGCCTTCTGGTTGGACCATCACGCTTCTTAGGCGGTGACGTTTCTTTGCGGAGAGTGCGATCCTGAAGTTAGCCGGTCACGAATTTCCTCCGGTATCGCGAGGGCGCGAGCGTCATGGCATAGGCTAACAGTCTTCGCCGCCAAGGCATGTAGCGCGCGATCTTCCACCGATGCCGCCGGACGATCTTCAAGCGCCCTCGATTGTCGCTAACAAGTCCATGCTCGATATCGCGCAAGACCGCTCAATCGGTGGTTTAGGAGATTAAAGGCTACCTGGGCCGATCATCCTGCGTTCGGCCGAACGATTGAAGGTTCAGCGTCCCGCCACCGTCGCATTGTCAGGTACAAGAGGAACAGCGTGAGGCCCGCCGGGATGAGCAGCACTCCCCATCGCAGTGCATAAGTCTTGAGAGCCTCGATGGGGCGGCCGGTAAATCGCGCGAGGCCGCGTTGCTGGGCGCGGGCTGCGCTGGCATCGCCGACCAGCGCGGGCGGCAGGATCGCGCGGATGACTGGCTGGGAAACGATCATGGCCAAGCGCTTCGGGTCCGGATAGGGGATATCGAAGAATGGCTTGTTCTCCAGAGCGGCGATGTTTCCGCTATCGAGATAAGCGTGCAAGTTCGCAGTTTGGGCGCGGTTGTGCGCTTGCCTTTGCACTATGTCCGGCAATGTCTGCGTAAAGATGCATTTGGTTGAGCCGAAAAAGACGAGAACTAGCCAGAGCGCTGTTGCCGCCAAGGCAAAGCACTTGCGCGTCCGCAACTCAGAGCTGTTTAGGAGATAGAGCAGGCATGCATAGTTAACCGTCAGTGCAACCGCAAATATGTCAAGATAGCGCGAGGACGTCGGCCACGCTGCGCGACCGTAAGCAACTGCGGCCGCTTGCAAAGCCGCCCAGCCGGTAAGCGCCACCAACAGCCAACGGCGATCGGTAAGCGGCGGGCGCAGTCCGATGATGCGAATGCTTACTAACGCCGAAGGAGCCTGAATAAAGATCGCGCCCAGGACCAGAATGATGGTGCCCTTATTGCCCGCCGTTGCCGGCCAACTCGCTATTTCCATAAACGCCCTAAGGAATTGTTCGATCGAATGTGCTCTGATCGGTGCGTGGCCCGGAATCTGGGGCGTGTAGAGAATCGTCACAACCGTCAGAGTCGCCAGAATAGCCAGTGCTAGCAATTCCTTCGGGCTGGACCGGCGTTTAACAGCGAACTGCACCGAACAGGCGATGAACGCCACCGCTAGGGTGAGCGCGCCCGAGGCGAGGGAGAAATAGCTGATAAGCAAAAGCAGCAATGCTGTCCACCAACGCGGCGTAAAGGCCGTTGCTCCAACGATCGCGAGCAGGCTGGCGATGCTGAACAGCAGTACGAAATACCACTGCGAGTGAAAGCCCGTGAGCGTCAACTCCCAGCCGAAGGGCAGCGCAAAGATCACCGTAGAGAACAGCACGAACGCGATGTAGGATGCGCTGTCCAGAACGGGACGGAGCGCAGCGATCAGCAGCGCCACGAAAGCGCCGAAGATTGTCGTGTTCGCCAGCATTTGCAGGATGGGATCCCAATAACCTCCCAACTCCAATTGCAGCAACAACCACAGGCGAGTGAAAAGGATGCGGTGCTCGTTATGAGGGGCAATGAGGTCGGAAAAACTCAACGTACCGTCGAAATATTTTGGGTATAAGATGGCGCCCTCGGCGTCCCACTGGTCCCATACGGGCGTTGGGCCGCCATTTTGAGCAATCATCCAAATTTTGGCGCCGATGACGACCAGCGCGCAAGCGGCGGGAAAGATCATCCAGTCGATGACCGGACTGTGCAGCTTGGACAAGACATGGCGCATCAGCTGCAAACGCCGCTATTTCTTACCGCAAGTGAGGACGAACGGTCGAAACCGTTTGAAAAAAACGCGCGCTTATCGATTTCATTATAGATCGGGAGTAGGCGATTCACGATGCCCGAAGCCACATACTGATAAGACAGGCCTGATAAAAAATCGGATTCAACGACAAATCTTGCGCAGCGGAACACGTCGACTATCTGTTCGGCGACGACAGGTCTCTCGTTTTCGGTCACGCCCACCGAGCCGTAAAATGGCGACGACGGATCAAGATAGAAATACATAAAGGGGTTCATACGATTGGGCTGTTGATCAGCACGGTCATCGCCGTGCTGAGATCGGCTCCGGTCACGTTATAGCCTGCGCAATGGAAAAGCGCGAATTGTGCGGTGAGTGCGGCCAGCAGCAAGCCTATGCCGTCCGTGCCGAACGCCTTTATTTTGCAATTTTCTCCCGCTTACAGAACGTCATCGACCGGCATTAGTCCCAATGCAACTTTAATGTTCGATGCCTGCTTTTCCGGTGAATACGTTTGAATTGCAGCGCTGGCCGCACTGCGCGCGATGTCTTGGTATCCATCCATCCCTTCGATTATTTCAGTAAGGCAACCCTCCCATTCATACGAATTGGCCAAATAGCTATTCACGCCGTGCTTGATTGCTTCCCGATAGGAGAAAACCGGAGTAGCGACGGTCACGGTGCCGACAATCGCGGCTTCGAAAAATTTCAATTCCGATTTGCAGTTCGTGAAAACATTATCTTGCAGCGGAACAATATTGACCTCGACCAAGCTGACCAGTCTTTGAAGGTTGATAAAATCGTGGAGCGGATAGGAAACGACGCGATCCCCAAATCGGCGAAAACCGTTCCCAAGATCGAGATAACCGACGACAAGAAGTCGCGTATCGGAGCGTTTTTCGAGCAGTTTGACCAATGTGGGTTCGACAACTTTGAAATCCTTATTGTGGCTTGGCGTTCCGCTGAAATATCCGATGTCAAACAGGCCATTGCGGGCGAATTTCGAGTCCGACTTTTTTTGGAACAGCTCTTGGGATATGTCGATCTGTTCCTTGTTCAGAAAATTAGGGACGATCTCTGTGCTCAATCCGCTATACGCGGTGATGCGAGCAGCTAGAAACCCGTTTGTAGTTATGGCGTAGTCACATAGCCGTAGTGCTTCGCCGATTCTCGCCACATACGCGAACCAGAAATCCCAGCCATAGAAATCGTTCATATCTTGATCGAGCGTATCCACGACCGAATGCACCAATGACGGATCGAATATCAAGTCATCGACATCGAATATGACTCGAACGGCCCTTCTTTTCAAAACGCTGACGAGTTCGTTTAATTTATGCGTGTATCGGCACCTGCATATGACAAAAATATCAACGAGGTCCGCCATTCGCCGGAGCTCATCGATTTCATGGTAGAAAAAATAAGTTGCCGTCACGTCCGAAGCGGCCGTTTCCAACGCCTGCACCATGTTGTAAACGCGGTATCGAAATGTGCTGTTGTCAGCGGCCTCGTATAAATAAACCAGATTGATCTTGCCTTTGCCGAGCTTGGCTTTGCGCGCCTCGAACGTCGAATTCCACGGGTCTTTGTATTTCACGGGGGCCAGATCAACGTAGAACATTTGGCCACATCCCCTCAAACTTCGCGATTGAAGGGGCAAGGGCAACGCGCCAATCGCGTTGCATCTTGTTGCTACCATAGCCCGATTGCCGGGCCGTCATATCGTTTGCCCTTCGTGCGCCCTCGCCGAGCGCTTGAACCAGACCGCGTAGGCTCAAGTCGGCACAAATGATATTCCCGGAATAGTTCGCCAAGTTCGTCTTGCTGGCATACTTATTGGTCACCGCAATGCCGCCCGAAGCCGCAATGTCCAGCGGCGGATAACTCGGATGCGGCGTGTACATGAGGGCCAATCCGAGGTCGGTTCCCCGAATAAGCGAAGCATAGTCTCCCCAAGCAAGGTTTTCGCTGATTTGCGGCACGACAGAACGGCATAGCTCAACGCGCGGAATGTCCTTTCCAACAAATATAAAATCCCATGCGTCGGGGGACAAAATATCAGAGTTGATTGCTTCGTTTATCGCTTCGACCCCAAGGTAAAACAAATTTCTCAGATTGTTCGGCCGAGCGTAAAACATAAACCTGTTGCGGCCACCCGATTTCGCTTCGCGATAAAACAAAGAGTCCGGAAAGGCCGGTTCAAAATAAATCCCGTTATTGCAAAGGTGCTGCATCCCATTTTTTGCCAGGTAATCAAAAAGCATCTTCGAATTTATGACAAGCTGGATATCCGTCCGTGACAACAACTCGCAGCAACGAAAATACTCGTCCCCATGCGGATAGAACATCCTTTCGTCTTCCTGCATCAGATAGATTATTTGAGAAGACCGCACCGCGCCTCGAAGCGCCTCTGTCGTCCACCACGACGTTGTAATGAAAATGTCCTCGGCATGAATATCAATCGGCTTCGACGAATCAACTCCTGCAAAACCGAACTCGACATTCCGCGAGTAACTGACGTTGTTCCGACATATAACTTCACGGAAATTTGCCGGTTGAGCGACTTCCGTCCGCGTGATGATCCGAAGAGATGCGTTGCTGCTCTCGGCAAAGAGTACGCCTAAGATCATCGCCGTACCGACGCCGCCAAAAATACTCCCGGCGTTGATGCTGTCGGTGACTATATTTACACGTCTCCCAGTGGAAGGAGCGGTGAATATCCGCAATGGCGAGAGGTTTGGGAACTTGGATTGAATCAATCTCTCTACTTTTACTGGCCTTTTTATTCCTACATTCAGGCTGCTTTTGATCGTGCGCCGGCCACGCCGTCTCTTGAACTCCAGCAATATCCGTGAAAGTAGGGACCGCGTTCCGTTGAGTCGCCAATATCTAAGCGCTTTGGCAAAAAGCATTTCGTTCGAAGAGAACTGCATTGGATCAATTCCCAGTGAAGGTTCTTATTTTTGACCGTCGGGGCGAGCAACATCGCCTTTATACGGCCGATTGTCATCAATACGGCTGGCTTGCGGCGCGACCAATCGTCTTATCCACCGAAGCGGTTTGGTGACACGCCACGAGGTTGAGGCATAAAACTGCGATATCGTCGCCTCTAGCGACGCGATGACTCCGAGGAAGGAAATGAGTTCGTTGTCCTTCTCTGTCAGCGTGTGCTCAAGCCGCACTATGCTGCCTTCCTGCTCCGTGAGCGTCCGCTCAAACTGCGCTATTTCGCTTTCCCGCTCTGTGAGCGTCTGCTCTAGACGCGCCATGTCGCTTTCCCGCTTCGCCAGCGCTTCATGGAGATTAATGGCGCCCGTCTGTAGATCGGCAATCGTCTTGTCGCGCGTTGCAATGAGCGGGGCAAAGGATGCCACGGCCGGCGCAAAATGAGCCTGCACGTCATCAAGCCGCCGTTGCGCCTTTTCGTCGGCCGGAGAGCGGATCAGCGCGGTAAAGGCCCCATGGGCCTCCAACAGCCAGGGATAAAACGCCTCGCCGGCTTCGAGTTCAGCAGTGTCCGCCAGATGATGGCGCAGCGCAGGCTCAATAAATGCCGCGATGTCTTGCGCGCCATTGCCGCTCATCGCCGGCGCAGCGAACCCAAGCTGCGCGGCGACGCGCCCGGCCGCTTGGTCGGGCTTATCCAGTAATTCTTCATAACTTACGAATACGCGCGTCTCGCCGCGAGTCGCGCGTTCGGCTTCGAGCATGTGCCCAAGCCACAACAAACAGCCATGGGCGAGCGGAAAGCCATCGCGCCGCTCCAGCGAACGCGCCACTTCGAGAGGATTGCGAATCGCGATGGCAAAACGCGGCTGCGCGCCGACCCGCTGCAGCACCTCGCGCCAGATCGGCATCAGCCGGCACATGCGCGGATCCTTGACCACGAACAGCGCGGCGTCGCCAAAATCCTGCTCCACCGCGGCGGCCAGTTCATCGACGAACGCGGCTGCCGGCGCGGAATGAAACCATTCGTCGGGATTCGATCGAGGCCGAACCAGCTTGTCCCCGCCGCCGCGAGCAGTCGGTCATGAATGGCGCCGATCTGTTGCGACTCGAAGAAGCCTTTCGGATTATCAGGCTGCGGCGGCATTTGCCGCGCCGGCAGCCGTGCGCCGAGCAGGCCGAGCGCGCCGGCCAGCGCCGACGTTCCGCTGCGGTGCATCCCGAGGACAAGGATTGCCTGGCGGTTTTTTTGATTCATTCCCTGCGTTCATGCCTGGTGCGTGATCGCTTCGAGATGAAGCGGCTGCCGCGACGGCAGCGAGCTTCCTCTCCCCGTTGGGGAGAGGGTTGGGGTGAGGGGCCTTGGACTTCTCGATAGACTTTAACCCCTCACCCGCCTCGCTTCGCTCGGCGACCTCTCCCTATGGGAGAGGGTGAAGCGAGTTTGCCGCACTGTCCGATTTAATGCAGAACAATCTAGCGGCGAGGCAATCTATTGCAGAAATATTCCGCGTTCCAATGCTTCCGCAACCCGCCTGTTTCGTTCGATCGAGGCGCGAACGGCCAGCGTTTGCCAACGATCTTAAGTCTACGGGCAGCGTCGTATGGCCAGATTTTCCGCCGCAAAAGAACCAGCCGGCCGCCGCCGGAGTGGGACAAAACGGCCCTCCGCAAGCGTATTTTTGAGCGATTTGACGCTTTTCACGCCCTCTGCGCGGCCCGGCCGCGATCACAACCCTGTCAGGACGCTGCCCCGGGGTAATTCGCGGTTGCCCGGCGCATCCGGCGATGGAACAATTGCGTCCATAATTCGTATCACTACGTATATCGACTGCGGCAGCCCTTTGTATTTCGTTTAAGGAGACACGCCATGGCGCGCACCGCTTTTTCGCAGGCTCCGCGCGCCGGCAAGCCGCCGCTTGCCCCCGTGCCGCAATCGCTCGATGAGGCGCGCGCCGGCTGGCGCGAGGCCTTCCGCCGCGTGCGCGCCGAAACCGAACGCCGCGCCGCGCATCTGTCGGCCGAGGATCAGATCGTCCAGTCGATGGCCGACGCCAGCCCCGTCAAATGGCATCGCGCCCACGTCACCTGGTTCTTCGAGCAGTTTCTGCTGGTGCCGAACGACCCGACTACAAGATTTTCGACGAGCGCTTTCCGTTTCTGTTCAATTCCTATTACGTCGCCGCCGGCCCGCGCCACGCGCGGCCGCAGCGCGGCCTGATCACGCGGCCGAACGGCGAGGAGGTCGCAGGCTTTCGCGCCCATGTCGATGCCGCCGTGGAGCGGCTGATCGAAAACGTTGCGGCCGAGCGCGCGTCCGGGATTTTCAATATCGTCGAGATCGGCCTGCATCACGAGCAGCAGCACCAGGAACTTTTGATCACCGACATCCTGCACGCTTTCGCGCAGAACCCGACCGATCCCGTCTACGATGCACAATGGAATCCGCCCGCATGCGACGCCGTCAAGCGACTACGTCAACGTGCCGTCCGGTATTCGCAGCATCGGCCATGACGGCGATGGCTTTTGTTTCGACAACGAGACGCCGCGCCACGACGTGCTCTTGCAAAAAGTCCGGCTCGCCAAAACGCTGGTGAGCAATGGCGAGTGGCTCGCGTTCATCGCTGCCGGCGGCTACGCGACGCCCTCGCTCTGGCTCTCCGACGGCTGGGCCGCGGTGCAGGCGGAAGGCTGGCGGGCGCCCGGCTATTGGCGGCAGAAGGACGGCGCCTGGTTTACGATGACGCTCGCCGGCCTCAAGCCGGTCGATCCGGCGGCGCCCGTCATGCATATCAGCTATTACGAGGCCGAAGCCTTCGCGCGTTTTGCCGGCAAACACCTGCCCAGCGAGGCGGAATGGGAGGTAGCAGTTCGCGCAGGCGTGATCGCCGATGCGTTCGGCATCGCTTGGCAATGGACGCGCAGTGCCTATCTGCCCTATCCAGGCTACCGCGCGGCCGAAGGGGCGCTCGGCGAATACAACGGCAAATTCATGGTCAGCCAGATGGTGTTGCGCGGCTCCTCGCTGGCGACGCCCGAGGGCCACGAGCGCGTCAGCTATCGCAATTTTTTCTACCCGCCGGCGCGCTGGCAGTTCAGCGGGCTGCGGCTCGCCGAATTTGTTTGAGGGTCAAGTCATGGTCGCGCTCGCACGATCCCGAAGCCGGCAGCCGCAAAGCGCGGAAGTATCCGCTTTCGAAACCGACGTGCTCGCGGGCTTGAACGCCACGCCCAAGCGGGTGCCGGCGAAATATTTCTACGACGGCGCCGGCTCGCTGCTGTTCGAGCGCATCACCGACCTGCCGGAATATTATCCGACGCGCTGCGAGATGGAGATTTTGCGCGATCGCGGCGGCGAGATCGCAAAACTTATCCCGCAAGGCGCCGCGCTGGTTGAATTCGGCTCGGGCTCGAGCAAGAAGGCACGCATTTTGCTGCGCGCCGTGCGGCCGCTTGCGGCTTACGTGCCGGTCGATATTTGCGGCGAGATGATCGAGCAGGAAGCGCTTGAGCTGCGGCCGGACTTTTCCGGGCTGAAGGTGCTGCCGGTGACCGCCGACATTACGCAATATTTCGCTTTGCCGGAGCCGGCGCAAGCAGCACCCGTGCGGGTGGGATTTTTCCCGGGCTCGACCATCGGCAATTTCGAGCCGCACGAAGCGGCGGCCTTCCTGCGCAATGCCGGCCGCATTCTGGGCACCGGTCGCGACGCTGATCGTCGGCGCCGATCTGATCAAGCCGGTCGACGTGCTCAATGCCGCCTATAACGACGCCGCCGGCGTCACCGCCAGGTTCAATCTCAATCTGCTGGTGCGCATCAATCGCGAGCTCGGCGGCACCTTCAATCTCCACACTTTCGAGCACCACGCCTTTTACAACCGCGAGCGTCACCGCATCGAAATGCATCTCGCCAGCCTCAAGCGGCAGAAGGTGAAGGTGGCCGGCGAAACCGTCGATTTCCGCGCCGGGGAAACCATCCACACCGAGAACAGCTATAAATACAGCGTCGAGCTGCTGGGCGCGCTGGCGCGCGGCGCCGGCTGGCAGCCGGCGGCGGTGTGGATGGACGAACGCGAATATTTCTCGATCCAGGCCTTCACGTTGGCCTAGCGCCTCCTTGTCCCGGGCACAGCGCAGCGCGCAAGCGGTGCGCTGTAGAACCGGGACCTTTCCAAATTCCGAATTGGACGGCCCCGGATCAGCGTCGCACCACTACTATCTCCGTGTTGCGCCGCGTCCGGGGCATGGCACTTCCCGAACGCGTCGCCTGCGCTAAGCCTTGCGGGGCCCGGCCGTTATCGGGATGGGCGCGCATTGTCACAGCAAGGCTGGAACTCACCTCATGAAGATCGTCGGTTTTGAAGCGAATAATGGCTTGCGGCTCGGCGTGGTCGACGGCGATGCCGTCATCGATTTGCAGGCGGCGGATGCGGGCGTGCCCGCCGATCTCGGCGAAGCCCTGCGGGCGAGCAACGGCGATCTTAAGCAGCTTGCCGATCTCGCCAAGAAGGCGCCGGCTTCCGCGCGCCGCCCGCTCGCCGGATTGAAATTCGGACTTCCGGTGGCGCGGCCCGGCAAGATCATCTGCCTCGGCCTCAATTATCTCGACCACGTCAAGGAAGGCCCGCAGAAGGACAACGTTCCGAAATTCCAATCGATCTTTTTCCGCATGTTGACGTTGCTGACGCCGCATCTCCAGCCGCTGATGCGGCCTCTCAAGTCGATCCAGCTCGACTACGAAGCCGAGCTGGTTGTGGTCATCGGCAAGCGCGCCAAGCACCTGACGATGCAAAACGCGGCCGACTGCATTGCCGGCTACACCTGCGCCAACGAAGGGTCGGTTCGCGAGTATCAGCGCCACACCACGCAGTGGGGCATGGGCAAGAATTTCGACCGCACCGGCAGCCTCGGCCCCTGGATGGTGAGCGCCGACGAATTGCCGCGCGGCGGCAAAGGCCTGAAGATCGAAAGCCGCCTCAATGGCAAGACCATGCAATCTTCCAACACCGACAACTTCATGTTTCCGGTGGCGGAATTGCTGGTCTATCTCACCGAGGGCATGACGCTGGAGCCCGGCGACGTCATCCTCACCGGCACGCCGTCCGGCGTCGGCCACGCGCGCAAGCCCGAGCCGGTGTGGATGAAGCCGGGCGACATCTGCGAGATCGAGATCGCGGGCATCGGCGTGCTGCGCAACCCGATCGAGGACGAGAAGGCATAAACGGCGCGCGCCAAAGCGCGCCGGGTTGAGGGGAGGGCAATCATGAAGCGCTCAATTATCGCGGCGGCCATGGCGGCGAGTTTCGTTGCGGCCGCGCCGGCGATGGCCGAGTGGCCGGCGGACCAGCCGATCCATGTCATTGTCGGATTTAACGCGGGCGGCGGCACCGACATCGTCAGCCGCATTATCGCCCCGCCCTTAAGCGAAGTGCTGCATCAGTCGGTCATCGTGGAAAACAAGGTCGGCGCCGGCGGCACGATCGCGGCCGAGCTGGTCGCGCGGGCCAACAAAGACGGTTACACCGCCCTGATGACCAGCCCCGCCCACACCGTGTCGGCGGCGATGCTCAAGTCGATCCGCTACGACGCGCTCAAGGATTTTGCCGACGTCTCGTGGGTCGCCGACTCGTCCTTCGTTGTCGTCGCAAAAAAAGATTTCCCGGCTAACGACATCAAGGGGCTGGTGGCATTGGCCAAGGCGTCGCCCGGCAAGCTCAACTTTGCCGATGTCGGCGTCGGCTCGACGCAAAACTTTGCCGGCGAGTTATTGCGCCAGATGACCGATATCGATGTGAA
This sequence comes from uncultured Alphaproteobacteria bacterium, assembly GCA_963709015.1. Lineage (GTDB taxonomy): Bacteria > Pseudomonadota > Alphaproteobacteria > Rhizobiales > Xanthobacteraceae > Pseudolabrys. The sequence goes on along the minus strand of CAVPUU010000045.1, from coordinate 9,903 downwards.
GCATATCCCCTACAGCAGCACGCCGGGGGTGATCACCGCCTTGCTACAAGGCCAGGTGGACTACGGGGTCGAATTGGCGCACGCGGTGCAGGGCCAGGTGCAGGCCGGGCAATTGAAGCTGCTCGCGGTCGGCGGGCCCTCGCGCTGGCCGACTCTGCCCAACGTGCCGACGGTCGCCGAGTTGGGTGTGGCGGGCTATCAGGTGACCGGCTGGTACGGCTGGATGTATCCGGCCGGCACGCCGCAAGCGATCGTCGATAAAACCAATGCTGCGCTCAAGCAGGTGCTGGAGCGGCCCGCGATCCGCGAGCAGCTCCTGAAGGTCGGCGCCGTGGTGCACGTCTCGACGCCGGCGGAATTTACCAAACATATCGAGAACGAGATCGCAAAATGGAAATCGGTGCGTGAAAAAGCCGGGATCGAACAGAAATAGCCGCAAAATGTTGTTGTCGTAACAAAGAGGGTGACATGACCGACCCACTCAATGTGCTGGTAATCTGCGGCTCGCTCCGCAAAGGCTCGTACAACGCCGCGCTGACGCGCGCGCTGCCGGCGCTGGCGCCGCCGGAAATGAAATTGATCACGGCGCCGCCGATCGGCGCGTTCCCGCTTTATAATGCCGATATCCAGGAGAGCTCCGGCTTTCCCGGCCCGGCCGAAGACCTCGCCGCCGCGATCCGCGCCGCCGACGGGGTGCTGTTCGTGACGCCGGAATATAACTGGTCGATGCCGGGCGTGCTCAAGAACGCCATCGACTGGGTCTCGCGCATGAAAGATCAGCCGTTCGAGAACAAACCGGTGGCGATCGAGTCGTGCTCGCAGGGCCCGCTCGGCGGCGCGCGCATGCAATATCACTGGCGCATGTCGATGACCTTCCTGAAGGCGCACATTTTCGGCACGCCCGAGGTGTTCGTCGGCTCGGCACAAACCAAGTTCGACAAGGATACGCTCGAGCTGAAGGATCAGCCGACCAAGGATGCCGTTAAGGCGCAGCTCGCGGCCTTTGCGAAGTTTGTCGTGCGGGTGAAGGTGTAGTTTGCGGCGCCTCCTGCCAGCGCTCGTTTTTGCGCTTCTGCCGCTGCTGGTGGCGGCGGCGGAACGCTGGCAAACATTGCCGCCGACCCCGGCGCCGGTCGCCACCTCCCGCAGCGGGCAACTCGTAGGCAACGGCATCAGCATTCATTATGCCATCTATGGCCGCGGCTCGCCGGTGATCCTGCTGCATGGCGGGCTCGCCAATTCGGATTATTGGGGCCATCAGGTCTTAGCCTTGGCGCGCACCCATCGCGTGATCGTGATGGACAGCCGCGGTCATGGGCGCACGACGCGCGACGCGCGGCCCTACGGCTACGATCTGATGGCGGACGACGTGATCGCCCTGATGGACGGCCTGAAAATCCGCGAGGCCGATATCGTCGGCTGGAGCGATGGCGGCATCATTGGACTTGATCTCGCCATCCGTCATCCGGAGCGGGTCGGAAAAATCTTTGCCTTTGCCGCCAACACGCGGACGTCCGGTGTGATCGACGGTGTCGAGAAGAACCCGACTTTCGCCGCCTATATCGAGCGCGCCGGCGGGGAATACCGGAAATATTCGGCCACGCCGAAGGAGTATGACGCCTTCGTCGAGCAGATCGGCAAGATGTGGGCGGACCAGCCGAATTGGACCGATGCCCAGCTCAAATCAATCAAGTCACCCGTGCTGATCGTCGACGGCGATCACGACGAAGCCATCAAGCGCGACCACACCGAATATATGGCCGCGACCGTTCCCGGCGCCGGGCTGCTGATCCTCCCGAACGCGAGCCACTTCGCCTTCCTGCAGGACCCGGCGCAGTTCAACTTCGCGATTTTGCATTTTCTGGGCGACCGCTAGCCGAGAGACTTCTCGCTCCCTCTCCCCATGGGAGAGGCGAAGATTACGTCGCCGCCCGCTTGGGAAACAACTGCGGCCTCAGCTTCGGATGGCCGGCCATGGTCTTGGGCGCATAAGGCGTCTCGGCGCCGAGCTCTTCCGCCGCGTGCCAGGCCCAGCGCGGATCCCAGATCGCGGCGCGCGCGAGGCAGATCAGGTCGGCCTTGCCGGAAGTGACGATGTCTTCAGCCTGCTGGTAGCCGGCGATCAGCCCGACCGTCATGGTGGTGATGCCGCTTTCCTTTTTCACTTTCTTGGCGAAGGGCACCTGATAGCCGGCGCTAAGCGGAATCTTCTGCTGCGGCGACAGCCCGCCGCTGGACACGTCCATGTAGTCCATCTCGCGCTTTTTCAATTCCTTCGCCAGCACGACGGTCTCCTCCGGCGTCCAGCCGCCGTCGACCCAGTCGGTCGCGGAGACGCGCATGCCGATCGGCTTGCTCTCCGGCCAGACCGCGCGCACCGCTTCGTACATCTCGATGGCGAAGCGCATGCGGTTTTCGGTCGAGCCGCCATATTCGTCGGTGCGTTTGTTGGAGAGCGGCGACAGGAATTGGTGTGCGAGATAACCGTGCGCGCCGTGCAGCTCGATCACGTCATAGCCGATGCGGTCGACGCGCTTGGCGGCGGCGGCGAATTCGCCGATGACACGCTTGATGTCGTCCTTGGTCATGGCGTGCGGTATCGCCCAGCCGGTGTCGTAGGGCAGTGCCGACGGCGCCTCCGGTGTCCAGCTTCCGGCCCTTCGAGGATCGGCTTGCCGCCTGCTGCCGGCGGCGTGGTCGGTCCCTTGCGGCCGGCATGTGCGAGCTGCACGCCGAGTTTGGCGACGCCGTACTGCCGGCAGAAATCGTGCACGCGCTTGAGCGCGGCTTCGTTGTCGTCGGAATACATGCCGGCGCATTTCGGCGAAATACGCCCCTGCGGGTTGACATTGGTCATCTCGCACATCACCAGCCCGGCGCAGCCGAGCGACATATTGCCGAGGTGCATCAGGTGCCAGTCATTGGCCGAGCCGTTGTTGGAATTGTATTGGCACATCGGCGAGACCACGACGCGGTTCGGCAGTGTGAGCCCACGCATGGTGAGGGGAGAGAACAGGACGCTAGCCATTGTTTGATTTTCCTTTTGGTACGAAAAGGTGCGGAGATTTCAACCGCCCATATGATAGGCGTGCATGGCAACCACCAGACAGCAGATCGCCCAGAACACGCAATATTCGACGCCGCCGATCACCCAGATCCAGCAATTCTTGACCTTGTAAGTGGCGGCCGCGGCGACCAGCAGGTGGATGAAAGCGATCGCTGCGACATATTGGGTGTAGATGCCGAAGATCAAGCCGAGCGAAAGCACGGTCTCGATTGCGCCCGCGACATACATCCAGGTGGCGGGCGGTTTGAAGCCGGCCGCGACGAAAAATTCCAGCGTCGCCGGCACCGTGATCTTGCCGACGATATGGGGGATGAAGAAGGCGCCGCAGATGATGCGCAGGATGTTGAATTCGTTGAACAGGTCGAATTTATCGGCGAACGACATTGTTTCCCCCGGCCTTGGCCGGAGGAATTCATGGCATTTCCGCGGCTAAACGCCAACCCCTGCCGACGTGAGGTAAAGGCGGCCTGACGTAGCTCTTCATCGGCGGATAATTGCGCGAGAACACCGGTTCTTGCAGGAACGCCTTCGGGTCCATGGTCCAGAACTGGCTCACTTTGTGATAGGTCTTGATGGTCTTGTTGACCATCTTGCCGGCCTGCCTTTCGACGCGGCGGACGTAGATGTCGATAACGACATTGCCGTGATCGTCGAAGCTGACCGGCCCGCGCGGCGTCTCGGCCAGCGTCACCGACCGGATCGCCTTGACGAAGGCGTCCGGGTTTTCGGAGTTGCCGCCGGTCTTGGCGAGCGCCGCCTCGATGACCTGGCCATCGATGTAGAAGCACGCGGCGTAGTGACCGATCTTCACTTCGGCGCCGTAGTTTTTCTGCATCGCGGCGATGAAGCGGTGATTGGCATCGCTCTTGATGTCGAGAGAATAAGGATTGGTGTTGATCAAGCCCTGCGCCTCATCGCCGTAGGCGCCGATGATCGTGTCATCGGCCGTGGTCGAGCCGCCTACCAGCTGTTGCTTGATGCCGAGGCCCTTGGCCTGCTTGATGAACTTGATCGGGTTTGAGCCGGCAAGACCCACGCAGACCGCGTCGCAGGCCGGAATTTGCGCGATATAGGGCGCATAGTCGGGCGTGTTGAGCGGCGACCACAGCTTCTGGACGACGCGGCCGCCTTGTTGTTCGAGCACGCGCTGAAAGCCGCCGATCTGCTCGTAGCCGAAGGCGAAATCGTCGGCGATGGTGGCGGCGGTCTTGAGCTTCATGTCCTTGCTGACGTAATCGGCGAGCGCGAAGAGCGCCTGCGCCGAGGTGTACGACGTGCGGGCGAGATAGGGGTTGCCCTTGCGCTGCGTGACGTCTTCGGCGCCGGCGAAAGCGAGTGTCGGCATCTTTGCCTGTGCTAGATAATCGAGCGTCGCGAGCAGTTCGAAGGCGGCGAACGGCCCGAGCACGATATTGACCTTATCGCGCTCGACCAGTTCTTGCGCTTTGGTCTTGGCGCCGACCGGACTGCCGCCGGTATCGGCGACCACGAGCTCGATCTTGCGCCCCGACAGTGTGTAGTTCTTGTCCTTCAGGAACGACGTGATGCCTTCTTCGGCATGTTGGCCGCCGGCTGCGAGCGGGCCGGTCTTGACGGTCAGCAGGCCGATTTTCATCGGCGCGCCCTGTGCGATTGCGGGCATCGGGAATGTTGCGGCGCCGGCCGCGGCGGCCGTTCCGCTTAGGAATTTGCGGCGATTGACGCGAATGGACATCGTATCCTCCCCCTGATTTTATTTTCGCAATCTTGCGCCCAATTCGGGGGTGCGCGCAACGGTCGGGCCTCTTAGCTGCCCACGCTTGCCCAACTCAAAGCTTTTTGCCTTTTAGCCAGGCCTCACCCTTCGCATAGAGCGCATCGAGATCGGGCCCGTCGAGGCCGGGCATGTCGCGCTTGACCTTGTAGCCGATCTTGGTCTGCAGATAGGCGAGGTGGCGGTAGCCTTCCGGAAACTGCGCCAGCAAATCCTTGTCGAGCACCGGCCGCGCCGTGGGGTCGACCGGATCGATGCGGTCTTTTTCATAAGCCAGGCGGCGGAGCACGATACCCCACTTGCCTTTGCGCTTTTCCAGAAAGTCGTAAAAGCGGCCGGTGCAGACCACGTCGCAGATCACGCTCTCTACCGCTGCGCGCTGCGAGATGGTCATCTTGGTCTGCGCGATGGCGCGCTTGCCCTTGATGTCGATGCTCATGCCGCCGAGCATGTGCATGATGCGCACGCCGCGGTCGTAGCCTTCCTGGCTGACCTTGATGAATTCCTCGAAGAGCCCTGAAACCAGGTCGCCCACATATGGCCGTCGCTGTGCCAGACCGTGCGGAAGCGGTCCCACATCCGCGCATCGCGCCACAGCGCCCAGTTCTCGATCAGCACGCGGATGGCCAGGCGGTCGGCGGTGTCACTCGGCATGGCGTTTCCTCTTATCGTCATGCCCGCACTTGTTGCGGGCATCCACGTCTTGCATGATCGCGACAATAAAGGCGTGGATGGCATTCGCAACTCGGGCCTGCCCGAGTTGCGAGGATTTATTCATTTGCCCAAGTCAGGTAAACCCGACTTGAGCTGACAAGCCCGGCCATGACAAGGGTCTCAAAATGGCAAGACTGGAAGGAAAAACCGCGATTGTCACCGGCGCCGCGAAGGGCATCGGCCGGCATTATTCGCAGGCGCTCGCGGCCGAAGGCGCGCGCGTGATGATCGCCGACATTGCCGACGGCAAGGATCTCGCCGCGGATCTCGCCGGCCGCTATGGCGCCAATTCCGTCGCGAGCGTCACGTTCGATGTCGGCGACGAGACGGCGGTGAAGAGCCTGGTGGCGCAGACCATCGAGCGTTTCGGCCAGATCGACATCCTGGTGAATAACGCCGCGCTGTACTCGACTCTCAGTCCGCGAAATTTCAACGAATGGGATGCGGAATTGTGGGATCGCGTGATGGCGATCAACGTGCGCGGGCCGTATCTGATGGTGCGGCATGTTGCTCCGCATATGATAAAGCGGGGCAGCGGCAAGATCATCAACATCGCCTCCGGCGCCGCCTACAAAGGCGTGCCGCGCATGCTGCCTTATGTCACCAGCAAGGGCGCGATGCTGGCCTTCACCCGCTCGCTGTCGCGCGAGCTCGGGCAATACGGCATCGCGGTCAATTCGCTATCGCCGGGCTATATCCTCAGCGACACCGGGCTCGAAAACGCCACCCATGTCGAAGAGGAGCGCCTGCCGGTGCGCAATTCCCGCGCCTTCAAGCGCGACGCTTTTCCGGAAGATTTGCTCGGCACGCTGGTGTTCCTGGCCTCCAGTGACAGCGATTTCGTCACAGGCCAGTCGATCGTGGTGGACGGCGGCTCGGTCAATAACTAGAGCGGCGGAGCAGGCGCCGCCGGCACCAGGCTGGGGTCAAGGCGGCGTGCGGCTCGCGCACTTTGTGCGTCAGCTCGGCAACTTTCTTCAAATGATCGATCGCCGCTTTGGCGCCATCGGTCTTGGTCAAATAATCGAACGTCTCGTCTTCGTCGTCATGCACCGGCGTCAAAGCCTGGTCGATATAGAGATGCCGGTTCGGATCGCGCGCGATGCCGCGCGTCATGCTCAGGACCCACAGCATCGTGCGGACAAATCCCGCGTTGCGTACGATCAGGTCGCGGATATAGCCGGCATAGAACGCAATGGCGTTCTCGCCCGGCAAGCCCGGCCGCCGCTCCGATAGGTGCTTCATGCGGATCAGGCCGCTTTGGAGCGGATGGACCTTTTCGAGCTGCATCATGGTCGAAAACTGGATCAGCACCTTGGCGAGACTTAGCATCGGAACCTTGGTGACGGCGGCGCGCCGCATCAGCGTCTTCATGTGGGCGCGGGTGTAATAGAGGTCCCACACTTCTTCGTAGATCGACTGAAGCTCACGCCGGCTCATTTTCGGATGATCGGTGACCGGGTGTCAAGATCGTATTTGTTCAAATCGCTGTCCATCGCGACCCCCTTGGACCACATTACTTTGTGGTCTTCGGAGCCGGGCAGCGGCGTCAGGATATTGAATTCCAGAAGATCGACCGGCAGCTCGCGCTGGATGATCTCGATGTCGCGCCGGATCAATTCCGGCGTCTCGCCAGGAAAGCCGAGAATATAGCCGGCGTAGAGGAAGATGCCCTGTTCCTTCCAGGCCAGCATCATCTTGCGGTATTCGGTGATCTTGTTCTGCTTTTTCTTGGCGGCGATGAGATTGTCGGGATTGATGTTCTCAAGTCCGAGGAATACCCGGGTGACACCGGCCTTTTTGGCCTTTTCGATGAAGCGCGGAATCTTGTGGCACATGGTGTCGACCTGGATCATCAAGCCGAGCGGAATCTTGTCGACCTCGCGCAATTTCGTCAGACGATCGAAGATCGGTTCCCATTCCTTGTTACGCGCGAAATTGTCGTCGGTGATGAAGAAGCGGGCGATCTTCTGTTGCCAGTTCTCGCGCACGATCTTCTCGATGTCATCCGGAGTGCGATAGCGCGACTTGCGGCCTTGCACGTTGATGATCGTACAGAACGAGCACTGGAACGGGCAGCCGCGGCCGGCATCGAAGGCGGCATTGGTGCCGGCGGTGCGGCTGACGAATTGCCGTGGCAGAAACGGGCTCGGTGCGCCGCCCAGGTTCGGCAGATCGTTCATGTAATTGTACAGCGGCTTTCAACCGATCGGCTGCGGCGTCGCGCAGGAAATCGTCGAAGCGGCCCTCGGCCTCGCCGGCGAACAGCGAGATGCCCATGCCGCGCGCAAGGTCGAGGTCGATGGCGGTGCCGTCGAGCATGGCGAGGCAGCCGGATACATGGAAGCCGCCCATCGCGACCTGGATGCCGGCGGCGCGGAACGGCTTGGCGATGTCGAGCGCGCGTGGAAACTGGTTCGATTGCACGCCGACCAGGCCGAGCACACCGAAATTGCCGTGCTTGCGGAAGCGCCGGATCAGCTTCTTGACGTTGACGCGGGTATTGGTCTCGTCGATGACGTCGATGTCAATCTCGACATCTTCCCCTAAGACGCGCCGCTGCGCCAAATCGAGCGCCAGTCCATAGACTGCGGCCAGCGAGTTCGACGGGATCAGCGCCCGCCACCAGCGGATGACATAGCCGTCGTCGTTGTAATGGGAGGGTTTCAGGAGGACGAGCTGGAACCGGCGTTTTGACGCCAATGAGTTACCCCGCGGCCGTTGCCCGGCGTCTAGATGCAAGCGCTATTGTCGCACGCCGGCCCCTAAACGACAAATTGGGCCATGCGGCGTGGTGGACGGCGTTGCCGCCAGTGACTAGCTAATAGCCATGCGTTTGCGGCGTTTGCGGGCATATTCCTGCCGCTGCGGAACTGCGGTATAAAGCTGCAAATTCAACGATCGGACCCAAAGGAACACGCTATGGCGGTCGCAACCGCAACTCACCCGGGCTCCAAGCACAATGTGCAGGTGGCAAGGCAGGCCTATTACGACAAGATTTCCAAATTCCACATGGCGCCGCTCTGGGAGGTGCTCAAGGACTTGGTAACGCCGGAGCCGAAGACCGAGTGCCGGCCGGCGATGTGGAAATTTTCCGACGTCAAAAAGCTGATGATGGAAGCCGGCGATGTGATCAGTGCCGAGGAAGCCGAACGCCGCGTGCTGGTGCTGGAAAATCCGGTGAGACCGGTAAGGCACGCATCACCAATTCGCTGTTCGCCGGCATCCAGCTCATTCTGCCTGGCGAGATCGCCGACGTGCATCAGCACTCTGCCTCCGCGATCCGCTTCGTGCTCGACGGCGAAGGCGCCTATACCGCGGTCGAGGGCGAAGACCATGATGTCGCATGGCGACTTCATCATCACCGCCAACTGGGCGCCGCACGACCACGGCAATCCCGGCAAGCAACCGGTGATGTGGCTTGACGTGCTCGACTTGCCGACGATCAATCATTTCGAGACGTCATTCGCCGCCCATCCCGACGAGAAAATGCAGAAGACCAGCCACGCCGATGGGGATTCTTTCGATCGCTATGCGTCCGGCGTTCTGCCGGACGGCGCGCCGGCCAACCTCAACCGCAGCCCGGTGATCAACTACCCTTACGCCAAGATGCGGCCGATCCTGGAGCGACTGAAAAAGACCGGCGATATCGATAAGCGCCACGGCGCGCGCGTGCGCTACGCCAACCCGATCAATGGCGGGCCGGTACTGCCGACCATGGGCGCCTATCTCTCGCTGCTGCCGAAGGGCTTTGCAGGCGAGCCCTATCGCTCTACCGACGGCACCATCTTCGCGGTCGCCGAGGGCCAGGGCACCACCATCATCGACGGCACGCCGTTCGAATGGGGTGTCAACGACGTATTCGTGGTGCCGCCGTGGAAGCGCTATTTCCACAACGCGGCGAGCGAAGCGGTGTTGTTCTCGATCTCCGACCGGCCGGCGCAGGAATCGCTCGGCATCTGGCGCGAGGGGAATTGAAAGTCAGCCATCAATCTGAGGTGCGAGCCAACGGGTCCGGCCCGCTCGGTCCGGCCCGATGACAGGCTCCGCGAGCCTCGAAGGATGACGGCTGTCGCCCTTCGAGGCTCGGCGCTTTTCGCGCCGAGCACCTCAGAGTGACGGATAGATGTCATAACCAGCCCGGTTTCCTTCTCACGCTGAGCGCGAACGTTTTTAGTCAGGGCTGCGTTGACGAGGCCCTCGCGTCCATCGCCGGCAACGATGCGCGCGTAGTCGGTGAGCTGTTCGGTCAGCGTCGTCACGTTGGATTCGAAGCGCCGCTCCATGTACGCGAGGATCGCGTCCAGCGCGCTCTGATGGGCCAGCACCGCGATGAGCCCCGGGGCAGTCCGCCCGATCAGCAGCTTCT
>CAVPUU010000044.1:0-9230 GCA_963709015.1 uncultured Alphaproteobacteria bacterium | reverse complement strand
TGTCGGCGCGGCCGAGATTTGCGCGCGCGCTGCCGCGATTGAGCAGGGCTTCGCCGTGGCGCGGATTGCGCGTCAGCACCGCATCGAAGCAGGCTAGTGCGTCCTGCGCGCGGCCCAGCGTGAGCAGCGCGTTGCCGCGATTGTGCAACGCGTCCACGTTGCCGGGCTGCAACGCCAGCGCTTTGTCCAGGCAATCGAGCGCCTCGGCGTCGCGCTTGAGCGCGTGCAGCACGTTTGCCAGATTATGAGGACATCGGGCGCGTCGGGATTGATCTTGAGCGCCGCCGACATCAGCCGGAAGGCCTCGCCCATCTTGTCGGCTTGCGCTTTGACCAGCCCGAGCAGATGCAGCGCGTCGAATTGCGCCGGCTCGGCCTTGAGCACGCGCGCGTAGAGCTTCTCAGCCTCGCGCAGCCGCCCCTGCCGATGCAGGGCGACGGCCTCTTGCATTGTCTGCGGCAAGTTGAAACGGGGAGGTTGCGCCATGGCGCGCGATATGGCCCGGCTTCATCCCGGCACGCAAGCGCGCGCGCCCCTGCCGGATTTTCACGCGCCTCAGTCGTAGTGACGCCTGCGTTTGCGCGTGTGCCGGACGGGCCGCTCGGCGCGGCCCGTGTAGAACAAGTTGGGTTCGCAGAACCCGCCTATGCCGGAGACCGTCGCACGGCACTGCTCGAATGTGGCAAAGCCGCAGTTGCGGCCGCCGCCGCCTCTGCCGCCGGTATATTGCGCGCACCAGGGGTAGGGCTCGGCCTGACCGGCAGTCGGCGTGACCACGTCCAGCGCGGCAAGCGCGGCAAGCGCAAAGAGAGCCGAATATAATCTGCGCATAGAAAATCTCCCGGTCATGCGTTCACGTCCGAAACGTTTAGCCCGCCATCAATAGTCGCGGCCCCTGCGTCCGCGCCGGGCGGGCGTCTCGTCGGCAGGGCCGGTGTAGAAAAGATTAGGCTCGCAGAATCCGCCCAAGCCGGAAACGGTCAAGCGGCATTGCTCGATCGTGACAAAACCGCAGTTCTTTGCCCCGCCCATGCCGCTGCCGTAAATGGCGCACCATTTGTAAGGCTCGGCCTGGGCGGCCGGCGGCGCGACCAGCACCGGCGCCGCAAGCGTCATGGCCAAGAGAATCCAATATGACAAGAGAAGCCAATATGATCTGCGCATCGAATGTCTCCCGGTCGCGCGCGACAATGTTCAATCCGCGTCAATCGTTCCGGCGCTTGCGCGCCGGTCTCGCCGGCCGCTCGGCGGCGCCAGTGTAGAACAAATTCGGCTCGCAGTTTCCGCCAATTCCGCTCACCGTCACCATGCATTGTTCGCGCGTCGAGAAGCCGCAATTTCTGCCGGCATCGTCCATCCCGCCATATTGCGCGCACCAGGGATATTCGATCGCCGCGGCCGGCCGTGCGGGCGCCGCCATGCCGGCGATGGCAATGGCGGCAAAGAGCGCCGAATTGAACTTGGTCATGACTGTCGTCCGAAGGGTGAGACACTGTGTGCGTTAACCCGCGAGTCGCCGCTTTAGTTCGCGCGGCGGCGAATTTTACGCCGCAAGTACGGCGGCCGCGGTCAGCTCTTCTGCACCCATAGCTGATACATGCCGGAGAAGGTATCGGGGTATTGGGTCTCGACCGCGTGCCATTTGTCGAGGTCGGCCATCGACCAGCCCTTGGCGGCGAACATGGCGCGGAAATTTTGCGCCGCGGCCTCGTCGAAATCGAAGCCGATGAATTTCAATCCGCGGCCGCCGATGAACGTTTTGATCGCCGGAATGGTCAGGCGGCTTTCCTGCACGTGGAACAAGAGGTCGCGGCACTCGCTGGTGCTGAAAAAATCGCTGAAGCGCGTGACGCTCGCCATCGGCGTCTCGAACAAATCCTGCCGGCAGCGGCGGATGCCGTCGGGCGTCGCCGGATAGCCGCGCTCGGCGATGAAGGCGCGCGCCTCCACCACGTCGCGGCGGCCGATCTCGCTGTAAAAGCCGAGGTGCATGAAGCCGCCGGGCCGCAGCAGGGAGAGCAACACGCCCCAGCCTTCGAACGGTTCGCGCATGTGATGCAGCACGCCGGCGCAATCGATCAGGTCGAAGCTGCGGCCGATGCCGCCGAGCTGGAGAATGTCGCCCTGGGCGTATGCGATGCGGTCGGAAAACGATGCCGGCGTCTTGCGCTTGGCGTAACAAAGGCTGCCGAGGCTGAGGTCGACCGCCAGCACGTTTGCGCCCGTGTAAATTTGCGCGATCTGAAGCGCGAGGCCAGTGCCGCAGCCGGCCACCAGAATATCGAGCGCGTCGGTTTTCCCGAGCGGGGCGAACGCGGCGGTCGGGAATTTGGCGCGCAAGGCCGCGTCGATCGGCATCGGCGTGACGCCGCCGGCGGCATTCACCCAGCGCGGGTAGGGGTTTTCTTCGTATTGCTGCTGGACGCGCCGCGAGGTCTCGTCGTCGACCGGCGTCAGGCGCGGAATGGACGCGCGCAGTTGCAGTTCCTGCAATGGTTCGCGCACTTGCACGGACACAACTTTGTCGACGGCCGGCGGCCAGGTCCGATCGGGCAGCGCCTGCGCCTCCGGCAGCGCGGACAGCGGCCGGTACATTGCAAGCGCCGCGAGCGCCGCCGGCGCAACCGGCGCGCCGGCTTTCAAGGCTTCGCCAACCCCCGTTGCCAGGCGCGCGGCTTTCGCGTCTTCCTCCGGCGCGGTCGCGAACACGTACTCGTTGATGAAGCACTGCGCCGCCAGCGCGCAGCAGAATGTCAGCATGGACGGTGCGAGGGTCTTGCCGGCGGCAGCGGTATCGAGCAGCGCCGCGCGCAACGAGGTGAGAACGCGCTCCAGCGCGGTCGTGCGGACAGGGACCGATTGCAGCACGCAGAGCAGCAAGGGGTCGTCGCAGATCGCGGCAAGGGCGGATTTGTCGAGCCGTTGCGCCGCGGCCGGCCGGTCTGGAGCGTTCGCCCGCCGCATGGCCTCGCCGATCGGCGGCAAAACCGCGGCGAGCGTGTCGCAGACGCCTTTGTATTGCTCGAACAATTGCGGCATCAGCGTCAGCGCCTGCGCGAAATGGGCCGAGGCTTCGTTGCGCTTGCCTTGCGCCAGCAAGACCAGGCCGAGATTGTTGTGCGCCTGGGCGTGATCGGGCTTGAGTTGCAGCAGGCGTTCGTAAACGCGCGCGGCGTCATCGAGCTGGTGTTGCCGCTGGTGGCGCTCCGCGTCGGCGAACAATTGGGCGGCCGGGTCGCGCGCGGGAGTGGCGCGCTTTTCCGCCGGCGGGCTCTGCTTGCGCGCGGCGCGGCGCTGTTTTCGATTTATCCGCTCGGGTCCAGGATGGCGGAGACGGAGGGATTTGAACCCTCGATACGCCTTTGGAGCGTATAACGGTTTAGCAAACCGCCGCCTTCAGCCACTCGGCCACGTCTCCGGTAACGGGAAGGCTTATGCTTTCGGCATTTGCGCGTCAAACCGGAACTTGTGCGTTTCGCGGAACCCGCTGAACAGCCGGGCTTCGGAGCCGCATTGCAGAACCCGTCAAGCGCGATACTCGAACGGGTTGACAAAATCCGCACCGAGGTCAGCCACGTCTGACACATTGCGCGTCGCGAGCGTCATGCCATGAACTTTGGCTGTCGCCGCGAGCAAGGCATCCACGGTCGACACCGGACGCTTGGCGCCCATGCGCCCCCATTCATCCGCAACGGCCTGATCGACAGTCAAGACACGTTCGACAAAGGACTCGGCAACAGCGGTCAGCCACTTCTCCAGAGCGCGGGCCTGGGCTGGGTCGCTGGGCCGAGCCCGCTCGACGCCCTTGCGAATTTCACCGAGCACCAGCACGCTGAGAAAGATCTCCGCATCGTCGATCGAGTTGTACCAAGCGGCGACGTTTGCGTCGCACTTGGCACCCTTTCGAACCTCAGAAATGATGTTGGTGTCGAGCAGGTAGTTCACAGCGCGACATCGCGTCCGACATCGCGTTCACGAGTTAGGTCGATCCCTTCCAGCGGGGCTGCCGCCAGAAGGGCCTTGAAGCCCTTCCCCTTGTTCGCACCGAAACGCTCCCGCAGTATGGCCCGAGCTTCGGCCTCGCGTGCAGGGTCTGAGAGCGCCTGGGCCACGCCACGGACCAATGCGACATCGTCCTTGCGCACATGCACTTCGACGCGGACGACGCCGCGTCGCTTCAGCCGGCGGCGATAGGCGGTAACAGGCTTTCGTTGGCCGCTCGGCATGGTTCGAATCTCCATCTTGGACCGTTTCCGGAAAGATATCCGGAAATCACGGAATTCGCAATGTCGCTCTAAATCTCTGAGATCGCACGGAGGGATTGGATTCACGACGGATGAGTGCACCTGGATGACAGCGTTCGGATTGGACAACGCTGGATTCCGGCCTCGCTCGCTCCGCCAGCCTGCTCCGCGCTTACGCGCTTCGCAGAACTTCTGTCGAATACCCGCCGGCCAGAAAGCCTGTTCATGCGGCCCGAAGCGGCTTGATGGGTTTGGCATCTCCGGGTTTGAGATTTTGCCGGGCCATTTTCAGATCGTAGTGGCTTTGCAGATTCAGCCAGAACCCCGGACTGTTGCCAAAGTATAAGCTCAGCCGAAGCGCCGTGTCGGCCGAGATACGCTGGCGATTGTTGACGATCTCGGCGATCCGGTTTGGCGAAATGCCAACGGCCTTCGCGAGCTGGCTCTGCGACAGACCGTACGGCGCGAGGAATTCTTCCTTCAGCATTTCGCCGGGCGTAACCGGTGCAAATTCATTATCCGCCATCGCAATCTCCTCTCAATGGTAATCCACGATTTGAACATCATGTGGCTCGCCTTTGATCCATTTGAAGATCGCCCGCCATCCTGCTTCGCGCTTACGCGCTTCGCAGGACTTCCGCCGGCCTTGAGCGCGAAGCAGGATGCCCTTCGAAGCTTTAGCGAAGAAGGGCTCAGTTCATGCACTACGTTTATCTAATTAAAAGCAATCGGGATTCCAGCCGACGATACGTTGGACTGACGGCGGACCTCAAACGACGTCTTGAGGATCACAATTCAGGAAAATCGCCGCATACAGCGAAATTCAGGCCTTGGCAGGTGGTTACATACGTTGCGTTTTCAAACAAAACAAAAGCGGAGGAATTTGAGCGGTATCTCAAATCCGGGTCCGGTCATGCCTTCGCCAGACGGCGGCTGTGGTGAGCGGCCGTCTGCTTGGAAAATGCCCGCCCACCCAATTCTCCTCAACCTGCTGTCTTAAAATTTCGCGCGAAATTTTTTGTGGAGAGGCCGACGCGCCGCTCGCGTTTCCACGATTTGCGCGAATCGAAGGACGCGAACTGATTCGATTTTCGTCTCCCAGATGGCCGGCCGGGCGATTTTGGCGCACCGGCGCCCATGTCAAGGCCGCCCAGCGAGGCAGACTCCGTTGCGCCCAAATGCCGCCAAAATGGGCTGTCCGAAAAATTGAAGGCCGGAAATACGTCAAAACTCGATCGTTTTCGTGGGGCACGGCGCCCCATTCCGGGCGCGCGATTGCCGCGAAAACCGCGGCTTTTTCCTTTAACTCATTGAATAGAAATACGAATTTATTACGGGACAGCCTCAGCCGGCGTCCGGCCCGCGCATCCCAGCCGGTCCGGAAAATTTGCGTGTTTTTTGCGCAACACTCATTTGAAAAGTGTCGCCGGGACCTGTGGGAATGGCGCTTCTTCGTTGCGCCTCAGGCTTCCTCCGATAATGTCACAGATGCGACGGAGGGGGGCATCCCCATGTCGTGCTTTCCGGGTTGACGGATCGCTCCAGGTGGCAGGCCCAGGTTTGGACTTTCAAGTTTGACTTTATTGGGTCGATCGCAAGGCGCGAAAAGTTTGTCCGGGCAGCGGGGAGCAAGGGGAAGTTCCATCGGTGCCTGTCGCACTGCGGATACAGAACCCTCTCAATAAACAACGTTTGGAGGTTCAAGATGAAGATGGTGAAAAGCCTTCTCCTCGGTAGCGCGGCGGGTCTCGTTGCGGTTGCCGGGGCGCAGGCCGCCGATCTTCCCGTCAAGGCCAAACCGGTCCAGTACGTGAAGATTTGCAGTCTGTACGGTGCAGGGTTCTATTACATCCCGGGCACCGATACGTGCATCAAGATCGGCGGCTGGGTCCGCCAGTACATCGGCGTCAACTCGAACGGCAACCTGACCAACGGCAACCTGGGTTCGCTCAACACCAACACGCTCGGCAGCAACAACGGCTGGACCTGGAAGGCGCGCGGCTACATCACGGCCGACGCCCGCACCCAGACCGAGTTCGGCACTTTGCGCGGCTACATCGACGTCGGTGGCAGCACACAAGGTTCGGCCGGCAACAGCGTGTTCAACTCGAACCGCGCCTTCATCCAGTTGGCCGGCTTCACCTTGGGCGTGTCGCAGTCGTTCTACGACCTCTATCCCACTCCGGCGTTGTCGTATTTCGGCGGCATGATCAACCCGTCGTCGGATACCGGCGACGGCGGCCAGACGGTGACGGCCTACACCGCGCAGTTCGGCAACGGCTTCTCGGCCTCGCTGTCGCTTGAAGCGCCGCGCACCACGACGGTGTTCAATGCGAGTCCCGCCGGTGCCACATCGTTCATAAGTGGTGCAGGCGCCACCGGTGCGCTGGCTCAATCGTCGGGCGCCGTGCGCTATCCGGATATCGTCGCCAACGTACGTTTGGACTCGACATGGGGCGCCGCCCAGATCATGGGTGGTATTCATGACGTTGTTCCGTCGTATTACGGCACGACCACGGATACCGGCAACCCGAGCTTCGCCACCGGCTGGTTCGCCGGCGCGGGCGTGAAGATCAACACGCCGATGATCGGACCGGGCGACTACTTCTCCGCCCAGTTCAACTACACCCAGGGCGCGCTCGGTTACGTCGACGACGGCGCCACCACCGGCACCATCGCTTCGGCGCCGGGCGCAGGCGGCTACTACTCCAGCCTACAACGGCGGCTTCGGCGGCACTAGGCTTCGGTCATCGCCGACTGTGTACGGGGCTCGCCGGGCAGCTAAGACCAGCAGTTGACCACCGCGTGGGGCGTCAACGCCGGCTACGAGCACTTCTGGAACAAGCGCTGGCAGACCTCGGTGTATGGCACGTACATGAGTCGAGTACAACGCCACGGCCAACGCGCTGCTTGCGTCAGCGAGGGCTCCCTTGTGACCGGTGCTGCTGCCACTTGCAACAACAACTTCGCGTACTGGAACGTCGGCACGCGGACGCAGTTCAACGTCGACTCGCAGACCTATATCGGCGTCGACGTGATCTATACCGGCCTCGAACAGGAATATGTCGGGTCCTGTATGTGTCCGGTCAGGGCCAGCAGCCACGACCCGCAGTCTGACCGACCAGAGCGCCTGGATGGCGGAATTCCGCTTCCATCGCAACTTCTATCCCTGATCGCGAAGTCCGCCGAAGCGCGTGAGCGCGAAGGCGGAATCAAGGCGAAGTTCGGTTGACAATAACGACCCCCGGCGGCAAACCGCCGGGGGTTTTCTTTTTTGAGCCTGATTGAGTCCGATTGAGTCGACACAAACTCCGTTCGTCCCCGCGAAAGCGGGGACCCAGGGAAGAAACCCGCTGAGCTTGCAATTATGGCCCTGGATTCCCGCTTTCGCGGGAACGGGTGGAGCTTGCGTTTCCGCCGCGTGCGGGAACACTTCCCCGGGGGAATCGGGCCGTCTTGAAAATCCTTTTGTCGTCGATAAGTTGACACTTGTCGCCGTTTCAATTACATTGCGCGCGTGATAAAGACGTTCGAGCATAAGGGTTTGGCCGAGCTATGGAACACGGATCGGACCCGCAGAATCGATCGCCGCTTGCACGGTCGTATCTTGCGCCTGCTGGATCGTCTCGATCAGGCGATGCGGCCACAGGACATGAATTATGCCGGGGCGGAATTTCATGCCCTCCATGGGTTTAAGCCGACACGCTACACGGTGCATGTGAATGGCCCATGGTGCATCACATTCGAGTTTGCGGACGGTCACGCCTATCGGATCGATCTGGAACAGTACCACTAACGGAGAATGACATGGCCTATGCAGCCAAGCGCAATCGCAATCGCTGCCCGACGCATCCGGGGGCTTTACTTCGCGAAGATATCATCCCTGCCGTTGGAAATTCTGTGAGCGAGATTGCCGATCTCCTTGGCATCTCGCGCCAGCATCTCCATGCGATCATGGCAGAGAAGAAGCCGGTGACGCCCAAGGTTGCCGTTCTTCTCGGCAAGCTGTTCGGGGATGGTCCGGGGATTTGGGTGCGGATGCAGGCGGCTCACGATACATGGCATGCGCAACGCGAGGTGGACGTGAGCGATATTCCGACCTTGCCGAAGCGGGCAGCATGATCGGCTGCGGCTGTCGCACAGCCTTCCATTGTCATTCCCCGCGCAAGCGGGGAATCCAGTAATCACGGAACGCGCTGCGTTTACTGGGTCATCCGCCGGAGCTTGTCATCGGTCCGGCCGAAGCCAAAACCGTCATCCTGAGGCGCTCGCCCACCGATCTCGGGTTTACCCGAGATCGGCAATATTTATGCGCAAGTCGGCTATAGCCGACTTGCGTGGGCGAGCCTCGAAGGATGACAGGCACGGAATCACGGCCGTCGCTCTTCAGGCTCGGCAACTTCGTTGCCTCGCATCTCTGAGTGCGGAAGAGTTAAAAGGCGCATCGTTCCGCGCGCAAAAGGGATAAAGTGCTACAGAGCGGCCAACGCATCTTCTAGATTTACATCATGGCCAAGCGATCCGATCACGAACCGCGCGCATCTATCGCCGCCCAGCTCAATCGCGCGCTGGCCGCCCATCAAGCCGGCGATTTCACGCAAGCCGAGCGGCTCTACAATCTCGTCCTTGCCGGCGACAAAAAGCAGTTCGATGCCTTGCACATGCTGGCCATCCTCAACGCCCAGCGCGGGAATTTTGCCGATGCCGACCGGCTTTTCCGGCAGGCTTGCGAGGTCAAGCCCGATCACGCGCCCTGCCGTTACAACCATGGCAACGTGCTGCTCGAGCGCGGGCAATTGGCGCAGGCGATCGCATGCTACGACCGGGCCCTGGCGCTGACGCCGAACTATGTCGAGGCCCACTTCAACCGCGGCAATGCCTTGTTGCGATGCGGCCGGGCAGCCGAGGCGCTGGCCGGTTTTGACAACGCTTTGCGGCTCAATCCCAACATCGCGGAAGTGCACTCCAGCCGGGGCAACGCGCTGC